>CAVKKE010000257.1:0-2008 GCA_963656875.1 Barnesiella intestinihominis | reverse complement strand
CGCGCAGCACTCAGGCTGCGAGCAACTGATAATTATTGTTGTCAGTTAATTTTTTTGGAGGAGTTATAGAGCAGTTCCCCCGCTGCTACCCGCTGCCCAGACCTCGCTCTCCCCGTCGAAACCTTTACGCCCCCATGAAAGGCACACGTTGCAGTGTGCCGGAAAGCTTTGGGGGTTCCGCGTCAGGGAAAAGGCCTGAATTGGAATCAATAATACTTGCCGTTGGATTTCATTGCCCGGTCGATGGAACGCTTGGCGTCGCGCTGGGCGGCGTCGGCACGCTTGTCGTAGAGCTTTTTGCCTTTGCAAAGGCCCACTTCCATCTTCACGCGGCCATGCTTGAAATAGAGCGAAAGCGGCACGAGGGTGTAGCCCTGCAGCTTGCACTGCTGGTGCAGCCGCCGAATTTCATTCTTGTGCGCCAGCAGACGCCGGACGCGCATGGGATCCTGATTGAATACGTTGCCGTGGTCATAGGGGCTGATGTGCATTCCCTTCACCAGCAGCTCGCCGTCTTCGATATCGACCCAGCTGTCCTTCAGGTTGACGCCTCCGGCCCGCAGGCTCTTCACCTCGGTGCCTTTCAGCTCAACGCCGGTCTCAAGCGCCTCCATCACGAAATACTCGTGGCGCGCTTCCCGGTTGGTGGCGATGGTTTTGGTCGCCGGACGCTCTTTGGCAGGTGCCATGGTGCGCGCCTCCTTTCTCCGTGCGGATTCGTTATGTTAGTATACCACCTTTTCACGGTTTTGCAAGGGCTGTTTTTGAAGAAACTGTAAATTTTCTCCAATTCACAGCTCTGCGCGGCCGGAAAGGGCGCGGTAGATGGTGTTCTCGTCCGCGAACTCCAGGCTGGAGCCCACCGGCAGGCCGGAAGCCAGACGGGTGGCCTTGATGCCCAGGGGCTTGATGAGCTTGGCTAGGTACATGGCGGTGGCTTCGCCCTCCACGGTGGGGTTCATGCCCATGATGACTTCCTTCACGGTGTCGCCGTTCAGCCGGGCCAGCAGCTCCTTCACGGTGAGCTGCTCGGGGCCCACGCCGTCGATGGGGTTGAGCAGGCCGTAGAGCACATGGTAAAGGCCGTTGTACTCCCGGGTGCGCTCCAGCGCTTCCACGTCGCGGGGGGTCTCCACCACGCAGATGACCGAGGTGTCCCGCTTGGCGCTGGTGCAGATGGGGCACACGTCGCTCTCGGTGATGTTCTGGCAGATGCGGCAGCGCTTGAGCTTGGTGTGCATGCCGCGGATGGCGTCGGCCAGCCCGTCCAGATCTTCGGGGGACATGTTCATCATCTGGTAGGCCATGCGGGTGGCGTTTTTGCGGCCGATGCCCTTGAACTTGCTGAACTCGACGATCAGCTTTTCAAGGGGTGCTGCAGTGTAGGCCATGTCGTTCCCTCCCGCCGGATCAGAGGCCGGGGATGTTCAGGCCGCCGGTCAGCTTGCCCATCTCAGCCTCGGCGGTCTCGTCCACCTGCTTCACGGTGGCGTTGACGGCAGCGGCCACGAGGTCTTCCAGCATCTCGATGTCGTCGGGGTCCACGGCCTCGGGCTTGATGGTGATGGCCAGCACCTCGTGCTTGCCGTTCATCTTCACGGTGACCATTTCACCGGCGGCGCTGCCGGTGTACTCGGCGGCTTCCAGCTCGGCCTGCTTGGCCTTCATGTCATCCTGCATTTTCTGGGCCTGACGCATCAGGGCGTTCATGTCGGGGCGGCCGAAGCCTGCGGGCATTCTTGCTTTCATAGTTGGTGTACTCCTTTTATTTTTTATAAGCTTCCCCGCATGGAAAGCCTTCCCCCTCGGGGACCGATTTCCCCCGGCCGGGGGAAAATGGCGAAGCCAAAAGGGGGAATGGGTGGCGCGTAGCGCCGGATGAGGGGAAGCAGAGGTCAGATTTCGTTTCCCGGGGGCGGGTTCAGAAGATGACTACCCCTCATCAGTCACCTGCGGTGACAGCTTCCCCCGAGGGGGAAGCCTTCTGGCGAAGAGGAAAAGCTTTCCG
>CAVKKE010000256.1:0-2023 GCA_963656875.1 Barnesiella intestinihominis | reverse complement strand
AAAATTGGAAAGGATGGTACTTATGATGGCAATGTTATGGGCACAGGAGATCATGAGCTGCGAGACGACCGAGGAGGCAAAGGCGATGTATGAGCGCTGCCCGCGTCTGCTGAAAGAGAAGGTCAAGGCCCTGCTCATCAAGAGCGGCTTTGAGGAGATCGTGCAGGAGGAGACAGACAATGGATAAGACCATCATGGACGTGTCCCGGCATCAGGGTACGATTGACTGGGCCAAAGTCAAGGCGTCCGGCCAGATCGACGGCGTGATGCTGCGGGCCATGGGCAACAGTGCCGCAGGCAAGCCCAGTGCGCCCTACACTGACCCGCAGTTTGCCCGCAACTACGCGGAGTGCAAGCGGCTGGGCATCCCCTGTGGCGTGTACGGCTACTTCAAGGCCACGACCCGTGCCGAAGCGGACAAGGAGCTGGCCTACTTTAAGAAGCTGCTCACCGGCAGGAACTTCGAGCTGCCCGTGGCGGTGGACATCGAGGACGAAGTGCAGAAAGCCATTGGCAAGTCTGAGTTGACCGACCTTGCGGCTTACATGCTGGGCGTCGTGCAGAGCTGGGGCGTGTACTCCATGCTCTACACCGGCCTGTGGTTCGGTGAGACCTTCCTGTACATGGGCGGTGCAGCCCTCAAGCCCTACGACGTGTGGCTGGCCGCATACCGCAGCAAGAAGCCCTCGCCTGACTGGCCGTTTGGCATGTGGCAGTACACCAGTACGGCCCGCGTGCCGGGCGTGAGCACCAACGTGGATATGTCCCACGCATACAAGGACTACGTGGCCATCATCCAGCGTGCCGGGCTGGGCGCAGTGAAAGGAGCAGAAAAATGAGCAAGACTGTTTTTATCAGCCAGCCTATGAACGGCAGGACGGAGAAAGAAATCATGGCAGAGCGCGGAGCTATGATTCGTCGAGCATGGGATAAGTTCGGAAAAGATATCGTAGTTCTTGACACATTCTTTGACGATTTTGACCCCGCCGCAAAGCCGCTGGACTATCTGGCCCGGAGCATCGAGTTTCTTGCAAAGGCCGACGTGGCGATTTTTGCACCGGGTTGGCAGAATGCCCGCGGCTGCCGCATCGAGCACCTGTGCGCTGTGGACTACGACATTCCCGTGATGGAGGTGTGACCGATGGAAAGTATTCTTATTGCTGCGGGCATCCCGACCGCAGTGCTGGGCTTCTTCATCTGGATGCTGAAACGGCGCATCGAGCGTCAGGAGCAGCGGCAGGAAGCCGCAGAGAAAGCCCGCGAAGAGTTCGAAACCCACTTGTATGAAAGTTCCCTTGCTGCTATTGCGCTGGGTGAAGCCACCGCTAGAGCCGTGCAGCGCATCCCGGATGCACACTGCAACGGGGACATGCACGCCGCACTCGACTATGCGGCCAAAGTGAAGCACGAGCAGCGTGATTTTGTCGCAAAGCGCGGAATCAACGCAATCATCAACTGAGAGAAAGGAATTTGACCATGGAAGCACTGACCAATATTCTGAACATCCTCCCCGGCTGGCTGGCCCTTGTCCTGATGCTGGGAGGCTTCGCCTTTTACGTCCTCGGCGCGATTCGTCTGGGCTGGGGTGCATCCGTCCGCGCCCTGACGCTTGACCTGATCGAGCGTGCAGAGCATGAGATTCAGGGCACCAAGCGCGGTGCCGAGCGCAAAGCGTGGGTCTCCGCAAAGCTCCGCGCCGCATTGGACGCCAGCAGGTTCGGCCGGCTTTTCAGCTGGGCCATCACCGATGAGACCATCGGCAGGGTGATCCAGTTCTGCTTTGACAGAGCGAAAGCCGTCGTGAAGCAGTAATATACATAACAGCAGCCCCGGGGATCCTGACGGTTCCTCGGGGCTGTTTTTGTTTGTACGGCATATTTCGACACTTTACGACGCATATCAACACATTTGGAACATTTTGGAAACTTTTCGGTTAGAGTTGACGCATAAAGAAAGGATGTGTCAACTATGATCGTTTCCGAACTGTCCACCCAAATCAATGACCTGCTTCGCCCGATGGGTA
>CAVKKE010000255.1:0-2087 GCA_963656875.1 Barnesiella intestinihominis | reverse complement strand
GCTCATCCACATTCAGGGTCATTTCCAGATAGCTCAGATCGTAGATGATGCACATGCTCTCGCTGGAAGTGCTGTCGGTGCCCACAGTGTCACCGGCCTTGACGTTTTTCTGGATCACAGTGCCGCTGATGGGCGAGGTGATGGTGTAGTTCTCCATCTGCTTTTCGGTGTCCTGCATGGACAGCTGCGCGTTGAGCAGGCTGTCGGCAGCAGACTGCACCTGCTTGCTCAGTTCGGTGCCGGAAAGCTGGACGATTGCGGTGTTTGCACTGATGGAAGCTCCCTCTTTGACGCAGAGAGCCGCCACTGTGCCGCTGGCCGTGGCAGTAACAGTCTGCTCATGCTGATAGGTAAACCGGGCCGAAGCCAGTGCACTGACCCCGTTGATGGTGGCCGAAGCTGCCTGCGCCGTGGTAAGAGAACCGGTGTTCTTTACGGCGATGGTCACGGTGCGCACCAGCAGGTTGCCGTTGCTGAGGGTATCGGTGCCGGCCACCGACTGCACAGTGCCGCTCAGAGTCTCAAAAGTGCTGTCCATGATCACCTGCGCGGACTGGCCCGCTGCAAAAGCAGAAGCATCTGCCGCCGGGAACTCCAGCGTCAGCAGCAGGGTGGAATCGTCACGCACCGTGGCGATCTCCTGCCCGGCGGCAACATAGTCACCGGCCTTGACCTTGATGGACGCCACCGTGCCGCCGATGACGCTGCGGATATACTGAGCATCTGCAGCATCATCGTAGCTGCGCTGAGCCTGATCCAAAGCCAGCTGAGCCTTCTCCACATTGCTGGCCACATCCGAGCTGTCGATGGTGTACAACACATCGCCTTTTTCGATGGTGTCGCCCACCTCGAAGTCTGCGGTCAGCACAGTTCCTTTCACCAGGGACTTCACGGTGTAGGTGTTGGCCGCTGAGATAGTGCCGGACGCACTGTAAGTGTTGGTGATATCACGGCGTTCCAGCGACGCTTCCACATATTCTGCGCTGGCCTGCGCGGGCTTTGCGCTGTTTTTCGGCAGCAGGACAGCTCCGGCCACCGCCGCCACGCAGACCACGGCTGTGATCTTTTTCCAGTTCTTTTTGAAGAACTGCTTCGGGTCTTTTTTCTCCGGCTGGGGAGCCGGGCTTTCAAAATCCAGCAATGCCTGCTGGCTGTCCGGCTGCTGTGCCGGTTCGCTGTGTTTCTTTCGCAGCATCGTATCGCCCCTCCTGTATCGTTGCAGCGGGACACACTCCCGCCAATATCTGGAAGTATACCGGAGGATTCTTAGGAAAAGGCGCAAAATTTTCTTAAGAGAAATTAAGAGAAGAAAAAGATCAGCGGCCTCGCCCTCTCAGCCGCCTTTCGGCGTCAGCTCTCCCAAGGGGAGAGCCCTTGGCAAAATCATAAACTTTGCCGCAATGTCAAAGGCTTCTGCTGAGTTCAACGAAGCTGAGAGGACGATAACAAAAAACTGCCGCATGATTTCTCATACAGCAGTTAAATTTTACTCTTTTACAATTTTGAACAGCAGCGTCATCCGGAACACACCTTCCGGCTGCTCGATGCGGCAGACACCGCCCATTTTTTCCATCATGGTCTCGATGCTGGGCAGGCCCACTTTGGTGCTTTCTGCCGAAGCCGGGATGGGCAGCACCCGGTTCTCAAAGCACAGGCCCGCCCGGCCGTCCTCCCGCACAAAACGCACGATGACATCATTTTTCGGGTCGGCATACTTGAGCAGGTTGGACGTGATATTGTCCAGAATGCGGTGCACATACTGGCCGCTGACCGAGAGCAGCACGTCCTCTTCGCCCAATTCCAAAGCGCAGGCAAAGCCCCGCTGCTGCAGCGTCTCCACCAGTTCCGTAAGTGGTTCTTCAAAAATCTCCGAAAAATGCGCCGGAGGGTCCAGCACAGCCACGGTGTCTCGGGTGACAAGGGCATACTCGAACAAGTTGTCCGAAAGCTGCTTGATCTGCCGGGCTTTCGAGTCGATCTTGGTCAGATAGTCTGCTTCCTGCTCCGGGGTGTCATACTTGTGATAGCGCAGGATCTCAGTGTACAGCAGCAGTGTGGTCAGCGGGGTGCGCAGGTCGTGGGACATC
>CAVKKE010000254.1:0-2104 GCA_963656875.1 Barnesiella intestinihominis | reverse complement strand
AAAATCCTTGGATTTCATACAATTTTAATAGTGTTTTTTTGTTTCTTCATCCAGAATTGTTCATGCAGACAGTTCCGGGCCGTGCTCTCGGCGGCACTTTTGGACGATGAAGCGCACTTTCACCCGTTCTGGCCGGTCAAAGAGTCCCACAGCAGGCCGAATGCAGTGCCAAAATCCAGTTTCGGGGCATCTGCCGCCGCCGTGATCTCATATTCGCCCATCAGGGTCTCCCCTGCCGAGATGCGCACTGTGCCCACAGCCTGCCCCTGCTGCACCGGGGCGTCCAGCTCCTCGGGCAGATCGATCTGAGCGGTCAGCTCTGCCGCACCCTCTTTGGGCATCAGCAGGGTGCCGGGCAGCGCCGAATAATCCAGCGGCACGCTCTCCTCTGCGCTTCCCTTTACATTTATAAGAAGAGGCCGGTCTTCCATGGCAGGCAGTGGCACCGCGCGCCATGCTGAGAAACCGTAGTCCAGCAGGGTGGTGGCAGCATCAAACCGGTCTGCGCTGGAAGGTGCCCCCAGCACCACCGCGATCAGGTTCAGCCCGTCCCGGCTGGCGCTGGCGCTGATGCACACCCCGGCTCCGCTGGTGGTCCCGGTCTTGAGCCCGGTGATGCCGTTGTAGCGCTTGAGCAGCTTGTTGGTGTTCACCAGCTGGGTCTGTCCATTGCGCAGGGTGTCCGTCCAGATGCCGGTGTAGTGCAGCACTTCCGGGCAGGTGGTCAGGATCTGGCGGCTCATGACTGCCACATCCCGGGCTGTGGACAGATGCCCTTCCGTGTCCAGCCCGCAGGCATTGTGAAAGACCGTATTGGTCATGCCCAGCTCTGCCGCGCGGTCATTCATCCTCTGGACAAAACCCGGCTCACTGCCGCCCACCAGCTCTGCCACCGCCACGGCAGCATCGTTGGCCGAAGACACGCAGATAGCCTTGACCATCTCGTCCAGCGTGAACTGTTCCCCAGGCTCCAGCCAGATCTGGCTGCCGCCCATGTGGTAGGCGTGCTCGCTCACCGGCACCGGCGTGTCCATCGTCAGCCGTCCGTCGTGCACGGCCTCAAAGGTCAGCAGCAGAGTCATCACCTTGGTGATAGACGCAATGGGCATCTGCTGATCTGCGTTCTTTTCATACAGCACCGTTCCGGTATCCTGATCGATCAGACAGACTGCACGGCAGTTGAGGGTCAGTTCCGGCTGTGCCGTAGCAGACTGGGCAGCTTCGTCCGCCTCTGCCGCCGCCTGCACCGCGTTTTCCGGCTCCGCCGTTACCATCCGCAGGCCGCGGCCCTGCGCCGAGCCGAACGCCAGCGCAAACAGCCAGAAGCACACCACTCCTGCACACAAAAGGGCCAGATTTCTCCGCTCCATTCTGTTTCCCTCCCCGCGCGAAATCTCTTGGTGCAAATGTATGCGCGCCTGCCTTTCCATAGACCCATCTTTTCTTCACCCCTGCAGCAGGGCACATTTTGTTATATTTGACATTTTTCATTGACAAATCCATTCATTTCCTGTAAAGCAAAGTCAAATCCAGCCGCTATGCTGGGAAAATGCTTTGAGGTTGAATTGCGATTTATTTAAGGAGGATATCACTATGACTCTTTCCCGTCGTTCGTTCCTGAAGGTCGCAGGCCTGACTGCTGTTTCCATCGCTGGTGCTTCCATGTTCACCGGCTGCAGTGCCCTCACCTTCACCCCCGTGGAATTCGTTGCTGCCAGTGTCGGTGACAGTCTCGACGAAAACGTGAAGGCATTCCTCGCCGCTGTCGAAAACAAGAAGGTCCAGCTGTGGCCCGGTGACGCTTACAAGAACGCCGAAAAGTGCAAGAGCAACCTGCTGTTCCAGATGAAGCTTTACGGCATCGACACCAGCAAAATCGAATTCACCACAGTCACTTATGTGGAAGCCACTGAGGACAAAGCTGCCTATGTGGAAGTCAAGGTCGCAGGCCTTGCAAAAGGCTGAGGCTGATCTGCGCTTCTGAAGATTCGTTTTTGCAGGAGACGGGCTGCACGCCCGTCTCCTGCAAAATGGCTCGCTGAAAAAATCATGCACAAAACCCGGAACCTTTTCAGGGCCAAAGTGGCTCAAAAAGGGTTCCGGG
>CAVKKE010000253.1:0-2125 GCA_963656875.1 Barnesiella intestinihominis | reverse complement strand
GGACTTCATACTGTTGCTGGCAAGTGGATTGATAGAAAACGCTACGGCTGGTCGGTCAACCGTGTTCAGCGTATAAGAAATATCCTCTTTTGCTCCTATTCCATTTGCCCCTGCTGTTTCGGAACGGTCAATAACGTTTCCTGCGATGCAGAAACACCCGGATTCCACCACTCGATCATTTCCAGCAGGGCAGTTTGTAGCAAGTCCGGCAACTTCTTTCCACGTCGGGATGCTCTCACAAGAATTCCCTGACATGCCCGCGCGCTCAAATAATATTTCTCCGGCGCGCTGACCTCTAAAATCTGCGACAAGAGCGATGCGTTTTCTTCGTTGGGGGACTCCCCAATATTGAGCGTCAAGCTGTCGCCAAGCCAGGCTCCATCCATCTCCGGCGATTGCTCCGGCATGTTTCCAACGCCCCCCCCCGCAGGTCTAGGAACAGTAGCGTCTGGCTGTTCCACGCGGACAAGCTCTTCCAGAACCGCTCGGAAGTCCTCTCCGGTGTTGGAGCTGAATGCTCCGGGCACGTTCTCCCAAATAGCGAAAGTTGGGTGCATTCCATTTGTCGCTTTCCTCATTTCTTTGATGATTCGAATGGCTTCAATGAATAGTCCAGACCGTTCTCCCGCAAGTCCTGCTCTGCGTCCTGCTATAGACAAGTCCTGACAGGGGCTTCCAAAGGTTATGCAATCCACCGGTTCGATTCTGTCACCGTGGATTTTTGTTATATCTCCCAGATGAACTATGTTGACCTCATTTCTTTTCTTGTGCGAACGGCCGGTATTGAACCGACCCGCCTGTTGATGATGGGGAATCGGAGACAGGCAGCTTCCATGCGCTCGCATATCAATCCCGCCGTGCAGAGAATGCAGGCGGGGCGGCCACTGCAATGGCCTGTTGCTTTTGGCCTGAGCAAGTTGAACAGGGTGTTTCTGCGCTCACACTGCGGCGCACCCGTTCCCGTCATATCCATGCGGGTGCGGCTTCGGCAAGAACGGCAGCCCGGTTTTGCATCGGGCTTGAACGGAAAGGAGGACGCTGCTGTACAGCACCGCTCCGCCGTGCCGGGCGGCTGACTTCGTGGCTGTCCGGCTTTCATGGAAACGTTAAGCAGGCGCAGACAGGGTTCGGCCCCGTTCACAGTGTCCCTGTACCAGAAGGACACCCCGCGCCACACAAAAAGCAGCCCCGCTTCTGCGGGCAGGGCTGCCTATTGTTTTATCGGGAATAATGCTTTGTATCAGCAGCATCGTTTCCCTCATAGTGCTTGCACTCCACGTTGTAACCACTGCACGGAGCGCATCGCGCAGCGGTGATCTTAAACGTGTGTTTGCACTGGTGTTTCTTATCATCCGCCACTTTGGGAGGACTTCTGTTTCTGTACGCCTTTGTCATTTGGTCTCCATAATATGCGTAGCGATCATATCTGCCATGCCGTGTCCCTCCAAAATCAGGCCTCTTCCAAGGGCTTGGTCGGAAGGTCTGCCGGGCCAATCGCTTTCAGCACTTCCGGGGCAATCTCTTTGGTGGGATGCTCCAACGCATGATCGAGTGCTACATCCAGTCCAATCTTCACATCCCGCAGGAGCTTCTTTGCCTCGTCCTTGTTATTGCCGCAAGCAGCAGCGACAATGTTTGCCGCCGCTGCAACGGCAAGGTTCACCAGCGTCTCATCGTCGCCATGTGCCCACAGGTCAACACGGTTGTTTTCCAGCTCCACAGAAAAGCCGATTTTTTTCTCGTCGTTCATCATATTGATGCTCCTTTTTGGTGGGTGAATGTTCGGTTTCTGGCGGTACGCCCCGGGGTTAGCACCGGGCGGAAGGGAATGCACCCCCTCCTGCACTGGCCGTACCATATAAAAGGCGGTGTCGGACATGAAACCGCCTTGCCCATGCGGACCGCCCAGCTGTATTCTTTCTGCCCCCAGTTGGTAAGGCACCGGCCTTGCGGTAGCCGGGCGGTCTGTCTGCGCCCCAGATAGACCGCATGGTGGGCGGGTAGGTCTGCCCATGCCTTGACGCTCACCTTTTGGGGCGTTCTTCCTGGTTCATCTTGTCTATGTACCCTTGAGCCAGATCGTGAATCTGCTGTTTGAAAGCCGCCCGCTTGCGGCGTTCCAGCA
>CAVKKE010000252.1:0-2127 GCA_963656875.1 Barnesiella intestinihominis | reverse complement strand
GGGTGCTTCTCCACGACGGGCTGGATGCTCTCCAGAACCTCGCGCACAGCCTGCAGGAACTCAGGCTCGTTGGCATTGCGCTTTTCCAGACCTTCGTACACGCGCTTCAGGTATTCATTCGTCAGCATAGTAGAATACTCCTTTTCCCAATTACTCTATAGATTTGAAATAGACGAAACCGCCCCGCCCGCCGCACAGCAGGCGCACCGCACAAGGCTTCCGGACGCTTTCGGATTTCCATTCTTACACCGGCAGTCCAATGGCAGAACCGCCTTCGCTTTATTATTATAAAGCCTGACTGAAAGATTTACAATAGAGGAAAAGCAGAAAATGTTTCAAAAAAACAGATGAAAAGTTGAAACCGCTTCACAAAACGAAAAATAAAAGCCAAAAACCACACAGAACCTTGTTTTTTTAAGTGGAAAAGAATGCCTTTTCTATCGTAAGGAAAGGCGGCGTCAGCGTTTCCGTACCGTCAGCCAGCCCAAAAGGTCAGAATTTTCGTCCAGATACACAGTCGGAACAGCAAAATGGTCTGCGTCCGGCAGCACTGTGCAGTGACAGTCCGGATTTGTGCGGGACAGTGCATCGATAAAACGCTGGGAGCTTTCCGGCGGCACAATGGTGTCTTTTGCGCCCACCACAGCCCAGATGGGCAGTTCTTTCAGACTACGCAGGGCGTCCGGTGTTCTGGCAACGCTTCCACTCAGGGGAGCAATTGCCGAAAAACGGTCGGGATATTTCTGTGCGACAGCCCAGACGCCGGTACCCCCCATGCTGTGCCCGGTCAGGCTCACACGGTCGGCATCCAAAGCGTACCGGCTCACAACGGAATCTGTCATATTCAGCAGGAGTTCAGCTTTATCGGCCCAGCCGATACAGGCTTTAGGCAGCTGCGGTATGGCCACGTAAGCAGCGGGTGCAGTCTGCCCGGTCTGCAAAAACTTCGGCAAGCTGTCCGCTTCCAGCACAAGCGAAAGATCACTGCCTTTGCCACTGCCGCCGTGCAGATAGAGGATCAGCGGCATATGTTCGGAAGCGTTTTCCGGAGTGTACAGCCAATAGGAGAGCGCTTCTCCACTGGAAGAAATGAACTGCTGCTGTGTGAAGGAAGCGGGAGATGCCGCACAGGCCGGGATGCCGACCGCCATGTACAGACCAGCCAGCAGAGAGCCAGCCATAAAATCACGTCGTTTCATGTTTAAGACCTCCTGCCGAAAGTATAGTACAGGAGCATAAAAAACGAAGTCTTTTTCACAAAAAATCCCCACAGAAAACACTTCACGAAAGCGTTCTGTGGGGGAAATGTTACTTCTTCAGCAACTTCTCGCAGGCGTCAGCGGCGCCTTCCAGATACTCGCCGCCGTAGGTCTCGATTATGCCGGCGTCGGATAGAGCGGCCAGCTGGGGGTCGATGGGGCACTTGGCCAGCACGGGCAGGCCGTGCTTTGCGGCCACTTCGTCCACATGGCTGTTGCCGAACACGCTGATCTTCTTGCCGCAGTCGGGGCAGACGATGTAGCTCATGTTCTCCACGATGCCCAGCATGGGCACCTTCATCATCTCAGCCATGTTCACGGCCTTGGCCACGATCATGCTCACCAGCTCCTGCGGGCTTGCCACCACGACGATGCCGTCCACGGGCAGGCTCTGGAACACGGTCAGGGGCACGTCGCCGGTTCCCGGAGGCATGTCCACGAATAGGAAGTCCACGTCCTTCCAGACCACATCGGTCCAGAACTGCTTCACGGCACCGGCGATGACCGGGCCGCGCCACACGACGGGATCTTCTTCATTTTCCACCAGCAGGTTGATGCTCATCACATCGATGCCCATGCGGCTCTGGATGGGCCAGCAGCCCTTGTCGTCGGCCATGGCGCGGCCATGGATGCCGAACAGCTTGGGGATGGACGGGCCGGTGATGTCGGCGTCCAGGATGCCGCAATGGTAGCCGCGGCGTGCCATGGCGCAGGCCAGCAGGGCGCTGGTCATGCTCTTGCCGACGCCGCCCTTGCCGGACACAACGCCGATGACCTTTTTGACGCTGCTGTTGGGGTTGGGGGCGTCATGCTGGGGCGCTGCATTGCGGGAAGAACATGCTGCTCCGCAACTGGAGCAGTCATGGGT
>CAVKKE010000251.1:0-2157 GCA_963656875.1 Barnesiella intestinihominis | reverse complement strand
TGTGCGTCTTCCTGAAGGTCACCGGCCGCAGCAACAAGATGATCTTCCCCCCGCTGATCATCATGCTGTGTGTCACCTTCACCGCTCTGGTGCAGCGCCTGATTGCTATGGTCAAGGCCATCAGCAATGCTGCTTCCGTTACCATTCCGGCTGGCGAAGCAACCTGGGGTTCCGTGTTCATCGCAAACGGCCTGCAGCTGATCCTGGCCGTCCTGCTGATCATTCTGGGCCTGAACATTGTGTTCCACTCCTTCTCCGCTTACAAGAAGGCTGAGCACAACAGCGAAGCTAAGGTCTGATTTTAGATTTGAGCAACGCTTAACTGAATAAGTAAGAAGAAACGCCGCTGACGGTTTTGAGGCCGTCAGCGGCGTTTTTGTTTGTGGGATTTACGATTTAGAATTGTCTCCGCTTCGCTCTGACAATATCAGCGGAAATACTATTTTTAATTTAGAAGTCTAGAAAATCTGCGGATTTTCCAGACTTCACTTTTCACAAGAGGGGGCGTAACAATACACGGCATTTGAAATCAAATCTGCATCTTGCCTTTGGGACTCTTCCCGTGAAAAAGTGTTTTAGAAACGACCGCAGTCGTTTCTAAAACACATAAACTAAAAATAAATATACATCTATTTATGCCCAGAGTGAAACGGAGGGCATTCTAAATCAAAAATCAAAAGTTTGCTTCTTCCCAGCTTTGCAAGGCTGCCATCTGCACCGGGGTGTGGAACCAGTGTTCCCCGCCCTCCATAATGGTCAGATGTGCCCCGCTCTGCTGGCGGAAACGCTCAATAACCATACGCGACGTCAGGTTGTCCTTATCCCCGTAAAGCACCTGTGTAGGGACTTTCCAGCGCAGCGGATGTTCCCGCACCCAGCAGAGATATTCCCACGAAAGCGTTTCTCCAAAGCTGATGGGTATCTCCCCTGCCTGTTTCAGCTGTTCTTCTGTGACATTCGCCCACTGCATCATATTGGTGATGAGGTCTTCCATGTCTACCACCGGTGAGACAAACAGGGCCTTTTCCGGGGCTTCACTCTGCAGCGCCTGCATGGCCGGCCACGCGCCAATGCTGACGCCATACAGCCGGATGTGCGCCCACACAGACTTCATTCGGGTATAGACAGCCTGTATCTCCGGAATGACCGACCATGGCAGAAGCTTCTCCGGGCCGCTCCTGCGTGCACCATGTTCGGGCAGATCGATGGCCAGCACCTGCCATCCCGCTTCACAGGCGGTGTAAGCGAAGCGTTCGGCTTCCTCCTTGCAGCCGTTCTTTCCGTGGACATAGAGATAGACTTTCCGGCTCCGGCTGCCATACAGGATGGCCGGGATGCCGGCAAGGGTCATGGTTTGCTTTTTCATAGCGTTTCTCCTTTATAGGGTAACATCCTCGCCCTCTCAGCTTCACTCCCGTTCAGCAGCTCTCCCAAAGGGAGAGCCCTTGGCAAAACCAGACACTTTTTCGTACTGCCAAAGCCTCTCCCTTTGGGAGAGGTGGCATCGTGTAAATGATGAAGGAGAGGGCGAGCACGCTAAAGTTTTTCTATTTTTATATGATAGCACACTTGCCTGTCAAACACAAACAAAAAGGAGCCGCAGCACCCTGTTACAGGTACTGCGGCTCCCAATTTAACCTTGGAAGTTAAATTACTTCACCATGCTTGCAACTTCAGCAGCGAAGTCGTCAGCACGCTTCTCCAGGCCTTCGCCCTTCTGGAAGCGGGTGAACTTGACGATCTTGATGTCGCCGCCCAGATCCTTAGCAACCTTAGCGGTGTACTGAGCAACAGACAGGTCGCCATCCTTGACGAACTCCTGATCGACCAGGCAGTTTTCCTTGAAGAACTTCTTGATCTTGCCCTCGATCATCTTCTGCTTCACGTTCTCGGGCTTGTTAGCGGTCTTGGGATCGCCAGCCATCTGAGCCAGCATGATTTCCTTCTCCTTGGCCACGACCTCAGCGGGGACAGAAGCCTCATCAACGTAGCTGGGATTAGCAGCTGCGACCTGCATAGCAATGTCCTTGCCATAAGCAACGAACTCGTCCTTGGAGTCGATGTCGTTGGTTGTCTCGAAGTTGACCAGGATGCCGTGGGTGCCGCCGCCGTGGACGTATGCAGAGCAGACGCCCTCGTAACGGACGAAACGGCGAA
>CAVKKE010000250.1:0-2202 GCA_963656875.1 Barnesiella intestinihominis | reverse complement strand
ATTACAACAACAGCAGAATCCAAGCTAAAACAAAATGGATGCCTCCCTCTAAATTCAGGAAAGCATCCATGATGGAACTTTAATTATTCATTTTTGAACCTGTGTCCAGAAAACTGGGTACATATCATTTCTCGTCCTCTTTCCCGTCATCTTCTGTATACCCTCTGCAGCAGTGCCACACGCTCTGCGAGGAATGTTTCTGCCCTGGGGTGATGCAGCCAGCGCTTGTTCTGCACTGTCTGCACCAGCTTCCGGCCCAGCGCCGCCGGGTCGGTGTCAATGAGTTCCACATCCTGCATGGTCAACTGCAGCGTCAGTGCTGCAGGGGTGTCCGGCAGGGGCGGAAGCGGGTCTTCCCACACAAAAGGCGGCAGCAGCTGCACCGCCACGGTGGTGCGGGTGCACTCCTCCGTCAGCAGCAGTGCCGCAGGCGTGCCGTCCGGCGTCACATGGAGCGAACTGTAGAGCAGCTGCAGATTGCCCGCCGCCAGCAGGCGGGTGTCTCCTTCCCGCTGCGTGGACGAAAGTGTCAGATAATCCCGTGCTTCATCCAGATAGATGCGCCGTGCCGGAGCCTGCAGGCTCGCATACAAAGCAGGCAGGGCAAAGCTGCCTGCCCGGTCCAGCGCATGCTGCAACAGCAGATAAAACTCGGTCAGCGGGTAACTGGGGTCCGGCTGCGGCATCCCGAAGTCGGGGCGTGAAACATGTCCTCCGCCCATGGTAACAGCTCCTTTATCATCGTTTTTCAACAGTATACGCCCTCACCTGTTCAAAAAGCAAGTGTTCCCGCCCACTCCGGCAGGATGACGCGAAGCCGTGTCTAATGGGAGGGCGGTGCACTTTAATCGACAATACCTCTTTTGGGGAGTGCGAGGGCTGCCCGCGCTGGATGTCTGGCGAGCGTCAGCAGGACGGAGTGGGCGGGAACATCAGCCGATCCGCTTCCTGATTAGCCAATTGTAAACCACCCATCAACTTTATCGTTGACCATCTTCCCTCTGCCGCGTTATACTCGGGCACAGATGCCTTGTAAAAATTTAAGCAGAGGGGAAATCATCCTATGAAAACAAAAAAACTGACCACCTATCAGATGGCCGTCACTGCACTGATGGCCGCCGTGCTGTGCGTGCTGAGCCCGTTGTCCATTCCCATCGGCGTGGTGCCCATCGCGCTGGCAAACCTCGTCATCTGCTTCTGTGCATGGCTGCTGGGCCCGAAATTCGGCACCCTGAGCGTGGCCATTTACCTGCTCATCGGTCTGATCGGTG
Organism: Barnesiella intestinihominis; assembly: GCA_963656875.1. GTDB lineage: Bacteria > Bacillota > Clostridia > Oscillospirales > Ruminococcaceae > Faecalibacterium. The sequence goes on along the minus strand of CAVKKE010000250.1, from coordinate 931 downwards.
TGCCGGTGTTTGCTGGTTACACGGCAGGCCTGTCCATTCTGGCCGGCCCCACCGGCGGCTATCTGGTGGGCTATCTGCCCATGGCCTTCATCGGCGGTTTGTTCATTGAGAAGAGCCACGGCAACCCCGTCATCTCCGGCCTGGGCCTGATTTTGGGCGACGCAGTCTGCTATGTGCTGGGCACTGCATGGTTCGTGTTCCAGATGAAGACCACGCTGGGCTATGCGCTTTCCGTGTGCGTGTATCCCTTCATCGCCTTCGACCTGGCCAAGATCGTCATCTCCTGCATCATCGGCGCTCTGCTGCGCAAGCGTCTGGAGCAGGCTGGCGTGCTGAAACTGGAAAACGCCTGATTTATTTTTAAATAAGCAGTACAAAGCCCTCTGCGGCATTCCTTCGGGAACGGGCCGCAGAGGGCTTTTATCACGATCGGTTTAATCCGCAGCAAAGCCGATGGCGGGGAAGTCAATGAAAACTCCCAGCTCATCTTCATTGGCGAGTGCATAGACCACACCATTTTTGATCGTCAGGCTGTCGCTATAATTCAGATCCGTGCTGGTATGATCACTGTCATACTGCACTGCACTCGAAGAGGAGACCGCTTTCCACATCAAGCTGATCCGGACTGCTTCCGCAGGCGCGTTGTCTATCCCTGAGTATTTACTCTTGCAGGTAACCGTGGTGCCTGCCGGAAGATGAAAAACGGTGCTGCCTTTGCTGGGGTGCTCCACCGAAGTCAGCGGCTGCGAAAAGGTATAGGTGTTTTCTGTCACGAGATACATGCCGTCAAATGTGTCCACGATCTTTACCCAGACCGTATTGGTCCCCACCTGATAGGTCACAGTCGCAGATACTTCCTTCCATTCCGGGTGCTGCACCTGATAGGTTTCTTTCTTCGCCGTCCGCTCCTCCTGCTTGCTCTGTGCAGGCT
>CAVKKE010000249.1:0-2270 GCA_963656875.1 Barnesiella intestinihominis | reverse complement strand
AGAAACGATGATTCGTTCTCTCTGGTGATTATACACAAAAATATATGGAGAGGTGGTTTGTGGTGGACGACATCGAAATGACCCGTCCGAAAGGGCTGCTGATCTTGTTCACATCGTTCAAGCTGCTGGACATTCTGCCTGATGCAGAGTTCCGTCATGTTGTGAATGCCATGCGGGCCTATGTGGAAACCGGGAGCGAACCGGAAGGGCTTGAACCTATCGAGCAGGTGACGTTTGAATCCCAGCGGGAAGCACTTGATGGAAATGTTGCAACGTATCAACGTGCAATTCTTGCACACCGGGAAGCGGGCCGGAAAGGCGGAAGACCAAATAAAACCAACGGAAACCAAAAGGTTTTTGAAGAAAACCAAATGGAACCAATTGGTTTTTCCGAGAAACCAAACAGAACCAATAGCCCCCAAAAATTAAAAACTAACAATTACTCAGATACTAAAGTATCTGATGTTATATGTGCTGACGCACCACCTCCCACCAAAAGCAAGAAGTTTTCACCACCGGATGTTGAAACGGTGAAAAACTATTTTGCCGAGAAGGGCGGCACGGAAGCGCAGGCTATCCGGTTGCACGCTTACTACGAATCCAACGGCTGGAAGGTAGGCCGGAACCCAATGAAGAACTGGAAGGCCGCTGTCACCGGCTGGATATCCCGCGACCGGGATGAAGCCAAAAAGGCCAATGCCCCGCGCAACCGGGCATTCATGGCAAGCCGCCCGGCAGAGGAAGCCGAAAACGCAAAAGATTTTCTGGCTGATGCAGCCCGGCGAAGGCCATTGAAAAAGCAATAGCCAGTACATATGCGCTCAGAACAGCCAGCGCGCCCCTCTGAGCGTGGTTCTGGGGTAAACCGGCAAAAGTTATACCACAAAACACAAAAGGCAGAATTGAGCGCTTTCTCGCGCTCTGAACATATGGAGGTTAAAACGACTATGAACCTGTATGAGATCAATTCGCAGATTTTGGACTGCATCGATCCGGAGACCGGCGAGGTCATGGACATCGACCGGCTGGAAGCACTGAACATGGCAAAGGCAGAGAAGGTTGATAACGTGGCCTGCTGGGTAAAGAACCTCGAAGCTGATGTTGCAGCCTTTGAGGCACAGGAAAAGGCTTTTGCAGACCGCAAGTCAGCGGCCAAGCGCAAGATCGACAATCTCAAGCACTATCTGACCGATGCTTTGGGCGGTCAGAGTTTCAGCAGCGAACGGTGCGCAGTGAGCTTCCGCCGCAGCAAGGCCGTCAGCGTGCTGGATGAAGCCGCTGTCCCGGCAGAGTACATGACTGAGAAGATTACCCGCACGCCCAACAAGACGGCCATTGCAGCCCTGCTCAAGACTGGTGCGGTGGTGCCCGGCTGTGAGCTGGTGGAGCGTGTGAACCCGTCTGTGAAGTAAGGGGGAAGGAGCAATGACCTATCGGGAATTTTTGGAGCGCAAAATCGATATTGCGCCCTTGTCCGGTATTGAGATCGACCCCGCCGAGGTCAGCCCGGTGCTGAAAGATCACCAGCGCGTGAGTGTCCTGTGGGCGCTGCGCGGGGGCCGCAGGGGCATTTTTGCCCGCTTTGGTCTGGGCAAGACCATCATGCAGCTGGAATGGTGCCGCCTGCTGCAAAAGCATGCGGGCGGACAGGTGCTCATCGTGATGCCGCTGAATGTGCTGCCTGAGTTCAAGGCTGATGCTGTAAATCTGCTGGGCATGGCCGAACCACCCTACTGCCGCACAATGGCTGAGGTGGAAGCCAGCGGCGCGCCGATCGTCCTCACCAACTATGAGCGCGTCCGCGATGGCGACATCGACCCGCACCGCTTTACAGCCGTAAGTCTGGACGAAGCGGCTACCCTGCGCAGCTTTGGCAGCAAGACATACCAGAGCTTCATGCAGAAGTTCAAGGGCGTCAAGTACAAGCTGACCAACACGGCCACGCCCAGCCCAAACCGCTACAAAGAGCTTATCCACTACGCAGGCGCTGCTTATGATCGCAGCAGGTGTCGCCCTTGCCGCAGCGATCGCGGCCATTGTGGCATCGATCGGCGGCTCTTTCAGCAAAAAGAGCACTTCCACCCCGAGCGGCGGCTCTTCCGGCAGCGGCTCCGGCGGTTCCGGCGGCGACATTGACATCTCCACCGGAACCGGCAGCCTCGAGGACGCCATCAACGCCAACACCAAAGCGCTGGAAAAGACCAACTCCGCCCTCGCCGACATGATCCGGCAGGCGGGCAGTCTGGTGCTGTCCGACAACATGCGGCTGG
>CAVKKE010000248.1:0-2283 GCA_963656875.1 Barnesiella intestinihominis | reverse complement strand
GTATTTCATGAAAATACCCCCAATACTGGGTGTCCAGTATTAGGGGTACATATCAAAAAAGCTCGTCCTCTTTTGTTTTTGGCCTATCCATGGTATACTATAAACTGGATGAATGTCCGACTGTTGTCGTGCAACCGACCTGTTCACGCAGGTTTTTCATAAATTTTTCCAGAAATGCAATCTTCGGGGGTGGTCATCCGTGTATAGGGTGAATGTCCCCGTGGAACACGGATTCCACCAGCCTGTACAGGTGCCAAAGGAGAACTTGAAACTATGGGACAGCTGACCAGAAAAGAAGGATTCACGCTGGCGGTGCAGAAATACAGCGATGCTGTTTACCGCGCCGCCGTGCACAACTGCCGATGCACAGCCGATGCCGAAGATGTGGTGCAGGATGTTTACGAAAAACTCCTGCATTATGACGGCGTCTTTGAGAGTGAGGAGCACCTCAAAGCGTGGCTGCTGCGGGTGGCCATCAACCGCTGCCGGGACCTGACCCGTGCAGCCCATCAGAAGGACACGGAACTGGATGAGAACCTGCCCGCCCCGGAGGAATTTGAGGACGGCAGTGTGCTGGATGCGGTGCGTGCCCTGCCGGAAAACTACCGCAATGCCATCTACCTTCATTATTATGAAGGATACACGGCGGCGGAGATCGGGCGGATGATGAGAGCCCCGTCCAACACGGTGCTCAGCTGGCTGCGGCGCGGGCGTGCACAGTTACATACGATGCTGAAGGAGGAGATCGAAGATGAGGTGGTATGAATACAAAATGGAGGCCGATGACCTCCGCGCCCCGGACGACCTCAAAGCAAAGCTGCTGGCTATGACCGACCAGCTGACCAAAGAGGAAAAGGATCAGCCCCTGCTGAAGACGGTGGAACCTGTCGCCGCAGCAAAGGCAGAGCCGAAAAAGAAAGCCATCCATTTTCCTGTAAAGCAGGTGGGGACCCTTGCGGCCTGTCTGGCCGTGTGTGTGGTGGGTTACGGTGTCTTTGCCACCGGTATGGTGAGCCTTGGCGCAAAGAGCAGTGCCCCGGTGGAGTATTCCGCTGCCAGCACGGCGGCTGCTGGAGTGGAGTCCCGCATGATGGCATCTATGGATGCCGCTGCTCCGGAAGCTGCGACTTACAGCTTGGAAACGGCCGCACTGGACAACGGCATTTCCACCTTCTCAGCAGAGGATGCCGCAGCGGCGGAGGGCACCCGCAGCACCGACAGCGCCAAGATCATTTATACAGCAAACCTGAATCTGGAAAGCAAGGACTACGATGCAGCCCGCGCTGCACTGGACACCGCTCTGGCAGAGGCCGGAGGCTACATGGAGTCCAGCAGCGAATATTCCAGCACGGACGACAGCCGCAGCGTCAGCCTGACCTTCCGGGTGCCACAGGAAAATTACAACAGTTTCCTTGCCGCTGTGGCCCAGGCGGGCAACGTGACCTATAAAAACCAGCAGGCTGATGATGTGACCGCCCAGTATATGGACGTGGAGACCCGGCTTGAAAACCTCAAGGCGCAGCGTACCCGTCTGCAGCAGCTGCAGGAGCAGGCGGACAACCTTTCTGACCTGCTGGAGATCGAGTCCAGCCTGACCGATGTGCAAAGCCAGATCGAGAGCTGGCAGAGCCAGATGGACTGGTACAGCAATCAGGTGGAGGAATGCACCGTCTATGTGAACCTGAACGAGGTCAGGACTTATACGCCGACAGGTGAGGGTTTTGGCTCCCGCATCGGCAGTGCATTCGCGGAAGGCTGGCAGAACTTTGTGAACGGCCTGCAGCAGCTTGCTGTCAGCCTGGCAGGTGCGTGGCCGGTGGTAGTCATTGTGGCTGCTGTGTGCGGCGGTGTCATCTTCTGGCGGAAAAAACGGAAGCAGTAAAGCCGCTGTGCCAGGGTGCGCCCGCTTCGGCAGGATGACGCGACGCCATGCAACGACGGCGACCGCCGCCTGCGGCGGAAACAGGGAGCCGTTGTTGGGGCCGCGGCCAGCAGGACATGAGCACCGCTCAAGGTGCGAAATGGACGCTGGGGGCCGCAACCCGTATACAGTAATACTTTGCTGGTGGTCTGGCGAGCGTCAGCAGGACGAAGCGGGCGCACCCTTGACCCGGATAAGCAGCTTTTCAAAAAACTCCGAAACTTTTTTCAAAAAGGTGTTGACATTCACCCCCGCTGTGTGGTATTATACTTGAGCAGTCAGCGAGAGCCGCTGAGAGCTGAAAAGTAAATATCGCGGGGTGGAGCAGTCTGGTAGCTCGTCGGGCTCATAACCCGAAGGTC
>CAVKKE010000247.1:0-2305 GCA_963656875.1 Barnesiella intestinihominis | reverse complement strand
GGTACGACTTCGACCCCAAGTATAAGGGCGGCTACCGCAGCTGGTGGGGCTTCGAAACTCTGCCTGAAGTCAACGAAGAGAACCCCTCCTATGTGGAGTTTATCACCGGCAAGGGCGGCGTGATCGACACCTGGCTGCGCCGTGGTGCAGCCGGTTTCCGTCTGGACGTGGCCGACGAGCTGCCGGACAACTTCATTGAGAAGATCCGCGCCGCCGTCAAGCGGGTCAGCCCGGAAAAGTTCCTGCTGGGCGAAGTGTGGGAGGACGCCACCGCCAAGTATGGCTTTGGCCAGCGCCGCACCTACCTGCTGGGCAAAGGACTGGACAGCGTGATGAACTACCCGTTCAAGAACGCCGTACTGGACTTCGTGAAGGGCAAGCCCGCAGAGCAGGCCATGGGCGAGATTCTGTCCATCTGCGAGCACTACCCTGCCCCCGCCATGGACACCGCCCTGAACTTCCTGTCCACCCATGACACGGAACGCGCCCTGACTGTCATTGCAGATGAGCCCGCCAATGGCCGGGGCCGTGAGTGGCAGAGCGGCCGCTGCGTCACCGGCGACACCTACGAAGAAGGAATGCTGCGCCTGCGCATGGCTTACGCCATCATTTACACCCTGCCCGGTGTGCCGTGCCTTTACTACGGTGATGAGATCGGGATGCAGGGCTACCGCGACCCCTTCAACCGTGGGTTCTACTGCTGGGACAGCCACGAAGAACGTCTGCGCCCTGTGCTTGCACAGCTGGCACAGCTGCGCCACACCTGCGAAGCCTTCCGCACCGGTGAGCTGCGGGTGCTGCGGGCACAGGACGGTGTGCTCCATTATCAGCGTGTGGGCGATTTTGAAACGGCGGAGATTATTGTGAACCGTTCGGAGCACATTATCGTGGAGCCGCTGGCTTCCGGCAAGCACACCGAGGTGAACCCCATGGGCTTCACCATTGTGGTGGAAGAAAACGGACACAACCCGAACCACAGCTACTACGATATCAAGTAAAAACAATTTGAATCCCCTCCGCATCCGCTCTGGGTATCTTCAGCGGAAAAATTATTTTCTAAATTTGAGTTCCGGAAAAATCTGCGGATTTTTCCGGAACTCTTTTTCACAGAGAGGACTGCCAGTCAAAACAGCATCTTTGCATAATTTACAGACGTTTTGTTCCGCATTTCGTTTTCTGCGCAACGTTCCAGTAAAAAACGCTTGACCTTCCCCCAAGTGGATACCCTATAATAGGGGTGTAAGGAGGGAGACCCATGAATCCTGTTCCATTTTTATGGCTGGCTGCTGTCGTAGTTTTTCTGGTTGTGGAGGCATCCACCTTTGCCATGACCAGCATCTGGTTCGCTGCCGGCGCTGCCGCCGCCCTGCTCACCTGCCTGTTTACCGATTCGTTCCGGGTGCAGGCGCTGGTGTTCATCGTAGTGAGCATCCTGTGCCTGCTGGCGTTCCGTCCGCTGGCCGCAAAGCTGCGCCAGAAGAACACCCCCACCAACGGCGACCGCAATCTTGGCCGGGAAGCCACCGTGCTCACCACCGTCACCGCCGATGTGCCGGGCCGTGTCCGGCTGGACGGTGTGGACTGGAATGCCCGGTGCGTCACCCCCGGCGATGTCCTCCGTCCCGGTGAGCGCTGCCGTGTGACCGAAATCCACAGCACGCTGCTCATTGTGGAACCTGTCCTGACCGAAAGCCGCAATGTCTGAGATTCACCCATCAACAAAAGGAGAACCCACTATGGTCATGTTTTTTCTGATCCTCGCGCTGGTCTTCATTGTCCTGCTGGTGATCGTCACCAACATCGTCATCGTGCCCCAGTCCAAGGTGTATGTCATCGAGCGTCTGGGCAGCTACTCCGACACCTGGTCGGCAGGCCTGCACATCAAAATTCCGTTCATCGAGCGCATCGCCAAAAAAGTCAGCCTGAAAGAACAGGTGGCAGACTTCCCCCCTCAGCCGGTCATCACCCGCGACAACGTCACCATGCAGATCGATACCGTGGTGTTCTTTCAGGTGATGGATGCCAAGCTCTACACCTACGGCGTCAACCAGCCCATCGCAGCCATTGAGAGCCTGTCCGCCACCACCCTGCGCAACATCATCGGTGAGATGGAACTGGATCACACCCTGACCAGCCGCGACGTCATCAACGGCAAGATCACTGCCATCCTCGATGAAGCCACCGACAAGTGGGGCATCAAGGTCAACCGCGTGGAAGTGAAGAACATCATTCCTCCGCGTGAAATTCAGGAAGCCATGGAAAAGCAGATGAAGGCCGAGCGCGAGAAGCGTGCCGTCATCCTGAA
>CAVKKE010000246.1:0-2375 GCA_963656875.1 Barnesiella intestinihominis | reverse complement strand
GAGGGCGACCACATCCGCATCGATACCCGCACCGGCGAGTATATGGAGCGCGTCTGATCTTTTAACGTCAAACCGGGCAGCGGGCAACCGTTTGCCCGGTTTTTTAAAACCCGCTTTTTCTGATTTTAAGGAGGGCATTCGTATGGAACTGAACAAAAAGGCAGCCTATCTGCAGGGCCTCGTGGACGGCCTGGGCATTGATGAGACCACCAAGGAAGGCAGGATCATCAAGGCTATGAGCGCACTGCTGGGCGAGATGGCCGATGCCATCGAAGGCATGGACGAGGATCTGTCCCTCGCCTACGACCAGATCAACGACCTGAGCGACGAGCTGGAGGATCTGGAAGCAGATCTGTACGAGGATGAGGACGAAGACGACGAGGACTCCGAAGAAGAGGACACCGAGGCAGACGACGACGCAAACGATGATGATATCGCCAGCGAGCCGTTCTATGAGGTGGCCTGCCCCAACTGCGGCGAGACCGTTTACGTCAGCGAGGACGATCTGGACGCCGGTGAAGCCAACTGCGCACACTGCGGCGTGACCTTTGAGGTCGCTCTTGAGGGCGGCGAAGAGGACACTGAGGACGGCCCCGTGCAGTACGAGGTCACCTGCCCGGACTGCGGCACCACCTCTGTGTTTGAGGAGGATGAGCTGCTGGACGGCGCACCCAAGTGCCCCAACTGCGGCAAGGCTCTGGACTTTGAAGTGACCGAAGAGTAAGCTGAAAAGTCGGCCGTCGCAGATGCCGCTTCACTTTACGGCTCCACCTGTGAAAAAGCAAATCAGGAAAATCCGCAGATTTTCCTGATTTGCAGACGTTAAAATAAAATTTTCGCTGAATATAGCCAGAGCAAAGCGAAGCGAAGGCTGCTTTAATCGTTCCGCAAAAGAAAAGCTGCTGCACAGTGCTGTGCAGCAGCTTTTTTAGTTATAAGATTCAGTGCTGTGCCTCGTTGGCATCCTGCAGCCACATGCTGCCGATGTCCAGCGCATTGTAAAGGCCGCGCTTCGTGCTCTGACGCATCACCTTGGAAGTGTCGGCGGTGGAGATCAGCATCAGCTGAACCTTGTCAGCGACCTGCTGGCTGCCCACGGGGGTGGTGGTCAGGATCTGAAGCCGAAGCACATAAGGGTCGGTCATCCGGCCGTAGTACAGTTCATTGTCCTTGCGGACGAGGGGCTTGCCCTTGTAAGTCAGTTTTGGAGTAAATGCCATCGTGAAAGCCTCCCTGTCGTTTTGATTCAGTTCAGTATAACACATTTGCAACATGAGATGCAAGTATTTGTGTGTTTTGTACAACAAGAACTTGTAGCAGAGTGCGCAGATATGCTATACTATAAAGGAAAGAATGGCCGGGTGCGCCCGGGGAAAGCGAGGGAGAACGGATGGCGGATTATCAGGAATACCGGCGCAGAGTGCTGCACCGGCGCTGGCGCAGACGCTTCATGGCAGCGGGGCTGCTGTTTCTTTTGGTTCTGCTGGGAGCCATCGGCGTGCTGTGGAAACGGCTCCACCGGGAGCGCAGGCCCTCGGGCGTGGTGCAGAACGCTATCCTGCAGCAGGTGACCCAGGACAACACCTGGAACACCGTGGAGTATGCGGCGGCACGATCGCTGAGCATCCAGAACACCACCGGCGGCTCGGGCACAGCACTGGATTTCCGCATGGCGGCGCTGCCGGAGAACACTCCGGTGGACAAAAGCTGGTTCAATGATGTCACATTTGTGGGTGACAGCCTGACCCAGGGGATGCAATTGTATGATGAGGGTCTGCCCAATGCCATGTTCTGTGCCTATCGGGGCGTAGGGCCCAATGTGGTGGTCAACGGTGCAACCTGCCGCCGGGCAGACGGTGGGACAGAAGTTCCGCTGGAAGCGCTGACGGCTCAGCAGCCGCGGGCCATTTACGTTCTGCTGGGCACCAATGTGCTGGGGCGGGACACGGACTACACTAGCTTTCTGACCTATTACCGGCTGATGCTGGACATGCTGAGCCAGACGCTGCCGGATGCGAAGATCTATGTGCAGTCCATCACGCCGGTGCGGCCAGAGGTGAGCCAGAAGGAAAACCACGAGGGCCTGAACCGGGATCGGCTGTGCCGCATCAACAATGAGCTGGCGGCTATCGCGCTGGAAAAGAACTGCTATTTCCTCAACCTGTGGGAAGTGCTGGCCGACGACAACGGCGACCTGAAAGAGGAATATGCCCAGCCGGATGGCTATCATTTGAAACCTGCCGGATACACCGCATGGGTGGATTACCTTTGTAGCCACACGGAAGGGTAAAAAATGGGGCTGTTGCAAAATGGCTCGCTGAAAAAAATTATGCACAAAACCCGGAACCTTTTCAGGGCCAAAGTGGCTCAAAAAG
>CAVKKE010000245.1:0-2454 GCA_963656875.1 Barnesiella intestinihominis | reverse complement strand
GGCATGGTGCTGCAGGACACCTGGCTGTTCAAGGGCACCATCATGGAGAACATCCGCTATGGCCGTCTGGATGCCACCGATGAAGAAGTCATTGCCGCCGCCAAGGCTGCCAATGCCGACCACTTCATCCGCACCTTGCCCGGCGGCTATCAGATGGAGTTGAACGAGGACGCTTCCAACGTCAGCCAGGGCCAGAAACAGCTGCTGACCATCGCCCGCACCATTCTAGCCGACAACCGCATCCTGATCCTGGACGAAGCCACCAGCAGCGTGGATACCCGCACCGAGCAGCGTATCCAGACCGCCATGGACCGTCTGATGGAGGGCCGCACCAGCTTCGTTATCGCCCACCGTCTTTCTACCATCAAGGACGCTGACCTCATCCTCGTGATGCGCGACGGCGACATTGTGGAGCAGGGCACCCACGACCTGCTCATTGAAGCAGGCGGTTTCTACGCCGACCTGTACAACAGCCAGTTCGAGGACGTGGTGGATTAAAAGCTTTCCCCAGGAATTTCCCATTTTTGATTACTCCCTTAAACAGATGCCGCCCGGCAGTTCTCCCAAAAGAGAGCTGCCGGGCGGTGTTTTTTGTTTTTATTCCGGGATCGGTTCCAGTTCCATCCCGAACAGTTTTTGCGAGAGCGGCGGCAGCTGCTTTTGCAGTGCGCAAACATACGCCATGACCGCCGGGTCGTTGGCTTTCTGCCCGAGGACAATGCCGAACCGGTGGCCCCTGCCCCAGTCCAGCACCCGCACAAAACTGAGATCGGGCCGCCGATAGTAGAAAAGCGGAACCATTTTCAAAATCGGATCTCCATACGGCGCGCTCCGCATGGCTCCGATGGGGGTATATTCCACGTCGCGGCTGATACCCTCCTGCAGCAGATTGCTCTCATAAACAGTCTCCATCATCTCTTTTGCGGGAAGCCAGCGGTATTGCAAAGCCTGCTCAAAGGTCAGCTTTCCCACCGGCATATCCTCAGGCGCATGGATCGGGATGCAGAGCTCCGGCATATAAAACAGCGGGACAAACGTCAGCCCCTGCGCATAAAACTCCGCACTTTCCAGCTGGAACGAAATGTCAGTCTCGCCCTTTTTCAGGCTGCGCCAGACATCGCTCCGGTTGGCACAGCCGCGCAGGATAGGGGTATATTTCCGGCACAGGTCACTGGTCAGCGAGAACAGGTCAAAACCGAACATCTGCATAGCAGGGTGACAGCCGCCGATCAACAGATGCTTCAGCGGCGGAACCGCTTTCTGTTTGAGCGCCCGGGCATGAGCCACCGCTTCCTGATAGAATGCAAGCATCTGCTTTGCCTTGGGGTAGAAGTCCTGCCCTTCCGGGGTCAGCAGCACCTTGCGCGGCACATGCTGGAACAGCTCGAACTGAAGCTGCCCTTCCAGCGTGCGGATCTGCTGAGAAAGTGCCGACTGCGACAGGTACAGTGCATCCGCCGCCGCAGAAAAACTGTTCAGTTCCACAATGCGCACAAAACCTTCCAGTGCACTTTCATTCATAACAGCATCCTCCTGCAAAAGATTCGTTTTTCCTAAATTATAATATAAGATAAATGAATTGTAAATAGTTTGTCAATGCGTTAAAATTGTTAAGGATTCGGCAAAGTGACAAAAGAATTTTGCCACAAGACACGAAGAAAAACACAGAGAAGAAAAAGAAAGAGAGCGAACACTATGAACAAGATCTCCCGTAAGGGCTTTCTGAAGATCGCCGCCGCTGCTGCCATGAGCAGTGTCACTGCCGGCGCTCTGGCTGCCTGCAACGCAGCTTCCAGCGCTTCTACCGCCGCTTCCGGCAGTGCAGCCGCCTCCGGTGCCGCCGGCACCTACATCCCCGGCACCTACGAAGGCACCGCCGAGGGCATTTCCTCTACTGTCAAGGTCACCATGACCTTCTCCGACAGCGCTGTGACCGATGTTGTCGTGGACACCTCCGGCGAGACCGCTTCCATCGGTGCCGCCGCTGCCGACGAACTGCGTGAGCAGCTGCTGGCTGCCGGTTCTGCCGAGATCGACGGCGTTTCCGGTTCCACCATCACTTCCGACGCTGTCATGAAGGCCGCCAAGAGCTGCTACGCACAGGCCAAGGGCGAGGCTGTTGTGTCTTCCGTCCAGCTGCCCACCGGCGACGAGAACGACTGGCTGGGCACCGAGCCCGACATCGACGAGGCTGCTATCACCGAGACTGTCGATACCGATATCGTGATCGTTGGTGCTGGCAACGGCGGCATGTTCGCCGCTGCTTATGCCGCTGCCAATGGCCTGAACTTCCGCATCATCGAGCAGAACGCCGCTGTGCAGGACACCCGCCACTGGTACGGTGCCATCGACTCTGCCGCTGCTAAGGCTGCAGGCGCGCCCGCTACCGATAAGGCCAAGCTGCTGAGCGAGATCTCCCGCTACGCTTCCGGCAAGTGCGACCAGCGCGTTGTC
>CAVKKE010000244.1:0-2481 GCA_963656875.1 Barnesiella intestinihominis | reverse complement strand
GGTGGCTCAACCTGCTTAAAACGAATGCTACAACAAGAGAGATGGCTAACTGTCTACATAACGGACGTAAAAGCCCAAGGCGGCAGGCGTTAACCGATTACTCTCTTATTGTAGCTTAGGAACGAGATGGAATGGAATATGGCTGGCTACCATATCCGGTTCCAAATATATTGTAATAGGAGATATAAAAAATGGTATCTGTTGCAATCGATGGGCCTGCAGGTGCAGGCAAATCCACGCTGGCACGCCGCTTGGCGGCCGAGATGGGCTATATCTATGTGGACACCGGTGCAATGTTCCGCACCATCGGCCTGTATGCCCTGCGTGCAGGCAAGGACCCCAAGGACAACGACGCTGTCAACGCTCTGCTGCCCGAAATCGAGCTGCATTTCGCGTTCATCGACGGGGAACAGCACATTTATTTGAAGGAAGAGGATGTGAGCACCGCCATCCGCACCGAGCAGGTGGGTATGGCGGCATCGGCAGTGGGCGCGAACCCCGCTGTGCGCGCATTCCTGCTGGAACTGCAGCGGGACATGGCAAAGAAGCAGGATGTCCTGATGGATGGCCGCGACATCGGCACCGTGGTGCTGCCCAATGCTACCGTGAAAATTTTCCTCACCGCCACACCGGAAGCCCGTGCGACCCGCCGCTGGAAAGAATACCAGCAGAAGGGCATTGAAATGACCTACGAAAAAGTGCTGGAAGATGTGAAGCAGCGGGACTATCAGGACACCCACCGCGAAGCGGCACCTCTGAAGCAGGCGGAAGATGCCGTGCTGCTGGACACTTCCGAGATGGATTTTGAGCAGAGTCTGGCAGCAATGAAGAAGATCATTGCAGAAAAGATCGGCTGACAGTGTGCTTATGGCAGGCCAGCAGGAAGCTTTCCACGCAAATGAATACGGGTTGTGGCACCCAGCATATGTATCGCGCCTTGAGCGGCACGCACATATTGCTGGCCACGGCCCCAACAGCGATTCCCTGTTTCCGCCACTGGCGGCGGTCATCGTTGTTGCAGGCCATTCCATCGCCCGCCCTATTGCCTGACGGCAACAGGGTCCCACCCCAGCGGATCATTTGCTTTGGAAACTTTCTGCTGTCCTGTCAGGTAGGCAAAATCTATAAATTTAGGAATAAAACGATAAAATGATATTATATTACATCTTAGTGCCTTTTGCATGGCTGCTGTGGCACATCGGCTTCCGCATCCATGTGGAAGGCCGCGAGAACCTGAAAAAGGTGCAGACAAAGGGCTGCATCATTGCTCCCACCCATGTTTCCGCCATCGACCCGGTGTTCATCGTGGTCACCCGGTGGGGCAGGCGGATGATCGTGTTCGCCAAGAAAGAGCTGTTTGAGATCAACGCCCTGCTCACCTGGTTCTTCCGCTGCTGCGGCGCGGTGTGCGTGCGCGGCACAAAGGACGAGGTGGCGGCCATTGAGCAGACCGTTGAAAAGTGCAAAAACGGCGGAACGCTGCTGATCTTCCCGGAGGGCACCCGCGAGAAAGAGGGAAAGCTCCTGCCGCCGAAAAGCGGCCTGTTCGTCATTGCGGCGGGCGCAGGCGTGGACGTGGTGCCCTGCCGCATCCTTTACGATACGCCGGACGGAAAGATGCACCTGTTCTGCAAAGTGCGGGTGATCTACGGTGAGCCGATGCCTGCCGCGCAGTTTGCCATGGAGGGACGCCGGGACACCAAAAAGCTCCGCGCCAACAAGCAGGCCCTTCTGGACGCGTGGGAAGCAATGAACAACTGAAGCGGCTGCTTCCGGTCTGCAGGCTGCGAGCTTTCTCTTTGGACGACCCGGGACACCTGTCCCGCCCCAGCACTTATGCGCCGGGGCCCCACCTCCCGGAAGTCCTCAGAGAAACTCCCGGCCTGCAGACCGGATAAGCTGGTTAAAAGGAGAGCAACATGGAGATCAAAGTTGCCAAAACGGCGGGGTTCTGCTTCGGCGTCAAGCGGGCAGTGGACCTGACCTATGGTCTGCTGGCCGAGGGACACAAGGTGGCCACTCTGGGCCCGCTGATCCACAACCCGCAGGCTGTGGAGGACATGCAGAAAAAAGGCGCCCTTGTGGCGGACACCATCGCAGATGTGCCTGCCGGATACGAGGTGGTCATCCGCAGCCACGGCGTGCCCCGCACCGTGTGCGATGAGCTGGAAGCGGGCGGCGTGGCCTACCACGATGCCACCTGTCCCTTCGTGCAGAAGATCCAGCACATTGCAGAGCGGGCCGAAAAAGAGGGTGCGGTGCTGCTGGTGGCGGGCGACAAAAACCATCCGGAGGTGCAGGGAATCGTCGGACACACCCGCGGAGAGGTGTTCGTTTTCGCCGATCTGGCCGAACTGAAGGCATGGAAAGGCCCTTCCGACCCGCAAAAACCCCTGTTTGCAGTTGCACAGACCACATTTCAGGTAACAAAATGGCAAGAAAGTTCGGAGTTTCTCAAAAAAGCCTATACAAACGCCCGAA
>CAVKKE010000243.1:0-2694 GCA_963656875.1 Barnesiella intestinihominis | reverse complement strand
ATTGAAATTGCAGCCCGCCCTTCAGACATGGCGTCGCATCATCCTGCCGGAGCAGTCGGTGCCGATGCCGGGCAAACTTCATCTTTACTGGCCGGCCCGTTAGGGTTCAGCTGAGAGGTCTTTACTCCTCCCAGCGGTAGCCATAGCCCCACACGGTGAGGATATGGGTGGGATGGCTGGGTTCATCCTCCACCTTCATGCGCAGGCGGCGGATATTCACATCCACGATCTTCACATCACCAAAGTAATTCTCGCCCCAGACGCCTTTCAGGATCTTCTCACGCACCAGTGCAATGCCGGGGTTGCGGAAGAACAGCTCCATGATCTGGAATTCCACCTGGGTCAGCTCGATGGGCTGGCCGGCTTTCAGCAGCACGCGGCGGTTCTCATCCAGCACAAAGTCGCCGCTGGTGAGCATGCCCAGCTCTCCGCGCTCCCGGTCATCCCCGCCAGCCGTGCGGCTGACGCGGCGGCAAAGCGCCTCCACGCGGGCCAGCAGCTCACTGACGCTGAAAGGCTTGGTCATATAGTCGTCCGCGCCGATGGACAGGCCGCGGATCTTATCCTGTTCCTGCCCTTTTGCGCTGAGGATGATGATGCCGATCTTCTGGTCCGTGCGGCGGATGGTCTCGCACAGCGAAAAGCCGTTCATGCCCGGCAGCATCACGTCCAGAATGGCCGCGTCGCAGCCCGGCTTCTGTTCCAGCAGGGGCAGAGCGGCTTCGGCGCTTTCGGCTTCCACGGCTTCCATGCCCGCCAGCCGCAGGTTGAGCGCGATCATTTCGCGGATATTGGCTTCATCTTCAACGACAAGCACTCGTACCATGAACTGTTCCTCCATTCCTCAATTGAGCAGATGCAGCGCCTTGGACAGGCGGTAATTCGGGTCGGTGATCTCCACATCCGGAGCCAGTTTGGCCTGCATCTGGCGGGACGCCACGATGCCCAGCCGGGTCCAGCCATTGGAGCTGGAAGTGGTGCGGGCCAGCCGCACCGTGAGCACCAGCTGATCCTCATCCACGGTGCGCAGCTCCACCGCCCCGTCATATTGTTCGCTGTCCGTGAGTTTAAGGTTGCCTTCCCACTCCATGGGCAGCTCAATATAGCAGTTGGTCTCTTCGTCCAGCAGGCCGAAACTCTTTTCCGGGTTCGGGCTGGTGTAATCCATCCAGACGATGAAATCCATGCGGCGGCTCTGGCTCATGTTCAGCAGGCCTGCTTCGTCCGGCTGGGTGGGGATCTCCACGATGCCGTCACCGTCCAGATCCTGGCTGACCAGATTCGGCACATTGCGCAGGGACGCATTGTACAGCCGCTCGGTGCTGATCTGGCTGGCGGGCACCATCTGCTGGGTGTCTTCATCAAAGTGCAGCAGCACCGAAGCCAGATTGTTGCCCGAAATGCCGGTCCAGCCGTCCAGCACCAGATAATGCTTGCCGTCAGCGCCCATGCCTGCCGCCACCGAAGCACAGCCCGAGAAGCGGTTTGCTGAAAGGCCCATGACAGCCACCTGCTGGAAAGAGCCTTCCTTGTCCACGGTCAGCAGCTCGATCTGCACGCCGCCGTCTTCCAGTGTGGACATGAGGATCAGATCCTGATTGCCCCCGCCGGTGATATCCTCCACCAGATATTGCTGATACTGCTGTTCCAGAATGGTGGTCAGCACTCCGCTTCCGTAGGAATAGACGGCCAGATAATGGTCACCCTGTGCTGCCACATAGCCCACCACCAGCTGGCTGGCGTCACCCGGCTGCAGCTGTGCCAGCCCCACGGACTCCACCGTGTCGGCCAGGCCTTCCACGTTCTGGCGTACTTTCCACACGCCGTCACTGTCCTTCTGCAGAATTGCAATGCAGACATTGGAGCTCTGGGCTGTTGTGTAAAGGACTGCAGCGTCCTGCTGGCCGTCACCATCCAGGTCGTGGATCAGGAAAGGAGAAAGCAGCTCCCCCTGCATGGGATATTTCAGCTGAGCGCTCTCCCCCAGCCAATCGTTCAGAGCTGTCTGCACATCGCCGTAATCGCCGGAAAGCTTTGGTGCGCGGAGAAGTTCTTCCACCTGTGCGCGCTCGCCCAGCATCCCGTCGCAGCCGGAAAGAAACAGGCACAGCAGTATGCAGACCAGCACACAGACACTTCTCAAAGACCGTTTCAACTGCTGTTCCTCCTTCCTGCAAAAGCTCACGGGCAAAACCCGAAAATACGCTATTGTCAGTATACCACGGGCTGGGCGCAATGCCAACACCTGAATCTGATTTACTTTTTCACGAGAGGGGCCGCAGCGAGAAAAGACATCTTTCCCGGCCGAGCAGCAGGAAGTTTCCAAAGCAAATGATCCGCTGGGGGTGGGACCCTGTTGCCCGTAGGGCAATAGGGCGGGCGATGGAATGGCCTGCAACGGCAACGACCGCCGCCAGCGGCGGAAACAGGAAGGAGCTGTTGGGGCCGCGGCCTGCAAGATGCGAGTGCCGCCCAAGGCACGAAACAGATGCAGGGTGCCGCAACCCGTCTACATTTGCGTGGAAAACTTCCAACCGCTCGGCCAACAAGCGGTATTCATTTCAAAAAAAGAGACTACCGCACCTGAGTGCGATAGTCTCTTTGGAAAACTGTATCAAACAGTCAGAGTCGATCAGACGAGCTCCAGAACTGCCATCTCAGCTGCATCGCCGCGGCGAGCGCCGATCTTGATGA
>CAVKKE010000242.1:0-2726 GCA_963656875.1 Barnesiella intestinihominis | reverse complement strand
TGTGCTTGTCGTAGCCCAGCAGCATCCAGTCCAGCTGCTTTGCTTCGTTCCACTCGGCGAACTGGCCGAACTCCTGGCCCATGAACAACAGCTTCTTGCCGGGGTGAGCCATCATGTAGCCGAAGAAGGTGCGCAGGTTGGCGAACTTGTCGTCGTATTCACCAGGCATCTTGTTGATGAGGCTTCCCTTGCCGTGCACGACCTCGTCGTGGCTGATAGGCAGCACGAAGTTCTCGCTGAATGCGTAGAAGAAGCTGAAGGTCACCTTGTTGTGGTTGCCGGCGCGGAAGAGCGGGTCGGTCTTCATGTAGCTGAGCATATCGTTCATCCAGCCCATGTTCCACTTGAAGTTGAAGCCCAGGCCGCCGTCCGAAGCAGGCTTTGTGACCATAGGCCATGCGGTGGATTCTTCCGCGATCATGTACTTGTGGGGGTGACGGCCCAGCACCGTGTTGTTCAGCTTGCGCAGGAACGCAACAGCTTCCAGATTTTCCTTGCCGCCGTCCTTGTTGGGCTCCCATTCGCCCTGCTTGCGGTTATAGTCCAGATACAGCATGGAAGCCACGGCGTCCACGCGCAGACCGTCGATGTGGTACTGCTCCAGCCAGTACAGTGCGCTGGAGATCAGGAAGCTCTGCACCTCGTTGCGGCCGAAGTCGAACACCATGGTGCCCCACTCCTTGTGTTCGCCGCGCTTCGGGTTCGGGTCTTCGTAGCAGGCCTCACCGTCGAAGTTGTACAGGCCGAACTGATCCTTCGGGAAGTGGGCGGGCACCCAGTCCATGATGACGCCGATGCCTGCGGCATGGAGCTTATCCACAAAGGCCATCAGGTCTTTGGGGGTGCCGTAGCGGCTGGTGGGGGCAAAATAGCCGGTGACCTGATAGCCCCAGCTGCCGTCGAACGGATACTCCATGACCGGCAGCAGCTCGACATGGGTGTAACCCATCTCGGTGATGTACGGGATCAGCTGGTCGGCCAGCTCGGAATAGTTGTAGGGCTTGCCGCCCTCCTTCAGCTTCCAGCTGCCGGCGTGCATCTCGTAGATGTTCATCGGGCCGTTGATCACGTCCGCCTTTTTCTGTGCTTCCTGCCATGCGGCATCGTGCCACTCAAAGCCGCTGATGTCATAGACCTTGCTGCCGTTGGACGGGCGGGTCTCAGCGTGGAATGCGTAGGGGTCGGCTTTGTAAACCAGATCACCTGCGCGGGTGGTCACGCAGTATTTGTAAACATCATATTCCTTCATGCCGGGGATGAACAATTCCCACACGGAATCGCCATCCACCTTGCGCATCGGGTGGCTGCCCGGCTTCCAGCTGTTGAAATCGCCCACCACGCTGATAGCCACAGCATGGGGTGCCCAGACGCGGAAGACGACGCCGGCTTCTCCGGCACGCGTCTCCATGTGCGCGCCAAAGTAACGATACGCTTCACAGTTATTGCCCTGCTTGAACAGATACACCGGCAAATCCGATGCATTGCTCTGGATCTTGTCCTCGGTCGGTTTCATAGACTGCTCCTCCCCGTACAGGCACGCAGACGCGCACCTGTAGCTTTTTACCCTTTTATATTAAAGGCTTTTGTCGGTTTTTTCAAGGCCTTTTCCGGAAAATCTACCATAATCTTTTCTTTGATATTTTTCTATTGTATCCACATTACCCAATTTTTTACAAAAATTATGGTGAATCCTGCCAATCAAACAACAAAAAAGAGCCTCCGCACACCCTCCCGGAGGAAAGGTGTACAGAAGCTCTCAATTTCTGTGGAAAATTTTCAGTTCCGGTCTTTCTCAGTCTTTACCGGTTTTTTGCAGCGGGCTCAGCCCACCACATAAACGTTCACCTGGATCGCGCCGTTGATGACGCTCTCGGCGTAGGTCTCATAGAACAGATCCACCAGGATCTGGCCCTTCTGCACCGCAATGCCGGTGTCGGTGGCCACTGCATAGCCGTAAACGAATTTGCCATCGGTGGAAGTGATATACAGCTTGGTGCCGTAAGGGATCACATCCGGGTCAACAGCCACGGTACCGTAGCCAAGGCCCAGACCGGAAGAACCCTTGCCGGACTTGGAATAGTAGCCGGTGGCCTTGCCGGTGAGCACCTTGCTGTAAGAGGTGGGCGCGTTGGTGGTGCCGTCCGGGCCGGTCAGCGGAGAGACCGGAGCACCTGCGCCATAGGTCTTGATGATGTGGTTGGTGGGCTCCACGGTGGTGGTGGAATCCACCACGATGCTGTTTTCCAGCTCACCGTCCACATAGCGGTCACGGGTGGTGATGGTCTGCTGACCTTCCGAACCATGGCGCACGGTGGTGGTGCGGCCGGTGTTACGGAAATACAGGCTGGTGTAGACATACTCGGTGTCATAGGGGATGGCCTGCGTCTCCACGCGGTCTTCATAGTCCACGCGGTGCACCGTGATCTGGGTGCCTGCTGCCACCAGCTGATCCAGAGCAGGCTCCGTGTAATCATCACCCTCCAGAGTGATGCCTGCGCGCTGCAGGGCATCCGCCACGGTGCCGAACACCATCTTGACGGGGTACTCCTGGCCGTCGGCAGTGATGCTGACGGAGAATGCGCGCTCAATGTTCAGTGCGGCGAGGTTGCCGCTGAAGGCCGTGTAATAGACCTTGTCGCCCTCTTCGGACTGGATGCCGGAAAGGTTCATGACCTGTGCGGGGTCGGTCTCGGAGGTGAGGATCACCTGCCGGGCACCATTGGAGT
>CAVKKE010000241.1:0-2738 GCA_963656875.1 Barnesiella intestinihominis | reverse complement strand
TGGTCTGGGGCGAAAGTGCAGGCGCTTATCTTGCGGCCATGACGGCAACGACCCCCAATGTGGACAGTTTGAACGCAGATGTGTCGGATAATCTGGAACAGGATAGCACCGTGGCTGCGCTGGTAGACTTCTACGGCCCCATTGAATTTGCAACCATGGACGAAGAATTTACCGCTCTGGGCGATACCGACAGCGCCAACCATACGAAGGGCTCTTTTGAAAGTGACTTTGTGGGGGTAGATGACCTGAGTGCAGACCCGGATAAAACGGCAGCTACTTGGTGGGGAACCTACAAAGATCAGACCCCGGCTGATTTGTATGCGTGGATTCAGGCTGGTACGGCAGATACCAATGTACCTTATACGCAGAGCGAACATTTTGCAGAGGTACTCTCCGAAGTGATCGGAAACGATCATGTTCAGTACAGCACGTTGGAAGGTGCTGCCCATGAGGACGACCGATTCTATACCGAAGAAAATCTGAACGATGTCTTTGCGTTTCTGGCAGACGCATTGAAGAAATGATGGCGGCGGGGGCACGGGCAAAACCGGACCCGGAGGTTTTTCTGAAAGCAAAGGAGCTTTTTATGGATCATCGTACTGATATTTTAGACTTGCGCACCGCATTGGACGTGCTGCGCCAAACACCAAGCCAGCTGGTGGAAACAGATGTGGAGGTGGACCCGGAAGCAGAGCTTTCCGGCGTGTACCGCTATGTGGGGGCAGGCGGCACCGTGATGCGTCCCACTAAGGTGGACGGCCCGGCCATGGTGTTCCACAACATCAAGGGGCACCCGGACACCAGCGTTGCCATTGGTGTGCTGGCCAGCCGCCAGAGGGTGGCCAACCTGTTCGGCGTAAAGAAGGAAGAACTGGGCCGCCTGCTCTGCGAGTACGCCAAGAACCCCATTCAGCCCATCGTCACCCACGAACCGGCTCCCTGTCAGGAAGTGGTACACCGCGCCACCGACCCGGATTTTGACCTGTTCAAGCTGGTGCCTGCGCCCACCAATACCCCGGTGGATGCAGGCCCTTATATCACGCTGGGCATGTGCTATGCCACCCACCCGGACACCGGCTGCTCGGATGTGACCATCCATCGCATGTGCATCCAGTCCAAGGATGAGCTGTCCATTTTCCTGCAGCCGGGCAGCCGCCACATCGGTGCCATGGCAGAGCGGGCCACCGAATTGGGCCAGCCGCTGCCCATCAGCGTTTCCATCGGCGTGGACCCGGCCATTGAGGTGACCGCCTGCTTTGAGCCGCCCACGACCCCGCTGGGCTTCAATGAACTGAGCATTGCCGGGGCCCTGCGCAAGCGTCCGGTGGAACTGTGCCCCTGCCTGACCGTCCACGAAAACGCGATTGCCAACGCAGAATATGTTATTGAGGGCGAGATCGTACCGGGAAGCAACCATGTGGTGGAGGACCAGAACAGCCACACTGGTTACGCCATGCCGGAGTTCCCCGGTTACAACGGCAAGGCCAGCCACGAGTGCTGGCTGCTGAAAGTAAAAGCCGTGACCCACCGGAAACATCCCATCATGCAGACCTGCATCGGCCCCAGCGAGGAGCATGTGAACATGGCAGGCATCCCTACCGAGGCCAGCATCCTGAACCTGATCGACAAGGCACTGCCCGGCAAGGTGCTGAACGTCTATTCCCATCGTGCAGGCGGCGGTAAGTATATGGCAATCTTGCAGTGCAAAAAGACTGTCCATACCGATGAAGGCAAGCAGCGGCAGGCCGCTCTGCTGGCGTTCAGTGCGTTCCCGGAACTGAAGCATGTGATTCTGGTGGACGAAGATGTGGATATCTTTGACACCAACGATGTGCTGTGGGCCATGAACACCCGTTTTCAGGGCGACCGAGATATCATCACGATTCCCGGTGTGCGGTGCCATCCGCTGGACCCCAGTTCCTGCCCGGAGTATACCGGTTCCATCCGGGATGTGGGCTGCTCCACCAAGACCATCTTTGACTGCACCGTGCCCTTTGAACTGAAGGAAAAATTCAAGCGTGCGGCCTTCAAAGATGTAGATGTCAAGCACTGGCTGCCCGATTTTGAATTGTGAGGAAGTTTCGATGAAAAAGCGCCTTGTCGTTGGTGTGTCCGGGGCTTCCGGTGCGCCGCTGGCCATTGAGTTGTTGCAACAGTTGAAACGCCGTCCAGAGGTGGAAACGCATCTGATCCTGACCAAGGGCGGAGAAATGACCCTGCGGCAGGAAACCGGCATGGCTAACGCAGAATTTTTAGCACTGGCAGATGTTGTGCATGACAACGCCAACATCGGTGCGGCCCCGGCAAGCGGAAGCTGGAAAAGCATGGGCATGATTATCTGCCCATGCAGTATGAAAACGGTGGCAGGCATCGTGTCCGGTTACAGCGATAACCTGCTGCTGCGGACGGCAGATTGTATGTTGAAAGAACGCCACAAACTGGTGCTGGTAGCACGAGAGAGCCCGCTGTCCACCCTGCATCTGGAAAACCTGTGCAAAGCCAGCCAGTACGGGGCCGTCATCCTGCCGCCGATGCAGACCTACTATAACCATCCGGCTTCCGTTGAAGCAATGACCCGTCATACCGTCAACCGCATCTTGAGCCAGTTTGGTTTAGATGAGGAAAGCTACGAATGGGAGGGCATGGACACATGAAACATTTTGCCCGTGAACGCATGTTCCATGGGAAGCCTATCACGGCGGAGATCACTGTAACAGACTGCGGGGTGCAGGTAGGCC
>CAVKKE010000240.1:0-2761 GCA_963656875.1 Barnesiella intestinihominis | reverse complement strand
CGGCGGCTGGGCTTCCATCTTTACTGCCGTGGCACTGTGCTGCTTTGCCTTTTCCACCATCATCGGCTGGGGCCTGTATGGTTCCCGCTTCCTGGTGTTCCTGTGCCACAGCGACAAGGTGGCAAAGCCCTTCTTTGTGGTGTACTCCTTTGTGTCCATTCTGGGCGCAACCGTAGACCTCGGCCTGCTGTGGAGCATCGCCGACACCTTCAACGGCCTGATGAGCATTCCGAACCTGATCGCTCTGCTGCTGCTCTCCGGTACCGTGGTCAAGCTGACCAAAGAATTCTTTGCAGCGGAAGGGTAACATTTAACCATAAAAGGACGGTCATACCAATCCGGTGTGACCGTCCTTTTGCTTTATTCCGGCAAGCGTACCGGCATCCGCAGCACATTGTGCACTTGCCGGGTTCCGTTTTTTTCGGTGTAGCAGAACACCCGCCGGAACAGTACCGGTTCCGGCACAAGATTCAGCGCCCGGGCGCGCTCCATACAGTGCCGGTACAGCCCCCGCTCCGAGCCTTTTTCTTCGGGAATATCCCAGGAGCAGTAGATTTCCAGCACCCGGCCCAGGTGCAGCAGCCGGGCCGGTTCCTGCGGGGCAAAACCCAGCAGTTCCGCTTCCGCCTGCTCCAGCCCAAGGCCCCACTTCATCCGCTCTGCGCTTTCGTTATTGCCATAGATGATCTGCGCCGAGGTGACTACGGGCATCCATTCCAGCCAGTCCGGCAGCTGTTCATAAATGCGGTCGTCCTGCACAAACTCCCGGTCGATGGTATGCGGCAGATACCACACATCCGGCACAGTGCGCACACTCCACTCGTTCTGCTCACACAACCTGAGGGCAACCCGCAGGTTGTGCAGTCCCTGCAGGTGCATCTGCTGGGTGCGGATCTGTTTCTGGAACACTTTTTCACGGTGTTCCAGCATTTCAACCACTTCCTGCTCGGTGCAGTTGTTGACTCCCTTTTCAATCTGCCGCACCGAAAGCCCCATGTTTTTCATCCGGAAGCACTCCAGCACCAGACTGGCATCCCGGATGTCATAGTGGCGGTAGCCGTTTTCCTGCACGGTGGGATGCAGGATGCCTTTTTCTTCATAAAACTTGAGAAAATGCGTGGAAACGCCCGCTTTTCGGGCAAAATCGCCAATGGCGTATTTCCGGGCATCCGGGTCGTATTTCGGGGTCGTCATAAAGAGGTCCGCTCCTTTCCGCAATGCAGACTATACAAATTTTTCCGGCTGCAGCAAAGAATCTTTGCCTTTGGGGCTTGACTTGTGTGTTTGCCGCAGGTGTATGATAAGAGATGGACAAAGTTAAACTTTTGACGAAGCAGTTCTGTTTCGTCCGGTTTGGCTTGGAACAGGAAGACAAGAAGATAAAAGGAGAACAACATGGAAAAGATTTCCCGCCAGGGCTTTCTGAAAGTCGCTGCCGCAGCTGCCATGTCCGGCGTTACTGCCGCCGGTCTGGCTGCCTGCACCAATGGCAAGGCTGACAGTACCCCCGCCGCTGCCGGTAACGCCGGCATCTACACCCCGGGCACCTACACCGCTACCGAGACTGGTACCGGCACCGTGACCGTGACCATGACCTTCAGCGACAGTGCCATTACCGAAGTGAAGGTGGACACCTCCAAGGAGACCATCGCACTGGCTGTGGATTCCGCTGCCGACTTCCAGGAAGCCCTGATGGCTGCCCAGAGCTCCGAGATCGACTCGGTTTCCGGCGCAACCATCACCAGCAAGGCCGTGAAGAAGGCCGCTGCAAGCTGCATTGAGCAGGCCATGGGTCTGGCTTCCAACGAAGAGACCACCGAGACCGTGGACGATGGCACCCCGAAGTGGCTGGGCACCGCTCCTGTGATCGCTGACAGCGACATCGTGGAGACCTACGAGACCGAAGTGCTGGTCGTTGGCGGCGGCACCGGCGGCCTGTTTGCAGCCTGCAGCGCTGCAGAGAACGGCGCAAAGACCCTGGTGATCGACAAGGTGACCAGCGGCGGCATCCGTGACGACCTGGGCGCCATCGACAGCCGTTATCAGAAGGAATGGGGCACCAAGATCGACAAGTTCGATTACATCACCGAGATGACCAAGATTGCAGCCGGTCACATCGACCAGCGCCTGGTGCGTCTGTGGTGCGAAGAGTCTGCCGAGACCATCGACTGGTACGGCGACCGCCTGGCAGAGCGCGGCGTGGAGCTGTGGCACGAGGCCGGCGGCGATGATGACGGCGACCGTTACATCCACTTCCCCACCGGCCACTCTCCCCGTTGGACCGGCAGCGATGACGGCCACGGCGAGACCCTGAACGGTGCCAAGGTTCTGACCGACTATGCAACCGGCCTGGGCGTGGAGTTCATGTACAACACCCCGATGGTGGAGCTGGTGAAGGAAAACGACCGCGTGGTTGGCGTGATTGCTGAGAACGATGCCGGCAAGTATGTGCGCATCAACGCTTCCAAGGGCGTGATCGTGTGCACCGGCGGCTACTCCCTGAACTACGACATGATGGAAGCTCTGCAGCCGCAGAACCTGGCCATCGTGGGCCGCAATGGTTCCATCCCCGGCGCTACCGGCGATGGCATCAAGGCCTGCATCTGGGTGGGTGCCAAGTTTGACGATACCCACAGCATGATGATGTTCGACCGTGCCGCCCTGAAGCCCGATGCAGTACCCGGCCGTGAGCAGACCGAGAACGGCGAGAGCGGCTTCTTCTGGATGGGCAGCCAGCCGTTCCTGAAGGTCAACTCCAAGG
>CAVKKE010000239.1:0-2768 GCA_963656875.1 Barnesiella intestinihominis | reverse complement strand
CAGTTCATGATGATGAGCTCCTGGCACCTGAACAACACCCATCTGGCCATTATGTGCCTGCAGGCGTTCAGCGCCTTCGGCGTGTTCCTGATGAAGCAGTTCTATGAGGGCGTGCCCAGCGAGCTGTGCGAAGCTGCCCGCATCGACGGCCTGAGCGAATACGGCATCTGGTGGCACATCATGCTGCCGCTGAGCCTGCCCGCTCTGTCCACCCTGACCATCTTCACCTTCGTGAACACTTGGAACGATTTCCTTGGTCCGCTGATCTACCTGACAAAGACTGAGCTCAAGACCATCCAGATCGGCCTGCGCATGTTCATTACCCAGTATTCTGCTGAATACGGCCTGATCATGGCAGCGTCCGTTGTGGCTCTGATCCCTGTGCTGATCGTGTTCCTCTCCCTGCAGAAATACTTCGTGCAGGGTGTTGCATCCACCGGTATCAAGGGCTAAACAATACACCCGTAAGCGGGGCGTGGGCGATACCCGCGTCCCGCTTTTTATTTTTGAAAAATATAGAGGGAATTTGTATGTTATATCTCCAGCAAAACGCATCCCGCCTGAAACTGAGCCTTGACGGCACATGGAACTTCTGCCTTGGCGGCGAAGATGAAGCCCAATTCGACCCGGCGGCACCGCTGCCGGATTCCCAGCCCATCGCCGTGCCCGCCAGCTACAACGACCAGAATGACCAGACCACGGCTCTGCGCCGCCACTACGGCTGGGCATGGTATCAGCGGCAGGTGACCCTGCCTACGTTCTGCACCGGACAGCGGGTGGTTCTGCGGTTCGGTGCTGTGACCCACACCGCAAACGTCTGGCTGAACGGTCAGCTCATTGCCCAGCATAAAGGCGGGTTCACCCCATTCGAAGCGGATGTCACCGATCTGCTGCGCCCCGGCGAAACGGCTCTGCTGACTGTGGCCTGCGACAACCGGGTGAACCACAGCACCCTGCCCGTGGGCAATGAGGACGGACAGCTGGCCTTCTTCGGCTCGGATAACGCAGGCATCCCCAGCGTGGAAGCCGCCAAACGCGCTGCTGCGAAGCAGAACCGCCCGAACTTTGATTTCTTCAACTATGCGGGCATCCACCGCCCGGTGTGGCTTTACACCACTCCGCAAGACTTCATTGAGGATGTGACCGTGGTGCCGCACACGGACGGCACGGTGAACTATAACATCCAAACCGTGGGCGCTGCACCCGTTGCCGTTACCGTGTTGGACGCAGAGGGCAGGGAAGTTGCAAGGGCAGAAGGGGCCGAGGGCACGCTGTTCATCCCGGACGTACAGCTGTGGAACCCGAAGCCTGGCGTACCCTACCTCTACACCCTGCGCGTCACCTGCGGAACCGACCAGTATGACCAGACTTTCGGTGTGCGCAGCATTGAGGTGAAGGGCACGCAGGTGCTTTTGAACGGCAGGCCGCTTTACTTCAAGGGCTTCTGCAAGCATGAGGACTTCACGGCCCATGGCCGGGGCTTTGACCCGGTGCTGAACGTGAAGGACGTGAACCTCATCCACTGGGCCAATGCCAACGCCGTGCGCACCAGCCACTACCCTTACGCCGAGGAATTTTATGACCTGTGCGACCGGGAAGGCATCCTCGTCATGAATGAGACGCCTGCGGTGGGCATCGGCGGCGGGGCAGAGGTGAACCCCTACAAAGAGTATCCCATTGCAGAGCACCACAAACAGGTGCTGACCGAGATGATCCAGCGGGACAAGAACCATCCCTGTGTGGTGCTGTGGAGCCTGGGCAACGAGCCCGACCTTGAGCATTTCCCGCAGGACGCCTACGATTACTGGCGCCCGCTCTATGAGCTGGCCCATCAGCTGGACCCGCAGGACCGCCCGGTCACGCTGGTGTGCTGCCAGAACGACTACACCAAGGACATCACCACCCGCACTATGGACATTGTGTGCATCAACCGTTATTATGGATGGTACAACCTGTCCGGCGACATGGACGCCGCCTGTTACGGCCTGGATCAGGAGCTGGACTTCTGGGCAGACCTGCACAAGCCCGTGATGATGAGCGAATACGGCGCAGACACCGTGTCCGGGCTGCACACTGCCGGGGCGGAAATGTTCAGTGAGGAATTTCAGGTGGAGTTTTACCGCCGCCTGGATGCTGAGTTCGACAAGCGCCCGTGGTTTGTGGGCGAGTTCGTGTGGAACTTTGCGGACTACGACACCGTGCAGGGCCCCATGCGTGTGGACGGCAACAAGAAGGGCTTGTTCACCCGTGACCGCCGCCCCAAGCTGGGGGCGCATTTCCTGCGGGAAAGATGGAAAAACATCCCGACGTTTGGGTTCAAAGATTAACGGCCTCGCCCTCTCAGGCCGCTTCGCGTCCAGCTCTCCCAAAGGGAGAGCCTCTGGCGAAACTGGAAACTTTGCATGGACTGCCAAGGCCTCCCACTTTGGGGGAGGCGTCACCGTAGGTGACTGATGAGGGGCAGTCATCTTTGAAGTTGCTTCAACAAAACGGCATCTGGCCGCTGTTTCCCCTCATCCGCTTCACTTCGTTCAGCACCTTCCCCCGAGGGGGAAGGCTTTATAGGAGAATTTTTATGAAAACATACCCTAATCACCCCATGACCGATGCCGAAGCAAAGCAGGCTTTGGCCGACGCCTGCAGGCAGGTGGAGACCAACCTGCCGCTGTACACCTACCAGTGCCAGAATCATTCCAGCGTAAACGGCATCTACCCCGGCTGCGCCAACAACCAGTGGACCTGCGGCTTCTGGCCCGGCGAGATCTGGC
>CAVKKE010000238.1:0-2777 GCA_963656875.1 Barnesiella intestinihominis | reverse complement strand
TACAGGAATCAACCTTCTGCTTCCCCTGTGTAACACATCATTGACAAACCTACATCCGGGGAAAAAGCCGCAAAAGTCCTGCGCGGCGGCGCGAGGGCAGGGCAGACGAGCCCTGCTCTTGCCGGCTCACATTTGTGAAGCGCCGCGACGAGCTAAAAGCCCCGGCAGCGCTTAGTGGTGATTGCTCCTTCTGCATTGGGGCCCCGGCGGAGGCAAAGCTCCTCCAAGTTCCTCTTTACAAAACACGGAAGAATCGTTACAATCAAATCAAATCTGTTTGACTTTTCCGGCCAAGGCTGTGTCCGCCGGGCCGCCCCGATTTTTGTGCAGGAGGTTTTTCGTATGAAGATCACTCGCCGTGCCGTTCTCCGTCTCACCGGTGCTGCCGCCGCGTCGCTGGCTCTTTCCGGCTGCCGCGCCAGCTTCAATTCCGCTATTGGCAGCGGATTTTCCGGCTGGCTCCAGAAAACTCTGGGTCTGGGCGGAGCTGCATCCAGCGCCGCTTCCAGCGAAGCCGCTACATCCTCTGCCGCATCGGAAGATATCGTCATCTCCCCGCTGCCGGAGGGTGAGCAGCTGGATCCCGGCTTCGGCGTGATGCCGGCTTATGACGCCGACCCGCTCACCGGCGAAGCCAAACGCAGCAGCGGCCGCCTTGTGGGCGTGATGGTGAACAACATTTCCAACACCGCCCGCCAGAACGCACGCCCGCAGCGCGGCCTTTCTTCCGCTGACCTGCTCATCGAGTGCAAGGTGGAAGGCGGCATCACCCGCTTCTGCGCCGTATACCACAACGCCGACGCCGTGCCCGAGGTTGGCCCCCTGCGTTCCGGCCGTGACCAGTTCCTGCAGCTGCTGATGCCTTATCAGGCGCTGTACTACCACGACGGTGAAAGTGCCGCCTGCACCAAGTTCATCAGCGTGTACAACTATTCCGGACTGAACATCGGCGGCAAAAGCTACTTCAACACGCCCACCCATCCCCATGTGGCCCACCGCAACAACCGTGGCAAGGATGTGGCCTATGAGCACACCGAATTCACTTCCGGCACCGAGATCAAGCAGGCCGCCGCCAATGCCGGCATCAGCCTGAAATACGACTACGACACCACCTTTTTCCGTTTTGTGGACTACCGCACAAACGAAGAGAACACCATGAAGGGGGCTGCTTCCGGCAAATCGGTGAGCATCACCCACTCGGACAGCTACAAGACCAGCTTCACCTACAACCGCTGGGACTCCACCTACAAGATGCAGATGTACAGCCGCCTTGCAGGCAAGTTTGAGAACACCGTGGATGAGCTGAACAACAAGCAGCTGAGCTTCACCAACCTCATCATCTGCTTTGCGCCCATCGCGGCTTACCCCGGCGACTCCGGCGACGTGCAGCAGGTGAGCTACATTTCCGGCGGCGAAGCCTATCTCTTCAGCCGTGGCTGTGTGCAGGTGGGCCGCTGGGAGAAAGCTTCGCCCGAGCATCCGCTGCGCGTGCTGGACAAGAACGGCGCCGAGATGGTCTTCAACCGCGGCAAGACCTACCTCGCCATGGTGGACGACGATGAGTGGTCCCGCTTTAGCTATCAGTAAACGAGGAAACGCCATGAAACGCATCTGGACCCGGGCGGCAGCTGCCGCCGCGCTGTGTGCCGTGCTGCTGAGCGGCTGTGCCGCCGTGCTTCCCTCGGACAGCGCTGCTCCTGCCGACCCGCTGACCGGGCAGGAGCTTGCATACCCTGGTGAGCGGACTGCGGCGGTGGTCATCGACAACGCCCCCGGCACTGCCGCCCAGTGGGGCCTTGGCAGCGCCTCGGTGGTGCTGGAAGCCCAGACCGAGAGCAGCTCTGCCACCACCCTGTGCCTGGCCTATCCGTCCGTGGCGGCGATGCCCACGGTCGGGCCCGTGACACTGGGGCAGGATCTCTATTGGCGGCTGCTCAGCGGTCAGGAAGTGATCCCGGTGCAGCGGGGCTGCGGCCGGTTCACCCGCAATTATCTGGACTATTTCAACCTTCGGGCTGTGGATGCGCTGGAGGTGGGCCGCAATGTTTTCACCTGCGACACCACATGGAGCAGCACCCCGCTCTGGCGCACCAACGGCAAGGCCGTGCGCCGGGCGCTGAGCAGCCTGACCATTTCCAGCCAGCCGGACGAGATGGCCGCGTCTTCTGCGGCATCTGACTCCGGCGAAACGGACAGTGCAGCTGCGATCCCCGCTCTGCCCGCGCTGCTGCCGCAGTCCGCTTCGCCGCACCTGCCGGAGGCGGACTTTGAGGACGCTGCACAGGTGCAGGTGCATTTCCCGGCCAGCTCCACCGGCTTCGCCTACGACGCTGCCAGCGGCACCTACGGGATGCTCCACGCCGACGGCACCGCCCAGCTGGACGCCAACACCGGCACGCAGGCGTCTTTTGACAACCTGCTCATCCTGTTCAGCGGCTCCAGCCTGCGGGACGACGGCCGTACGCTGGACTATGACCTGACCCTCGGCGGTGGCGCATGGCTGCACGGCGGGCAGATGTGGAGCATCACATGGACGCAGGGCACGGATTCCACCTTCGCGTTCTATGACTCGGACGGCAGGCCCCTGACCATCTGCGCCGGACGCAGCTACATCGCGCTGGTGTCCAGCGTCACCGGCGAAGAGCTTGCGGTGCAGAGCTCCGCCGGGGAAGAGCTGATCGCGCACATTGCTTCATAACAATGCAAAAAGCCATCTGTGATGTGAACCGCCCCAGAAATAGTAGACATGCACAAAAAGAGCCCTATGTAGGGTGACT
>CAVKKE010000237.1:0-2785 GCA_963656875.1 Barnesiella intestinihominis | reverse complement strand
AAGGCGTGAGAGGCCTCTGTCTTAACCGCTTGACCAACGGGCCATACGTCCATTTTGCATCGGGCGTTCGCTCCCGACTTGATTATTTTAGCATAGGAGTCCGACTTTGTCAACACAAAATTTCAATTTTTTCAAAAAATGCTTTTCACGCCGGAAACGCCCGCCCGGAACAGGCCCAGCGCCAGCCCCAGATACACGCCCACCACCGTCTCGTCCTGATCAAATTCCATCTCCTGACGCTGCGGCAGATCAGCCAGCTTTCCGCGGAAGACACACTGCAGCTGCTCCATGCTGGAAAAATCATTGGGCCGCATCAGCGTGGCGTGCTTGGGCAGCTCCATTGAGCCGCTCTTTTCCAGCACCTCCCCCACCAGCTGAGAGCAGAAATAGTGCCTGCGGCGCTGCCAGCGGATGTGGAACCCGCACAGGGCAAGCCCGATGACGTTGAACCGGTAAAGGTTCCCGTGAGCCATCATGTGCTCCGCACGGCGGCGGGCGCGGACATAGGCGTCGTCGGTCACTTCCAGTGCATACAGAGCGCAGGGCACGTTCTCCCGCAGGCGGAACACGCCCCGGTTCAGGTACTCTTTGCTGGGCCCCGCCGGGAACATGGTGTAGCCGTTTTTGCGGGTGGAGCTGTACAGGCAGCTCAGGTCTTCGTCAAACGCCAGCGAAGCGTGGGTGTATTCTGCACCGGTAAAGGTGTAGACCAGGTTCGACAGCAGCGTGCCGGAGCGGGTGAGCAGGATGTAGATGGTTTTCATAATGTGCTCCTTATCTATATGTAATACGCCATGCGTGCAAAAGCGAGAAATCGGTTTCCTGAAAAGTATATCATAAGCAAAGGGCCTTTGCCACAAAAACGAATGAAATGCCGTAATAATTGCACAAAATAATCTGTCATTTTTTTGCTTTGCGGCAGCCCGGAGCGCTGTTTTCCCGGGAAAGGCCGGTTTTTCTGCGCGTTTTATCCATGCATCCCAGCTCGTCAAAATTTTATCAAAAAATTGTTTTTCTGCCGTTCCACCTTATTTTTTCAGGTTTTGACCCCCGCTTTTGTTTCCTGAATTTGCTTCAAGTGGTTAAGATTCTTTATGAAATTTGTTTCTTTTCTGCAAATAGCACGATTCGTTTATTGATTTTGGGATACTTTTATGTATAATGATAAACAGGAGAATTTGCATTTACAAACTGCAAGCCTTCTGCGCAGCGCCCGGCCTGCCGGGAACCGCTGTGCCCTATACACAGGATGTATGGATCAAACGAAAGTAGAGGTATAGCGAATATGGCAAAGTTGGATCTTACCAAGTATGGCATTACCGGCACGACTGAAGTCGTGTACAATCCCTCCTACGAGCAGCTGTTCGAGGAAGAGACCAAGCCCGGTCTGGAAGGCTACGAGAAGGGCCAGGTCAGCGAGCTGGGCGCTGTGAACGTCATGACCGGCATCTACACCGGCCGTTCCCCCAAGGATAAGTTCATCGTCATGGACGAGAACTCCAAGGACACCGTGTGGTGGACCAGCGATGAGTACAAGAACGACAACCACCCCGCTTCTCAGGAAGCATGGGCTGCTGTGAAGGAGATCGCCAAGAAGGAGCTGTCCAACAAGCGCCTGTTCGTGGTGGATGCATTCTGCGGTGCCAACAAGGATACCCGCATGGCTGTGCGTTTCATCATGGAAGTGGCCTGGCAGGCACACTTCGTGACCAACATGTTCATCAAGCCCACCGCTGAGGAGCTGGAGAACTTTGAGCCGGATTTCGTGGTTTACAACGCATCCAAGGCCAAGGTGGAGAACTACAAGGAGCTGGGCCTGAACTCCGAGACTGCTGTTATGTTCAACATCACCAGCAAGGAGCAGGTCATCGTCAACACCTGGTACGGCGGCGAGATGAAGAAGGGCATGTTCTCCATGATGAACTACTTCCTGCCGCTGAAGGGCATGGCTTCCATGCACTGCTCCGCCAACACCGATATGGAGGGCAAGAACACTGCCATCTTCTTCGGCCTGTCCGGCACCGGCAAGACCACCCTGTCCACCGACCCCAAGCGCCTGCTGATCGGCGACGACGAGCACGGCTGGGACGACAACGGCGTCTTCAACTTCGAGGGCGGCTGCTACGCTAAGGTTATTGGCCTTGACAAAGAGTCCGAGCCTGACATCTACAACGCAATCAAGAAGAACGCACTTCTCGAGAACGTTACTGTTGCCGAGGACGGAACGATCGACTTCGACGACAAGAGCGTAACAGAGAACACTCGTGTTTCCTATCCTATCGACCACATCGAGAAGATCGCTTCAAAGGTAAACGGAGTTTCTTCCGGCCCTGCTGCTAAGGACGTTATCTTCCTTTCCGCAGACGCATTCGGAGTTCTTCCTCCGGTTTCTATCCTCACACCTGAGCAGACTCAGTATTACTTTCTCTCCGGCTTTACAGCAAAGCTTGCCGGCACAGAGCGCGGAATCACAGAGCCTACTCCTACATTCTCCGCTTGCTTCGGCCAGGCATTCCTCGAGCTTCACCCGACAAAGTACGCTGAAGAGCTCGTAAAGAAGATGCAGGCTAACGGCGCTAAGGCTTACCTCGTGAACACTGGTTGGAACGGCACAGGCAAGAGAATCACAATCAAGGATACTCGTGGAATCATCGACGCTATCCTCAGCGGCGACATCAACAAGGCTCCCACAAAGACTGTTCCTTACTTCAACTTTGAGGTTCCGACAGAGCTTCCGGGCGTTGACACAGGCATCCTCGATCCGAGAGACACTTATGCTGATGCA
>CAVKKE010000236.1:0-2786 GCA_963656875.1 Barnesiella intestinihominis | reverse complement strand
ATCAGCGGCCCCGAGATGGTCAAGCGCGGCGAGATCGACCAGGCCACCATCAGCTCCGACATTCTGGACAGCTGGCTGGCTGACGACACCACCAAGGATATGGTGTCCATGGAGCGCCCCGAGACCGGCAAGAGCTACTTCTACATCTTCAACTTCTGCCCCTACAAGCATGAGTTCACCAACTGGACTGTCTCCGGCGTGGATGCTGAGTATGAGCCGGACAACTGGGCCAAGGCCATCAACTCCACCAACTTCCGCAAGGCTTTTCTTTACGGCATCAATCCGTCTGTGACACTGGCCGTCACTGCACCCGAGGGCTACGACAACTACAAGCTGCACACCATCACCCCGCCGTCCTTCTGCGCCAACAGCCAGGGTGTGGATTACACCGAGTGCGGCGGGCTGGCAAACCTGTCGGACTTCTTCGACGAAGCCAAGGCCAAAGAATACCGTGACGCCGCTGTGGAAGAGCTGACCGCTGCCGGGGTCACCTTCCCCATCAAGATCCAGTACCCCTACAACCCCGCTGTGGTGGACTGGGACAAGCAGTGCCAGGTGTTCAAGCAGCAGGTGGAAGGCGTGCTGAATGACGGTTTCGACTTCATCAACATCATCATCACCCAGGGCCCCTCGGACAACTTCCTGAACTCTGTGCGCCGTGTGGGTGCCTATGAGCTGATGTCCTACTACTGGGGCGCTGACTACTCCGACCCCGAGACCGAGGTGTACCCCTTCTATCAGGAAGCCGGCGACCGCGGCACCTGCTACAGCTTCCTGCGCACCGGCGTGGAAGACGGCATCGTCACCGGCGAGACCGCCGATCTGGTCATGCAGTATATGTCCATGGTGGAGAACGCCAAGACCATCACCGAGGATCTGGACGCCCGCTATAACGCCTTCGCCGATGCGGAAGCCTTCCTGATCGAAAACGCTCTGGTCATCCCGCTGGGTATGCCGGTGCCTCCGTACATTGCAACCCGCCTGAATCTGTGGGAAGGTCAGTATGCTCCCACCGGCCTGTCTACCAACCGTCTGAAGGGCGTGCACATTCTGGATCATTATGTTTCCATGGATGAGTACAACGCCAACCGCGACGCACGGTAAAACTGAATAAGAAAACTCCTTCAGCCTCACTTCGTTCGGCAGCTCCCTCCTGGAGGGAGCCTCTGGCGAAACCAGAAGCTTTTCTTTCAAAAGATGTGCTTTTCCGCGTTGCCAAAGGCCCCATCTCCGAGGGGGCTGGCATCGCGCAGCGATGACTGGAGGAGTTTCATCAAAGCATCTGCAGCGTACTTGCGGCAGATGCTTTTGATTTTTTATTGCAAATTCCTTGCAAATCACTTTTCAAAAGTAAAAAATTGCGGTATTCTATATCTATCTGTATTCATAAAGAAAAGAGAGGTGCACACACATGGTGCAATATCTCGCAAAACGCATCGGACGCTCGATTCTGACCCTGTTCATCATCGTGACGCTGGTGTTCTGCCTGCTGCGGCTGATGCCCATCGAAGGCTATTTTGCAAACTACGAAAAAATGACCGAAGCTCAGATCCAGGCGGGCCTGCAGTCCATGGGCCTGCTGGACCCGCTGCCGGTGCAGATTGGCCGGTTCTGGGTGAATGCCCTGCACGGCGACCTGGGCGTGAGCCACATCTACAAGCTCAACGCTCCTGTGACCCAGATCCTGGCCCAGAAGCTGCCCATTTCCATTGAGATGGGCGTGCTGGCCATGCTGCTCAGCCTGATCTTAGGTATCCCGCTGGGCCTTGCCATGGGCCGTTACAAAGGCCGCTGGCCGGACAAGCTGGGCACAGCGCTCATCGTACTCATTCAGGCGGTGCCTGCGGCAGTCTACTTCCTCTATATCCAGATGTACGGCACCACTGCCATGGGCGTGGGCCTTTTGTTCGACGCTTCCAACTGGCGCTACTGGGTGCTGCCGGTGTGCAGCATGAGCCTGGCAAACCTCGCCTTTTACGCCATGTGGCTGCGCCGCTACATGGTGGACGAAAGCAACAAGGATTACGTCAAGCTGGCCCGTGCCAAAGGCGTGAGCGAAAGCAATATCGCCCTGCATCATGTGTTCCGCAACGCCATGGTGCCGCTGGTGCAATACATCCCCTCGGCATTCCTGAACACGGTGGTGGGTTCCATCTATATCGAGAGCCTGTACAGCATCCCCGGCATGGGCGGCCTGCTGGTCACCTGTGTGCAGCGCCACGACAACACCATGGTGCAGGGCATCGTGCTGCTGTATGCCTGCGTGGGCATCATCGGCCTGATCCTGGGTGACGTGCTCATGGTGCTCATTGACCCCCGCATCAACTTTGGCAAGAAAGAAGGTGGACGCTGATGCTGTCTTTTCTGAAACGCGAAAAATCCCGTCAGCTGGAAGACAAGCTGAACGAAGCACAGGCACAGCGCCTTACCGGCTGGGAGGACCTGCCCGAAGATGAGCTGTTCACCCCCGCCGGGTTCAGCGAAGAGCAGGCTGAAGCCACAGCCAGCTCCAACTACAGCTATTGGGGCAGCACCTTCCGCGCCTTTTTCAAGAACAAGTTCGCCGTGGCCCTGCTGATCGCGCTGGTGGCCGTGGTGGCCTTTGCGTTCATCCAGCCCCATCTGCCCGGACAGGCTGACCCCAATCTCTGCGCTGTGGACCCCCTCACTGGCATCCAGTACCGCAACATCGCGCCCGGGCAGGACGGCTTCATCTGGGGCTCCAATTCCATCGGGCAGGACCTGTGGGCACGCATCTGGGCCGGTGCCCGCACCAGCCTGACCAT
>CAVKKE010000235.1:0-2798 GCA_963656875.1 Barnesiella intestinihominis | reverse complement strand
GCGGATGCGGTGCGTTCAGTGAGCAGTTCAGGATGCGGGTCTTGGGGTGCTGCGCTGCCACTTTCAGGCAGGCGGTGTGCATCCGGGCACTGGTGGTGAACACCACATCCGCGTTGTCGTGGGCCACCTCTTCCAGCACCTGCTCGGCATCCACCTCAGGCTCAACATTCTCCTTGCAGGTAATGAACAGCCGGTCCGGGAACGCCTGCGCCAGCGCCTCGCGGCCCCGGTCGTGGGCACGCACCCAGGCGCTGCTCTGAGCGTTGTGCTCGTGCAGGAACACCACCCTCAGTTCGCTGGGCTTGGTGAAGATGTTCAGCTTGGACAGCAGCGGCTCTCCCGGGCCCTGCTTGGGCTCCAGCGAGAGTTCCACAGCCTGAGGCTCGGTGAGCACCTTGACCTCATTCCAGAGCTTTTCCAGATTCTGCTTCACCTGGCTGGGGGTGGAGTCGCAGGCGTCCGCATAGCGGTAGACCGACAGATACACCAGTAGGGCGTCACCCGCCGTCAGGTCAAGCTTTTCACCTCCCAGCGCATTGAACTGCTGATAGAACATGGTGTAGAAAGAAGAGAAGTTCAGCCGGTCGTCATCCGTCCAGCTTTCGCCCGATGCCTTGCACACCAGCGTCTGCAGCTTGGCATAGCCGCCCAGTTTGGAGAAGTGGACGTAGTTGATCTTTGCCAGCTTATAGAAATCAAGAAATTCATAATAGATGCGGTTTTCCAGGCTGTCATTCCGCTCCGGGATCAGACGGGTGACGGTGCCTGCGATCTTGACCGCTTCATAATATTTGAGCACCGAGACGCGCTTGTTGCCCTCCTGCACATAGAACTTGTTCAGGAATTCATAGGCAATGATGGGCGTGTGGATGCCCTCTTCCAGATGCGCATCGCACAGGTTGGACCACTTGGCGGCAAACTCGGTGTCCGGCTCCAGCAGCGGCATGAAGTTGGGCGCAAAGGCCGTGTGCCGTCCGCTGGTCTTGGTGCCGACGATGCTCTCTGCCGGGATCTCCACCAGCCCCAGCGGCTCCTGCGCCACGATGTTGACATTGACAAGGATATCGTCCAGCACCGCAAGATACGGCGACTGTCCGCGCGCCACACAGGCACGGTAAGCGCGCTGGCCTGCGCGCAGAGCGCTCTTGTAATCTTCCAGCATAGTTACTCCTTTTTTCGTAAGACCC
Source organism: Barnesiella intestinihominis (assembly GCA_963656875.1). Lineage (GTDB taxonomy): Bacteria > Bacillota > Clostridia > Oscillospirales > Ruminococcaceae > Faecalibacterium. The sequence continues at coordinate 1,611 of CAVKKE010000235.1, read as the reverse complement.
AATGCAGGGTGAGTCCCTGCCGCATCGTACAGTTCAGTATACCATGAAATTTGCATTTATGGGAAGATTTTCGCAGAAAAAGAGTTGATTTATCCTGCCGATTCAGGTACGATAAAAGAAACAAATCAATGATCGGAGCCAAGAATCATGCAGACCGAACAGTTACCCCGTCTGGAAGCCGGCGAATATCCCGGCGGCATCTGGTATTATGAGCCCCATACTTATCAGCCTTACCGCTTTGTGCTGGGCCGTGTGGGCCGCCGCCCGCTGGTGTGCATCGGCATCAACCCCAGCACCGCTCAGCCCGGCGCACTGGACCCTACCCTGAAGAGCGTGGAGCGCCTGGCCGCCGCCAACGGCTTTGACAGCTGGATCATGTTCAACGTCTATCCTCAGCGCGCCACTGACCCCAACGACATGGACCGTGTGCCGGACCGTGCCCTCTGCGATGAGAACCTGCGCTGGCTGAAGGCTGTTCTGGCTGAGACTGAGCCCACGATGTGGGCAGCATGGGGCACCCTGATCGAAAAGCGGGACTACCTGCCCGGCCTGATGCGGGAAATGGTGGCTCTGACCCGGGAGCGGGACATCCCCTGGGTGACCTTTGGCAAGCGCAGCAAAAAAGGCCATCCCCATCACCCGTTGTATCTGCGCAAGGACTCCACCCCGGAGCCCTTTGATGTGGAAAACTATCTGGACACCTGCTTTTAAGTAAATGAAGCAGGGCCTGTCCTGATGCGGAGGGATTTTTTTGACCGCAGAACACTATCACATCCTGCACAGCTGGTTTGATGCACATCCCACAGCCAAACGCTGCGTGACGGCGCTTGACCGCTGGCTGCCTCTGGTTCCTTTTGTGTGCTACCCCGTCCTTCTCTGCCTGCTGAACGTGCACCTGTTCCGGCTGTTTCTGGTCCGGAAACATGCCGCGCTGGATTTTTCCATGGAGATCGCGCGTTCGGTTTTTGTGCCGGGGCTCACCTTCTGGGGCGGCACCCTGCTGCGGGACAGGCTGAACCGCCCCCGCCCCTATGAGCAGCCCGGCTTTGAGCCGCTGGTGCACAAGGAGACCCAAGGGCATTCGTTCCCGTCGCGCCACGCCCTGAGCGCCGCTGTGCTCTCCATGGTGTGGATGTATTTCTATCCCGCAGCCGGCTGGGTCATGGTGGGCATCACCGTGCTCATCTGCATTGGCCGTGTGCTGACCGGTGTGCACCATGTGCGGGATGTGGTCTGCGGAGCTGCCTTGGGTTTTGCCTTGGGCTTTGCCGGAATGTGGCTTTTGTAAATATCCGCACCTTCGCGTTTTTTCAAATTATTTAAAAAATGCAAAAGAAATTTCGATTTTTTCCTTGACATAACCGGGGCCTTATGGTATTATACTTCTCGCAGCGTGTTCTGACACATAGCTGCCGCCATAAAGGAACCCAATGGGATAACAACGTGCGCCCGTAGCTCAGGTGGATAGAGCAACTGCCTTCTAAGCAGTGGGCCGGGGGTTCGAGTCCCTTCGGGCGCATTGATATGGTGCCCATAGCGTAGTCGGTTAACGCGCCAGATTGTGGATCTGGAGACCGTGGGTTCGAGTCCCACTGGGCACCCCACCAAAAA
>CAVKKE010000234.1:0-2929 GCA_963656875.1 Barnesiella intestinihominis | reverse complement strand
CATATCTTTTCTTCTTTAGCTCTTGCTTTGTTCTACCTCAACTCTTGATTTGAATTATAAAGGAGAGGGATATTATGGGCGCACTGACCGGATTGGAACCGGCATCGGTTTTTCACTATTTTGAGGAGATCTGCGGCATCCCGCACACCTCCCACCACGAAAAGGCACTGAGCGACTACTGCGCAAAGTTTGCGGCAGACCGCGGCCTTTTCTGCCGTCAGGATGAAATGGGCAATCTGCTCATCAAGGCCCCGGCCACCCCGGGCTACGAGAACGAACCGGGCCTGATTCTGCAGGGCCATCTGGACATGGTGGGCGACAAAACTGCCGGCTGCCCTCTTGATCTTGAGAAGGATGCCATCCATCCCATGGTGGACGGCGGCTATGTCCGGGCCGACGGCACCACGCTGGGCGGCGACGACGGCATCGCCGTGGCCTATGCACTGGCTGTGCTGGACGCCATGGACATCCCCCACCCCGCACTGGAAGTGGTGCTGACCGTCTGTGAAGAAGTGGGCCTGCTGGGCGCTTCTGCCATGGACTTCTCCGACCTCGAAAGCCGTCTGCTCATCAACATCGACTCGGAGGAAGAAGGTGTGCTCACCGCTGGCTGTGCAGGCGGACGCCGCGCCGAATGCCACATCCCGGTCAGCCGTGTGCCGGTCAGCGGCACCGCCGTGAAAGTGGACATCGTGGGCCTTGCGGGCGGACACTCCGGCACCGAGATTCACAAAGGCCGGGCCAACGCCATCGCCCTTCTGGGCCGTTACCTGACTCTGCTGTCTGACCACGGAGCTGCGTATTCTGTGCTGGCCCTCTCCGGCGGCGCAAAGGAGAACGTCATCCCGAAGGAAAGCAGCGTCACGCTGGTGCTGCCGGAGGGCATCACCGACGCCGTGCGTGCCGCTGGGGCAGATTTTGCCGCCCAGATGAAAGCTGAATTCGGCACTGCCGACCCGGACATCCGTCTGCAGCTCACCGAAGAGGGCTGCGGCGAATATACCGCACTGGACGCTGACTCTGCTGAACGTCTGCGCAAGGCCCTGCTGCTGATGCCCTGGGGCGTGCAGGCCATGAGCATGGATGTGCCGGGCCTTGTGGAGACCTCGCTGAACCTGGGCGTGGCCGAGATGAGCGAGACCGAAGCCATCCTGCGGTTCTCCATCCGCAGCTCTGTGCCCTCGGCCAAGGAACTGCTGAGCCGCAAGGTGCAGACCCTCACCGAACTGCTGGGCGGCAGTGTGCGGTTCCACGGCGACTACCCCGCCTGGGTCTATGCCCGCGAAAGTGCCCTGCGTGACCGCTGTGTAGCCGTGTATGAAGCACAGTACGGCGAAAAGCCCCAGATCGTAGCCCTGCACGCGGGCCTGGAATGCGGCATCCTCTCGGGCAAGATCGAGGGCCTGGACTGCATCTCCTTCGGCCCGAACCTGCTCCACGTCCACACCCCCAACGAGCGCGCCGACATCGCGTCGGTGGCCCGTGTGTGGGAATATCTGAAAGCCATTCTGGCGTATAAACAGTAATCCAAACAAACAAAAAACGGCACCTGCTGAACTGGCAGGTGCCGTTTTTTGTATAACTCCTTCCGTCATCGCTACGCGATGCCACCTCCCTCGGAGAGGGAGGCCTTGGCATACCAAAAAGCTTTATCTCTTCGCCAGAGGCTCCCTCACTGAGGGAGCTGTCGAGCGTATGCGAGACTGAAGGAGTCAGCCCTCTCATCAATCCAAATACTTGATCTTCCCCGGCTCGATGCCCTTGATGCCAAGGCCCGGCTCGTCGGAGACGGTGATGTCCTTTTCGTTGAACACGGCACCGCCGATGATGGGGTCTTCGCTGCACAGCACCGGGCCGTCCAGATCGACACGAGTGATGATCTGCTTTGCACAGGCCAGATGCACGGCCGCGTTCACGCTGATCTTGGCTTCCAGCATGCAGCCGATCATGCACTCCACGCCGTAGACTTCGGCAGCGGATGCGATCTTCAAAGCGTTGTACAGGCCGCCGCACTTCATCAGCTTGATATTCACGAGGTCGGCTGCGCCCATCTGCATGATGGTCAAAGCATCCTGCGGGGAGAACACGCTCTCGTCGGCCAGCACCGGCACATAGGAGCGCTCGGTGACATACTTCATGCCGTCGAAGTCGTGGGCCTTGACCGGCTGCTCCACAAACTCGATGTCCAGGCCCCGCTCCTGCATCCCGTTCAGGATACGGACGGCTTCCTTGGGGGTCCAGCCCTGGTTGGCGTCGATGCGGATGCAGGTCTCCTTGGGCACTGCGGCACGGATGGCGCTCAGGCGGGCAATGTCCTTTTCCGGCTCCTTGCCCACCTTGACCTTCAGGCAGTCGTAGCCGCGGTCGATGGCGTTCAGGGCATCGCGCACCATCTCTTCGGGGTCGTTGACGCTGATGGTGATGTCGGTGACGATGGACTTCTTTGCGCCGCCCATCAGCTTATACACGGGAATTTTGTGCAGCTGGCCGTACAGATCCCACAGAGCCATATCCACCGCAGCCTTGGCGCTGGTGTTCTTCTGGATGCAGGCGTTCAGCGCGATCATCAGATCTTCGAACTCGTCCACGTCCCGCCCGATGATGGTCTTGGCAATGTGGTCGCGGATGGCACCGATGATGGCCCCGGTGGTGTCACCGGTGATAACGCCGGTGGGAGGAGCTTCACCGTAGCCCACTTCGCCGGTGTCGGTGTGGACTTCCACGATCACATCCTCCACGCTGTTGACCGAGCGCAGAGCCGTTTTGAAGGGCACACGCAGAGGCACAGAGATCATTCCGAGACGAACTTCCGTGATTTTCATAAAAACCTACCCCTTTCGATAAAAAATGTTGCCAGATTATGAAATCTATGGTTGTAGGATTACAATAGATGTGTTACAGATGTAAATAAAAAGAAAGACGAATGAGT
>CAVKKE010000233.1:1190-3000 GCA_963656875.1 Barnesiella intestinihominis | reverse complement strand
CGAACTCCCACAAGTAGAGTCAGAGTCTACCGCACTACCACTATGCAAATCCCCATTGTTCTGTTCATCAGAAGCGGTTGAGCGCTGCTGACAAGGGATATTATACTCGAAGCATCTCATCTTGTCAACAGTTTTTTTATTTTTTCTGCAAATCTTTTTCCGCCCCATTTCTGTGAGCGGAAATGCCCCGCAGTGCCGTGTAAATTTTCTGCGCTTCTCTTGACACCCGCCTTCATTCGGAATACTCTTATATTATACAGGGACTTGGGGCAGACTCTTCCCAAGCGGGATCGTTGTGCGGGGAGTGCCTGCCTTTGAAATTCTGATGAAAAGAGGGCTTTTGAATGAAAAAACGTGTTGGAATCCTGACCTCCGGCGGCGACTGCCCGGGTCTGAACGCCACCATCCGCGGCGTGGCAAAAGCACTGTATGCCCGCATGGGTGACAACGTGGAGATCGTCGGCATCCTGAACGGCTACAGCGGCCTCATCAACGGCGACTACAAGGAGATGTGCGAAGATGATTTCCGCGGCATCCTGACGCTGGGCGGCACCATTCTGGGCACCAAGCGCACTCCCTTCAAGATGATGCGTGTGGTGGAGGATGACAACATCGACAAAGTCGCCGCCATGAAAAAGACCTATAAGGAAGCCAAGCTGGACTGCCTGCTGTGTCTGGGCGGCAACGGCACCCACAAGACTGCAAACCTGCTGTCGCAGGAGGGTCTGAACATCATCGGCCTGCCCAAGACCATCGACAACGATATCTACGGCACTGACGTGACCTTTGGCTTCCACACCGCTGTGGACATCGCCACCGACGTCATCGACCGCATCCACACCACTGCCGGCAGCCACAGTCGCGTGATGTGCATTGAGATCATGGGCAACAAGGCCGGCTGGCTGACCCTGTATTCCGGCATTGCCGGCGGCGCAGATATCATCCTGCTGCCCGAGATGCCTTACGACATCGACCGCGTGTGCGACGCTGTGGAGCGCCGTGCCCGCAAGGGTTCCAACTTCTCTATCATCGCTGTGGCCGAGGGTGCCATGAACTGCGAGGAAGCCCGCATGAAGCGCAAGGAATGGATGGCCAAGCGTGCAGAAGCCGGTTTCGGCACCACCGCCACCAACCGCATTGCACAGGCCGTGCAGAAGAAGACCGGCATGGAGACCCGTGTGTGCATCCCGGGCCACATGCAGCGCGGCGGCAGCCCCAGCGCCTATGACCGTGTGCTGGCCACCCAGTTCGGCAGCTATGCCGCAAAACTCGTAGAGATCGAGCGCTACGGCGTGACCGTCGCCATGGTCAACCGCCATGTCACCGAGAACCGTCTGGCGGACATTGCCGGCAAGACCCGCAATGTGCCCGAAGGCTGTGAACTGCTGACCGTCGCCCGCCGTATGGGCATCAGTTTGGGTTGATGACTGATTTAAAATGGCCTCCGTTTCACTCTGGCCATATTCAGCGGAATTATTTTTTTGATAGAGCAAAGTCCGGCAGACTGCGGTCTGCCGGACTTTGCATTTTCACCGGAGAGGTCGTAACTCAAAACAGCATTTGATCTTTCAAACATCTTCATCTGAGTTATTATTTTGATTCGAAACCCAGAAACTCCTGTGGGCATTTCCGGGTTTCGTTTTCACCCGGATGGGATGTTTCTCGATCGATTGCGGGCAGCCCTTTGCGAGACTGAAGGAGTCTGGCAAAATACCGTTTTCCTTTACGACTCCACTCGTGAAAAAGCAAAACGGGACTGTTGCAAAATGGCTCGCTGAAAAAATCATGCACAAAACCCGGAACCTTTTCA
>CAVKKE010000233.1:0-1180 GCA_963656875.1 Barnesiella intestinihominis | reverse complement strand
TTTGCGCTATTTTTTGTGCAAATTGCTATCGCATTTTTATTTTGCAACAGCCCCGTTTTGCAATATTAAAAATAATTTTCCGCTATTTATGCCCAGAGCAGCGCGGAGGGCATTCTAAATCGTCCATTAAAGGTTCGTCACCTCATGCCGGGTAGGCTGGCCGTGGACAAGAGCTTCCGCACTTTCCAGCACACCTTTCACCATGCTCTCCACATCCTCTTCGGTGTAAAACGCCGTGTGGTCGGTCAGGATCACGTTGGGCATGCTGCGCAGCAGCGCCAGCTCGGCGTTGGGGATCACATCGCCCATGCGGTTATAATAGTACAGGCCGTTCTCGTTTTCCAGCACGTCCAGCGCCGCACCACCCAGCTTTCCGCTTTCCAGCCCGGCGATCAGCGCATCGCTGTCGATCAGCTTGCCGCGGGCCGTGTTGATGATGACAGCCCCCGGCTTCATGGTCTCAATGGCCTTGGCATCGATGAGGTGGTGGTTTTCTTCGGTGGCGTTGGTGTGCAGGGTGATGACGTCGCACTCCTTCAGCAGCGTTTCCAGCGGCACATACTCCGCGATCTTCTTCACGTCCTCACTCTGGTAGAGGTCATAGGCCAGCAGACGGCAGCCGAAGCCGGACAGATGCTGCAGCACCGTGCGGCCGATGCGGCCCGTGCCGATGACGCCCACGGTGCAGGTGGAAATGTCCCGGCCGATCTTGCCCTTCAGGGAGTAGTCCTGGGCTTCACCGCGCTTGAGGATATGCCCCGCCTTGCGCAGGCTCATCAGTATGAGCATGATAGCAAAATTTGCCACACCGTTTGGCGGGTAGTCCACATTGGCCACCTTCATGCCCAGCTCCCGGGCCGTCTCCCTGTCCACATGGTCGTAGCCAATGGAACGGCAGCAGATGACCTTCACGCCCAGCTCGTGGAAGTGCTTCACCATGGGTGCGCTCATGTCGCAGGGCGTCACAGACACGGCATCGTAACCCCTTGCCAGCTCTGCATTTTCCAGTGTGGGATATTCCTGCGAATAGCCAAACTCAATGTCCATCTGAGGTGCCAGCCGCTGCGCGATGCCCAGCTCATCATAGGGGCGCAGCGTGTAGAAAAAGACCTTTGTTGCCATATACATTCCCTCGTATAATAAAATAGTAGTATTTATAGACCGCTCTCCAGCGGTATGC
>CAVKKE010000232.1:0-3003 GCA_963656875.1 Barnesiella intestinihominis | reverse complement strand
ACTCATTCGTCTTTCTTTTTATTTACATCTGTAACACATCTATTGTAATCCTACACTCTGCCGCACGCAGCAGGCAGTCTGTGATTTTTCAGCAGTTTCCGACCTGATCTGCCAGAAAAATATTTTTTCGTCTTTTTTCGCAGAATACCGGGCTACAAAATGTATGCGTTAACACCCTCAGTTTAGCATAGATATGGTATCCGGTGCAAGGCTTTTGACAAAAATGACGAAATTTGATGAAAAATATCGTCACTTTTCTTGCTTTACAAGTCGTTTTCCGCTGTGTATAATCAACCTGTTGTAAACCAAAAATCAAGGATGTCCCCCAATCATCCGATGCACCGAGGAGTCAATATCATGGAATTCAACCGTATCATCAAGCTGCTGCGCAAGGAGCGCGGCATCACCCAGAAGCAGGCCGCCGAAGACCTTGGCGTGTCGCAGGCCCTGCTGTCCCACTACGAAAAAGGCATCCGCGAGTGCGGCCTGGACTTCGTGGTGCGGGTGGCCGATTACTATAATGTTTCCTGCGATTATCTGCTGGGCCGCAGCGCAGAGCGCAACGGCATGATGCTTTCGGCCGAAGACCTGCCCAACCCCGACAAGATGAAGGACAACGTCTATCACGGCAGCGTGCTGCCCACCATGAACAAAAAGCTCATCTCCAACAGCCTGAATGTGCTCTACGCCAAGATCGGCCAGTGCCACAGCAAGGCCCTGACCACCGAGGTGAGCTCTTACCTGATGATGGCCGTGGCCAAGATGTTCCGCCTGCTGTATTCCGCCGAGCCCCACAACGCCGCCAGCATGTTCAGCATCGACCCCATCCGCTGGCGCGGCTGCTCCGACGCCGTGATGCGCATGTCGGAGGCCAACGTGGAAGCCCTGCTGGCCGGGCAGGACGTGAACGGCGGCGAGGGCGTGAAAGACCCCGTCTGCCTTGCCATGACCACCGAGAGCCTGACCCGGGAGTTCCCGCTGTATACGCCCAGCCTCTTAAATCTGGTCAAAACCAGCGAGACTCATGTGAAAGGCCTGACCCCGGAAGGGTGATATTCCTGTGAAATCCGCGCTGATTCTGAAAAAAAGGCTTGCACTTTTTCTTTGAAAAGGGTATAAACAGGATAGAAGATTCTGGAAAAGTGTTTTCCATACTTTTAAGGAGGATTTTACTATGTCCAACTCCATTTCCCGCCGCACCTTCCTGAAGGGCGCCGGCGCATCTGTGGCCGCTGTGGGCGCAGCCAGCCTGCTGGGCGGCTGCAAGCAGAACGGCGGCGACACCATTGTGGACGTCAAGGTGGGCGACAAGGTCAGCAACTGGAACGGCCTGGGTGTCCAGCTGACCAGCCTGTTCAACATCGACACTGCACCTGCACAGGCAGGTTATGAGTACATTGCCGTTCTGGTCACCGTGATCAACCGCACCAAGGACAAGACCTTTGCCATCGGTGCACAGAACCTGTCCGAGATCAGCGCCGCTTATCCCGTGCCCCCGCTGAGCAACGTGGACGCAAACTTCCATGCTCTGGCAGCAGCTTCCACCGATTTTGCCGCTTCCTGCGACGGCCAGACCGTGGAGTGCGGCGTGAACATCTCGCTGTACAACGCCAATTCTCAGACCTTCTCCGAGTCCACCACCCTGCCCCCGCAGGGCAGCGGCTACCTGCAGCTGATGCTGATGGTGCCCAAGGGCTGGAAGAACCTGCAGGTGACCTACATGCCCACCTTTGTGGAAGACAAGACCATCACCTTCAACATGACCTCTGCCGACGTGACCCGCGCCTGATGGCCCTGCCGGGACGAAATTTCGTCTGAAATGCACGAAGCACCCTGAATTTTTTCGGGTGATTTTTGAAAAAAGCATTGACTTTCGCTCTGGTTTCGCCTATTGTATAAGTAGCGCCGCAAGGCTCTGAATGTATTTGCACTTAAAGGAGGAACGACCTATGTCCTATACCTTTTCCCGCCGCAATTTCATGAAGTACACTGCTCTGGCTGCTGCCGCAGTGGCTGTCTCCGGCTCCCTGACCGCCTGCTCCAACCCCAATCAGCCTTCCGGCAAGATTGGCGATACCCTGAGCTTTGGCGGTTCCAATGGCATCCTCGGCATTGGCGGCAGCACTGACAAGCATACTCTGGCCGTTGAAGGCACCAAGTATGAAAATGGTACCCTGACCTGTGCTTTCACCCACAAGCCCGTTTCCGAGGGCACTGGCTGCGGTGTTGGGCACTATGACCTGCGTTTTGTATTTGAGGACGGCACCCCTCAGTATTACAGCTCCAAGAGCAAAAGCGACAATGTTGAATTTACTGCTGACAACAATGGTGACTCTCTTGTGGTGAACGAAACAGTTAATAACACTGTGACGGTTACTGGACTGTCGGCTGCTCTGGAAGGCAAAGCCATCAAGGAAGCTTACATCCGTTACTTCCCCCGTTATAATGCTCTGGGCAACGAGAAGGACACCTATTCGGATGTCTATGCAAGCTGGGATATCACCAGTCTGTTCGCTGCTGAATAAGTCTATCGTTCTTTCAAGGCCCGCACCCCGCAAAAAGGGTGCGGGCCTTTTTGCTGCGCGAAACTCCCCCAGGCGGCACCGCAGGCTTTTCTTTGCATCCCAGTTTTGGTTGATATCATGTAAAAACAGCAAAGTTTTTTAGTAGATTTGTTCCTTGTGCACAGTGCGGTTTTCCGTTACAATAAGGATATGAAAAAGTGCAGGAGCATCGCGGCCGCAGATCCGCCGCGATGTTTTGTATTTTGAGGGAACCCCCGAAAAACCTGAAAAGGAGTGCTGTTTCGATGATCAACATGGTAAAGCTTCCCACCAAGAAGAGCAACTTGTTCCTGCGCGTGGCAAAGGGTCATTTTGCCACCAGCCACAGCCATATCAATTATTACATCGACGTCACCACCCAGAAGGCCCGCCTTTCTGAGGCCAAAGCCGTGGCAAAGGAGCTGGTGGCAGCGTATCAGCACAGCACCATCGTGGACAC
>CAVKKE010000231.1:0-3042 GCA_963656875.1 Barnesiella intestinihominis | reverse complement strand
TTACAGGCTCTCGTCTCTCAAGGTTTTCGCCTTGAAAGACGGGGGCCTTTTCGTATGTAAATGCGCACAGACACTTCAGAAGCGCAGAAGCCTTCCCCCGGTCGGGGGAAGGTGCTGAACGAAGTGAAGCGGATGAGGGCGCAGGCAGAAAGCTGTCGGCCCTGTTTACCCCTCATCCGTCATTGCTGGCGCAATGCCACCTTCCCCCCAAGGGGTGAAGGCTTCAGATTGTTCAGGAGGACACGCAATTATGATGGACGCAACCAAGTACGCTCCGGGTTACTACCCGGTACCTGCAGGCTATGACAGCTGGGTGAAGAAGGATCACATTGAAAAAGCACCTGCCTGGTGCAGTGTGGACCTGCGCGATGGCAACCAGGCCCTGATCGTGCCCATGAGCCTGGAAGAGAAGCTGGAGTTCTTCCAGATGCTGGTCAAGATCGGTTTCAAGGAGATCGAGGTGGGCTTCCCTGCCGCCAGCGAGACCGAGTACGAGTTCCTGCGCACCCTGATCGAGAAGAACATGATCCCCGAGGACGTCACCGTGCAGGTGCTGACCCAGTGCCGTGACCACATCATCCGCCGCACCTTCGAGGCCGTCAAGGGTGCACCCCGCGCGGTCATCCACTTCTACAACTCCACCTCCGTGGCCCAGCGTGAGCAGGTGTTCCACAAGAGCAAGGAAGAGATCAAGAAGATCGCCACCGATGGTGCCAAGCTGGTCAAGCAGCTCAGCGAAGAGTACGAGGGCAACTTCCTGTTCGAGTACAGCCCCGAAAGCTTTACCGGCACCGAGGTGGACTACGCCCTGGACGTGTGCAACGCCGTGCTGGACATCATGCAGCCCACCCCGGAGCGCCCCATGATCATCAACCTGCCGGTCACCGTGGAAATGAGTATGCCCCATGTGTACGCCAACCAGATCGAGTACTGCGACAAGCACCTGAAGTACCGTGACAGCGTGATCATCTCCACCCACCCCCACAACGACCGCGGCACCGGCGTGGCCTGCGCCGAGCTGGCCGTGCTGGCCGGTGCACAGCGCGTGGAGTGCTGCCTGTTCGGTAACGGCGAGCGCACCGGCAACGTGGATGCCGTGACCCTGGCCATGAACATGTACAGCCACGGCGTGGACCCCAAGCTGGACTTCTCCAACATGCCGGAGATCTGCGCCACCTACGAGCGCGTGACCCGGATGCACATTTACGAGCGCACCCCCTATGCCGGTCAGCTGGTGTTTGCAGCCTTCTCCGGCAGCCATCAGGACGCCATTGCCAAGGGCATGGCCTACCGCAAGGAGCACGGCGAGCACCGCTGGACCTGCCCCTACATCCCGGTGGACCCCCACGACATCGGCCGCACCTACGATGCAGACGTCATCCGCATCAACAGCCAGAGCGGCAAGGGCGGCATCGGCTTTGTGCTGGAGCAGAACTACGGCTACAACCTGCCCCCCAAGATGCGCGAGGCCCTGGGCTACAAGGTCAAGAGCGTGTCCGACCACAACCACAAGGAGCTGAGCGCGGGCGAGGTGCTGCACATCTTCGAGGATACCTTCCTCAACCGCTGCAAGCCCCTCAACGTCATTGAGGCCCACTTTGCACAGGTGGACGGCATTACCGCCACCGTCACTCTGGACCTGAACGGCCAGCGCAAGGTGGTTACCTCTGTGGGCAACGGCCGTCTGGACGCCGTGGCCAACGCTATCCAGAGCGCAACGGGCATGGAGTTCCACCTGGAAAACTACTCCGAGCACAGCCTGGACGAAGGCTCCACCTCCCGCGCCGCTTCTTATGTCGGCCTGGTCTGGGGCGACAACTCCGTTACCTGGGGTGCCGGCACCGACACCGATATCATCGTGGCCGGTATCAAGGCACTGGTCAGCGCGATCAATAATAAGTAATGAAAAGGGCAGCGTCCTCGCCCTCTCACTTTGAAGAGTTTGTATGTACCTGATGGTCAGGCGTTAGGCTTCACCCCTTGGGGGAAAGCTGTCAGCGCAGCTGACTGATGAGGGGTGATTTGCCGCAAAGCGGAGTGGACCGGGCACCCTCATCCGGCACTTCGTGCCACCTTCCCCCGTCTGGGGGAAGGCTTATCCCACGCGCATTATTACACAGAGATAAAAGGAGAGTACCACCATGGGAATGACCCTGACGCAGAAGATCCTTGCCGCACATGCCGGGCTTGCCGAGGTCAAGGCAGGCCAGCTCATCAACGCAAAGCTGGACATTGTGCTGGGCAACGACATCACCACCCCCGTCGCCATCAACGAGTTTGAAAAGGCCGGTTTTAACAATGTGTTCGACAAAGAGCACATCGCCATCGTGCTGGACCACTTTGTGCCCAACAAGGACATCAAGAGTGCCACCCAGTCCAAGCAGTGCCGCGAGTTTGCCAACAAATACGACATCCTCAACTTCTACGATGTGGGCCAGATGGGCATTGAGCACGCCCTGCTGCCCGAAAAAGGCATTGTAACCGCAGGCGACTGCGTGATCGGCGCAGACAGCCACACCTGCACCTATGGTGCACTGGGCGCCTTCTCCACCGGCGTTGGCTCCACCGACATGGCCGCCGGTATGGCAACCGGCATGGCATGGTTCAAGGTGCCCTCTGCCATCAAGTTCGTGCTCACCGGCAAGTTCAACCCCCGCGTGTCCGGCAAGGACCTGATCCTGCACATCATCGGCATGATCGGCGTGGACGGTGCCCTGTACAAGTCCATGGAGTTCACCGGCCCGGGCGTGGCCAGCCTGACCATGGACGACCGCCTGTGCATCTGCAACATGGCCATTGAGGCCGGTGCCAAGAACGGCATCTTCCCCGTGGACGAGACCACCAAGGCCTACCTCAAGGGCCGCAGCCAGCGGGAACCGGTGTACTACGAAGCCGACCCGGATGCCGAGTACGAAAAGACCATTGAAATTGATCTGAGCAAGCTGGAACCCACCGTCAGCTACCCGCACCTGCCGGAGAACACCCACCTTGCCAGCGAGGGCAAGGACATCAAGATCGATCAGGTCGTGATCGGCAGCTGCA
>CAVKKE010000230.1:0-3091 GCA_963656875.1 Barnesiella intestinihominis | reverse complement strand
CCGGCAAGTATTACGAGATCGACTTCCGCCCGCAGGATCTGTGGGACTGCATCAATGATGACTTCGATGCCGACCCGCTGGCCGCTGTGGAAGCCTACTTCGCCGAGGTGGAGAAGGTGGCGGCTCTCAAGCCGGACATTCTGGCCCACATCGACCTCATTAAGAAGCTGAACGCCAACGGCGAGTTTTTCGATGAGGAATCTCCCCGCTATAAGGCCGCTGCCCTCAAGGCTCTGCAGGCCGCAAAGGACAATGACTGCCTGCTGGAAGTGAACACCGGCGGCGTCTACCGCGGCTACCGCAAGGACTTCTATCCCGGCCCGTGGCTGCTGGGCGAGTGGCAGAAGATGGGCGGAAAAGTCATCATCACTTCTGACTCCCATGATATCAACAGCCTGACCTTCGGCTTCGACGAAGCTGCCGCCGCCATCAAGGCTGCAGGGTTCACCAGTGTGCAAGTGCTCACCGGCAGCGGTTTTGAGACGCAGGAGCTGTAAAAGCAAAAGGCTTCCCCCTCGGGGGAAGCTGTCATTGAACGAACGTGAAATGACTGATGAGGGGAAGCAGTGTGAGTGCATTCTTCGTTAGAGCGATTTTGCACAACTACCCCTCATTCGTCATGGCTGCGCCATGCCACCTTCCCCCAAGGGGGGAAGGCTTCAGGACGGCGCGGCCTTTTTATTGTATAATAAAGAAAGGACCCCTATGACCCAAGCGCAGCCCCGGAAGAAAAGCTTCTTCAATATGAATGTTGACCTGATGCACGGCCCTATTCTGAAAAGCCTTCTGCTTTTCATGCTGCCCATCCTCGTCTCAAACCTTTTCCAGCAGCTCTACAACACGGTGGACACCATGATCGTGGGCAATGTGCTGGGCGACACAGCCCTTGCCGCCATTGGTGCCTGCGGCTCGATCTATGAGCTTCTGGTCGGCTTTGGCATCGGCATCGGAAACGGCCTTGCCATCGTTGCAGCGCGCTCCTACGGCGCACAGGACGACGACTTGCTCAAGCGCACTGTGGTGGGCTCTGTCGTGATCGGCCTGCTGTCGTCGCTGGTCATCACCACGGCGGGCTTTTTCGGGCTGCGTCCCCTGCTGCATCTGCTGGACACCCCGGCGGAGATTTTGGAAGATGCCTACAGCTACATCATCGTCATTGACCTCGGCGTCATCGTCATGTTCATGTACAACCTCTGCGCGGGCCTGCTGCGGGCCATCGGCAACAGCGTGATGCCGCTGGTGTTCCTGCTCATCAGCTCGGTGCTGAACGTGGGGCTGGACCTGTGGTTTATTGCAGGCATCGGCATGGGCGTCCGGGGCGCAGCCGTGGCCACGGTCATTGCGCAGGGCATCTCGGTGGTGCTGTGCATTCTGTATGTGCTGGCAAAGGTGCGCATCCTCATCCCGGAGAAAAAGCATCTGGCCGTGGGTTCCCACCTCTACGGAGAGCTGTTCAGCCAGAGCATCTCCATGGGTTTGATGAGCAGCATCGTGTCCGCAGGATCGGTGGTGCTGCAGTACGGCATCAACGGTCTGGGCACCCTGACCATTGCGGGCCACACTGCAGCCCGCAAGCTGTTCGCCTTCACGGACATGCCGCTGATCTCCATGGCGAATGCGGGCTCCACCTTCGTCTCTCAGAACCGCGGCGCAGGCCAGCCCGACCGCGTGCGCAAGGGCGTGTGGGAGATGTACCTGTACTCCGTAGTGGTGATGGTTATCACGGTGCTGATGATGAACTTCGGTGCCCAGTGGCTGGTGAAGCTCATTTCCGGCTCCTCGGAGCCCATCGTGCTGGAAAACGGCGCCCGGTATCTGATCTGGAACGCGCCGTTCTACGCCGTGCTGGGCGTCCTGCTGTGCACCCGCTACGCCCTGCAGAGCCTTGGCCAGAAGGTGCTGCCGCTGTTCTCCAGCGTCATTGAGCTGGTGGGCAAGGTGATCTTCGTGCTGGTGTTCATCCCGAAATTTGAGTACAACGCAGTCATCCTGTGCGAGCCCATCATCTGGTGCTTCATGGCGCTGTATCTGGTGATCGTGTACCTGCATGAGCCGTTCGTGTTCCCGAAGGAAAAGTAAGATGAAACGCAAAAGCCTTCCCCCTCGGGGGAAGGTGGCACGGAGTGCCGGATGAGGGGAAGCAGAGGTTAGAAGCTGTGAATCAGACAAAGAATGAAAATCTGACAGGAAATGCCCAAAAACTTCGAAGGGAAATGACAAAAGAAGAACGGCATGTGTGGTATGATTTTCTGAAACAGCTGCCGGAAACATTTAACCGTCAAAAGGTGATCGGCAGATATATTGTGGATTTTTATTGTGCTGAAAAAAGGTTGGTCGTTGAGTTGGATGGCTCGCAGCATTATGAGACGAACGGAATTCACGAGGATATAGAACGAGATAAATATTTGCAGAACAAAGGATTGACGGTTTTGCGATATTCGAATCTTGAAGTCAACAAAAATTTTCAAGGTGTCTGCACAGACATTCTGAATCATTTGAATGAATGATTTTATTTAACGGAATCTGAATGTGGCTACCCCTCATCAGTCACCTTCGGTGACAGCTTCCCCCGAGGGGGAAGCCTTTCGCTCCGGCAGGTTGAGGCATTAAAAAAGCATCTGCAAACTTTTAGAGAATGCAGATGCTTTTTGTTGTCTATAAGTTTTACAGCGCCGAATAACCGAAGCTGTTCACCAGGGCGTCGATGTGCTGGCCGGCCTTGCACATGGGGCAGTCGCGGCTGTCAAAGCTGGCGTAGTCCGGCAGGCTGGCGGGGTCGAAGATGGAGGTGACCTCATAGCCCAGGCACTCGTGAGTGGTGGCGAAGATGGCGGAAAGGCCCGCCACGGTGCCGCCGTAATAGTTCACGGCTTCAATGGCCGCCTGCACCGTGTAGCCGGTGGTGATGGATGCGGCAAGGATCAGCACATGCTTGCCCTTGACCATGGGGGCCAGGTTGTCGCGCAGGATGATCTGGCTGCCGGTGGTGTACTCCGGCGTGATGACGTAGATGGTTTGGTGGGCGTTCATGTTGGAAAAGCCGTCCTTGGTCAGCTCGTTGGCCAGGCAGGTGCCGATCACCTGGGTGCCG
>CAVKKE010000229.1:1696-3099 GCA_963656875.1 Barnesiella intestinihominis | reverse complement strand
TGCAAAAAGAAAAATACCGCCCACGCAGTACAGGCGATGGATTTTGTCGGGTGAATCGGCGGCAAAATGAATCGGGTGTGTTGCGGGGCGGTAAAAATCTTCATGGAGAATAAACCCGCACCGTGCAGTCATCTACGGCTAACGCAGCGGGATTTGCGATAGAGGGTATCATGGATTACAAGGTGCGTCAAGATGGTTTTGCAAATTTTATTGCAGTAAAGCGGCGATAGTAGGACTTATATAGAACATTGAGAAAACACACTATCCCTCTTTCGGTGTTTCTAGCATCCAGTCCTCGAAGGTGCAGATGCTGGGGTTCTGTTCAATAAAGGTGTCCAGTTCGGCATTGAAGCAATCAATGGCCTGCTGATGGCTGCTCTTGGGATAGCGGTTGATAAGCTGATAGCAAATGCGCGGGGCGGGGCTTTCCTGCATCCGATACCACGCCAGATTTCCGCTGCGGCTGATGACCTGCACCACTGACATGGGGGCAATCGCCCAGCGACCCGGTTCGGTCAGGTAATGCTTGAGCATGGAGCCAGTGTTCACCGTGATGAGCGGAAGTTCGGAAGGATTCCAGTAGCGGTCATGCCACTGTTGGTAGTCCTGCCCCCAGCGCAGAAAAACTTCCTTGCCGACATCCAGTTCCCGTGGATGGATGCCCTCATAGTAAGGGCTGTCCTTTTGGCAGACTAAGTACATGAGTTCTCGGTAGACTGGGCGGGAAATAACTTCCGGGTAGCGGATGCGCTGGCTGAATACAAAGCCCATATCCACATCCCGGCTCTGTACCCGGCTGTTGATCTCGCTGGAATGGAAGGTGTTGATGGAGAGCCGGATGCTCGGATGCCTTTCCATGTGCGTCCGATAGAGCGGCAGAAATGTATAGTTGTTCACAGCATCCACGCCTGCGATGCGGAGCGTTTGCAGGTCAGATTTGTTTTTCAGGTTCTGTGTTTCCTTCCACAGTGATGCCCATTGACTTGCCAGCGGCACGAACTCCTTGCCGTAGCTGGTCAGCTCAATGGTGCGGTGGCCTTTGTGCCGGATGAGCAGCGGGATGCCCAGTTCCTGCTCCAGAAGCTGGATGCGGCTGCTGACGGTGGATTGGGAAACAAACAGTGCTTCTGCGGCTGCAGAAATAGTGCCGCCGGATACAGCTGCAAGAAAGGTTTCAACTTGTTCGTAGGTCATACCGCACTTCCTCCTGACAGGGGTTTCAAATATCGGTTCTGGTGATATTATATAGTTTTATAATTCGTTTTACAATATCTTCTGGGTATGTTATGATAACGGTGCAAGGAAAATCCGATGTGCGCACAGCGGAAATCATTCGTAATCGTGAGGTATTTCATTATGAACATTGGCTACTGTATCAAAAATGATTTCCCGCGCCCGTCTGC
>CAVKKE010000229.1:0-1413 GCA_963656875.1 Barnesiella intestinihominis | reverse complement strand
TTTGTCATCAACGGTGCCATCCGCGACAAGGTGGAACTTTCCGGGATGAACTTCCCGGTGTTCGCAAAAGCGGCTTGTCCGAACGGGCCGTACAAAAACGGCCCCGGCGAGATCAACGTGCCGGTCAACATCGGCGGACGCATCGTCTGCCCCGGTGACATTCTGGTGGGTGATGGCAACGGTCTGGTGGTCGTCCGCCCGGAGGATGCAGAAAAGGTTCTGGCTTCTGCACATGCCGTGATGAAGAAGGAAGCGGGCATGATGCAGGAAATCGAAGAGCAGGGCAAGATGAGCCTTGGCTGGATGTACGAAAAAATCACCAATGACCAGTGCAGCATCATTGGCTGAAAACAGGAAGGAGAACATCATGGATCACAAGAAAACGGCACTTGACCTGATTGAAAAAGCAGGCGGTTACAGCAACATCAAGGCTGTGGGTCACTGTGCGACCCGTCTGCGCTTCACCCTGATCGACAAGGATGCCACCGATCTGGACGGTATGAAAACCGTCCCCGGTGTGCTGGGCTTGATTTATGCGTCCGGTCAGGCACAGATCGTGGTGGGCAAAGAGTTGGTTCCGCTCTACAATGCGGCACATGAGTTGTACGAGCAGAACGCTCAGCCTGCATCCAAGGCAGCGGAAAAGAAACCGGCTGCTGCAAAGGGCAAGAAGGGGCCGAAGGAATACTTCAACGATGCTGTCAGCTTCATTGCTGGTGCCGTGGCTCCCACCGTTCCCGGTTTGATCGGCGGCGGTATGCTCAAAGTCCTGCTGCTGCTCATTACTTATGCAGTACCCGCTTTCAAGGACGGCAACACCTACATGGTGCTGAGCTGGGTGGCCAACGCACCGTTCTACTTCATGCCCATCTTCGTGGCCTACGGCGCAGCCAAGCAGCTGGGTTCCACGCCCATCTACGCTATGGCAGGTGCCGCCAGCCTGCTGACCCCGGCCTTTACTTCCATGGTCGCCAACGGCGAAGCACTTACCCTGCTGAATCTGCCGGTCAAGCTGGTCAAGTATCAGCAGCAGCTTCTGCCCGCTCTGCTCATTGCGCTGGCTTGCTGCTTCTTTGAAAAGCTGCTGAACAAGATCGTTCCGGGCATCTTCAAGTCTATCTTCGTTGGCATGGGCACCATGGGCCTTTCCATGATTCTCGGCTTCACCGTGCTGGGACCTCTGGGCAGCTATGTCGGTTCTGCCATCTCCGGTGTGTTCGTCTGGCTGGGTGCCAATGTCGGCCCTCTGGCAGTCGGTATTCTGGCTGGTGTGATGCCTTGGCTGGTCATGACCGGTATGCACCATGCAATTTCTCCTTTCATGGCACAGTCCATTGCAAACCCCGGCTATGACCCCATCTTCCGTCCCTCTTTCATCCTGCACAACATGGCCGAAGGCGGTGCCTGCCTTGG
>CAVKKE010000228.1:0-3099 GCA_963656875.1 Barnesiella intestinihominis | reverse complement strand
TCAGGGTGTGGACGGTGATGTTCTCCGGGTCGAGGGCGATGGCCTGCCGCAGGCTGCGCTCAAAGCTTTCCACCGTGTCGCCGGGCAGGCCGGCGATCAGGTCCATGTTGATGTCGTCGTGGCCCGCTTTTCGGGCTTCGGCGTAGCAGTCCAGAATGTCCTGCGCCGAGTGCTTGCGGCCGATGCCGGCCAGCACCTCGTCCGAGAAAGTCTGGGGGTTGATGGAGATGCGGGTGGCCCCGTATTCCTTGATGACCGCCAGCTTTTCGGCATCAGTGCAGTCCGGGCGTCCGGCTTCCACCGTATATTCTACGACCTTGGAGAGGTCAAAATTCGCCTGCACCGTGCCCATCAGCTGGCGCAGCTGGCCAGCCGAAAGGCTGGTGGGCGTGCCGCCGCCGATGTAGATGCTGCACAGGCTCAGCCCCGCTTTGTCCGCCTGCACGCGGATCTCTTCCACTTCTTTGCACAGGCAGTCCACATAAGGCTGCACCATCTTGCGGTCGCGGTCGAGATTGCAGCTGACAAAGCTGCAATAGCTGCAGCGGGACGGGCAGAACGGGATGCCGATATACAGGCTGTAGGTCTTGGGTTCGCTGCCCACTTTCAGGATAGGCTCCTGCAGATCGGCAATGGCCTTTGCCATCGTGTACTTCTGCTCAGAGCAGTCGAAGCGGCCCAGAAAGAAGCGGTCGATGTCCGCTTCGCTCCACCCTGCGGCGCGCTTGTCGTGGATGAGCCGCACCGGGCGCACGCCGGTCATTTTGCCCCAGGGCGGGCGGATGCCGGTCCACTCCCGCAGCAGGTCATAGGTCAGGCTTGCAAGGGAGAACTCCGGCGTCTCGCCGCCCTCTTCCACAGGCGCAGGCAGCAGAGCACGCTTTTCGGCGCTTTTTCCGTTCTGACGCACCATGGCGTGCAGGCCGTTCGGCGTTTTCTCAGCCCAAACGCAGTCCTCGGAGTCCTCCGGCGGGGTGAGGGTCAACGGTGCCATGGGGTAAAACAGGCGCACCAGATGCTCCACCTCGTAGCCAGAGGGCAGACCGGTAATATAGATCTTCATGTTTTTCACTCGTTTTCGTTAAAATTCAGCGTTGCCGCGCAAAGCGCTGCGGATAAAATAGTTGTTGTCCAGTTCATCCCCAAACGTGGAGAACTCACCGTGGCCGGGCAGGACCTGCACTTCCCGCGGGATGGGCAGCTTCGCCAGCTTGCGCAGGCTTTCGCTCATCTGCGCACTGCTGCCGCCCTCAAGGTCGGTGCGGCCGATGCTGCCCGCAAACAGGGTGTCGCCGCAGAAGAGATAGTTCTCACACAGCAGCACGACACTGCCTGGCGTGTGGCCCGGCGTGTGCCAGACCTTGAACTGCAGCTCGTCCACCGCAACGGTCTCCCCTTCTTCATAGCCGCAGTCCGCCGCTTTCAGCGGGCACATACGGTCACCGGCAAGGTCGGCTTTTTCGCAGTAGAGCTTCGCGTTCCACTCGGCACGCAGAGCTTCGGCGCTGCCCACATGGTCGTAGTGGCCGTGGGTGCACAGAATGGCGGCGAGCTGGGCGTTGTTTTCCTTTAAAATTTTATCGTAGGTCTGCGCATCTGCCGCCGGGTCGATGACCACCGCATGGCCTGCGTCCGAGATGAGCAGAAAGGTGTTGGTATACAGCGGCGCAGAGGCCGGGATGTGAAAAGCCTGCATGACGGTCACTCCTTTTTCTTCCACTCGTCGGTGTCGATGATGATGGTGCAGGGGCCTTCGTTCACCAGCGACACCTGCATGTCCGCGCCGAACTCGCCGTGCTGGACATCTTTGAGGCCCTGCTTGTTCATCTCGGCAAGGAACAGCTCATAGGCGTCCACCGAGAGCGGCGGTTTTGCTGCTTTGATGAAGCTGGGGCGGTAGCCTTTTTTCGTGTCGCCGTAAAGGGTGAACTGGCTCACCACCAGCGCGGAATACCCCATGTCTTTTGCGCTGAGGTTCAGCTTGCCCTCAGCGTCCGGGAAAATGCGCAGGCCCGCACATTTATCGGCCAGCTTGGGCACGATGTCCAGGCTGTCGGTGTCCTTGACCCCCAGCAGGATCATCAGGCCCGGCCCGATGGCACGGGGCTCGCCCCCGTTGACCCGCACGCTGGCGGAAGAAACTGCCTGAATGACTGCACGCATGTTTTAGCTCCTTGTCACCTTGAGCACATCTTTCACCTTGGAAAGTCTTGCGACCACGCGGTTGAGATGCTCTGTATTGTTGATGCCGATGGTCAGGCTGACCATGGCACAGCCATTTTCCACCTGACGGGCGTTCACTGCATAGATGGGCACCCGGATATCCGCCAGCGCCGCCAGCACATCCTGCAGCAGCTCGTTGCGGTTCAGGGCAATGATCTCCAGGCCTGCCTTGTAGCTGTCCTTAACGCTGTCGGCCCAGTAAGCCTTGACCCAGCGGGGGGCGTTGGAGGGGTCTTTCATGCTGGAAATCGCATTGGCGCAGCTCTGCTTGTGGATGGACACGCCGAAGCCGCGGGTGATGAAGCCCACGATGGGGTCGCCGGGCAGCGGGCTACAGCACTTGGCAAACTTGATGGGGGTGTTGTCGAAACCTTCCACCACCACGCCGTCGGTGGCATGGACGCGGCTCAGATCCACCTTGGGCAGATCATCCTCACCCTTGTCTTCGGCAGCCTTGAGCTTCTGCCACTCTTCCTTGAGCTTGGGCAGGCAGTTGGCGATGGTCATGCCGCCGTAGCCGATGGCGGCGTAGAGCTCTTCGGCGTTGTTCTGGCGCAGGCGGCGGCAACAGCTGTTGATGAACTCATCCAGCTGGTCGTCCGGGATGATGATCATCTCACGGCGCAGCTCACGGGCCAGCGCATCACGTCCCTGCGTGATATTCTCTTCGCGGCGCATCTTTTTGAACCAGTTGCGGATCTTGCTCTTGGCCTCGCTGGTGCGCACGATCTTGAGCCAGTCTCGGCTGGGGCCCTTGTCCGCCGGGCCGAGAATGACCTCAATGATCTCGCCGGTGGACACCACATGGTCAATGGGCACCATGCGGTTGTTCACCTTGCAGCCCACCATGCGGTTGCCCACCGCCGAATGGATGGC
>CAVKKE010000227.1:0-3137 GCA_963656875.1 Barnesiella intestinihominis | reverse complement strand
GATAAAACACGGCTTGCTGGTACAGTGCAAGGTGAGCCTGACGATAAAGGAGTATGTGGGATGATCGATATCAGCAGCACAGTGCTTGCCCTGTCGGAAGACAGCGCAACGCAGGAGGAAGTACAGGACGTTGCCCGGTGCTTGCGCACGCTGTACTCAACCCCTCTTGGAAGTCAGGAGGGAGACCGAAGCCTTGGCATCGACCAAGGCGTTTTTCTTGATAAGCCCATGGAAGTGGCAAAGGCCCTGTATGTGCGGGAGGTAACGGAACGCACGGCAGAATTTGAACCCCGGGCACAGGTGGTGCGGGTGGACTGGCTGGAAAGCAAACTGAAACAGGGCGAAGTGATCCCGAAGGTGGTGTACGAGCTTGTCTAAAATCAAAGAGTTTGAGAACATTCCAGAGATCGACGTTGACGGAGCGGAGACGCTGGAAGAAGCGGTTGAGGATTGCAAGGCCCTGTATGCGAAGTTCGATAAGGAACTTGATGGAACGGAGAGTACCCCGTTGGCGCGGTGCAATGAGGCACGGCTTATCCTGCTGACGCTGGCTCACCGATCCCATCATGTAATCGAGTATGCAACGGCGGCTCTGAAAGCGCAGCTGCTCCCTACCAGCACGGGAGCCAATCTGGACAACGTGGCTGCTCTGGTGGGCACGGAACGGCTGCAAGCCGGGTGCGCCACAACGGTGCTGCAATTTACCCTGTCCGCTGAAAGAAGCAGCGTTACCAGCATCCCGGAGGGGGTGCAGGTGCGCACGGCGGATAAACGGTATTTCTACACATCGGAGTATGCAGAGATTCCGGCTGGCGAGCTGACAGTGGATGTTCCGGCGGTGGCGGCAGATGCAGGAGCAGACAGCACCGGCATTGCGGCTGGCGAGGTCAACGTGCTGGTAGACCCGATCCCGTATGTTGCATCCGTGGCGAACACGTCCACCACCAGCGGAGGCACCGAAACCGAAAGTGACGATTCCCTTACAGAACGGGCATATCTCGCACCGTCCAACACGTCGGTGGCCGGACCCCCTGATCTGTATGAGTATTTCACGAAGAGTTGGCGCAGCGACATTTCGGACACGAAGATCATCTGCGAGGATGGTTATACCATCTACATCTATTTCTTGCTGGCGAACGGACGCTTGCCTACCACAGAGGAATGCCGGGAGCTGGAACGGTATTTTGCAGGGGTGAAGAAGCCGATGGGTGATCTGGTGGTCGGAACGCCCCCGGCAGAAGTGCCGTACAACATCGACCTGACCTATTACATTGCATCCAGTAACACGAAGAACGCTTCCACGATTCAGGCGAACGTGAAGCAGGCTGTGGAGGACTATCAGACGTGGCAGAGGAAGATCGGCCGGGACATTGACCCGGCGGAACTTATCATGCGTGTCCGAGAAGCGGGAGCCAAACGCCCGCACCTGACGGCCCCGGCAGACACGAAAGTATCTGAGATTCAGGTTGCAAAGATGGAAAGCTGCAACATCGTCTACGGAGGAATCGAAGATGATTAAACTCCAAGATACGGGCCTGATCGAGGGCCTGCCGCCCGGTATTGCAGAGCAGCACTGGGTGAAGGTGCTGGACGCTGTGTTCCGGGAGCGGCAAAAGAAAGAGCTGGAAGCGGTCCGCAAAGTCTTTGTCTACACGGCCATTGATTCGGCCCCGGAGAACATTCTGGATATTCTGGCGGTGCAGTTCAAGGTGGACTGGTACAGGGATGATTACCCAATCGAAACCAAACGCCGGATCATCAAGACGGCCATGGAGGTGCGGCGGTATTGCGGCACCGAGTGGGCGGTGAAGCAGGCGATCTCCGCAATCTATCCAAACTCTGAGATCGTGGAGTGGTACGACTACGGCGGAACGCCGGGACACTGGCGGCTTCGAGTGAACATCACGGAGAACGCAGACATTTCGTACTACACGATCAAACGAATGGAAAAGCTGCTGGGATATGCAAGACGCTGTACCGCACATCTGGAAGGAATCAGCTACCTGATCTTCAACAGCGACGCTCACTCTTATATTGGCACCGGCTACCACGGAACGGCGCAGCGCGTGGCCGCAAAGATCACCGGGACGTTACGACCTCGCGAGCTGCTTTCCACAACCTACGCAAAAGCCGGGCTGTGGGGCATCCGGCAGCAGGAAGCCGCCCGCATCTCCGGCACCCTGCGACCGAAAGACCACAAGGCTGTAACATACGCCCCTGCGGGCTGTGCTGCATACCGTATGCAGATGGCGGCCCGCATCAAGGGCAACATTCGCCCGGCAGACCATACAGCAACGGCTCCGGCCCCTGTGGGTGTGGCGGCATATCGACAGCAGTTTGAAATCAAAATCGGAGGTATGAACACATGAGTTGGAACAATTCTCTCTATACCAACGTCGGCACGGACATGATGAGCGAAGTCCTCTCCGGCGCAACCATGACGATCACAAAAGCCGTGGGCGGTGCTGGCACCACGGCGGCGGAATCGCTGGCAGCCCTGACCGACGTAAAGGAGCAGAAGCAGACCCTTAAAATCCTTGGCATCGAGGACGCAACCGACAGCAGCGGCAACGATGCTGGCAAACGCATCAAAATCCAGATCACCAACGAGGGATTGGAAACCGGCTACATCCTGCATCAGGTCGGTATCTATGCGAAACTGGCAGGCGGCAGCGAAACCCTGCTGATTATTATGCAGGACGACCGCGGCGTGGAAATCCCGTCCCACACCGAAAACAGCGACTTCGAGATCGAACTGTACGGCATTATGGCGATCTCTAATGTTGCCAACATCAAAGTAACCGTGGACCCGAACGCTGTTGCATCCGTCGCAATGGTGACGAAGCAGATCACGCAGGTCAACACCAAGATCGACAACACCAAGACCGAGTTGCAGCAGGAAGCGCAGGAAACCTATATGCCGAAAGCGGGCGGCACATTCACTGGTCCTGTCATTATGCCCGGCGGCGGAAAGGCGTTGAGTATTGCGGATAATGCCGCAACGCACAACATGGTCTACCGCGGCAAAGCACTGGGAGCAAGCGTCACAAGCGCACAGTGGGCAGCTATCAAGGCTGGCACATTTGAGGATCTGTACCTTGGTGACTACTGGACGATCGGTAACGTGGATTACATCA
>CAVKKE010000226.1:0-3240 GCA_963656875.1 Barnesiella intestinihominis | reverse complement strand
CCATGAAGGTGGAAGAGCTGATGAGCGAGCTGAAAAAGAACTACACCGTGGTCATCGTCACCCACAACATGCAGCAGGCTGCCCGTATCAGTGACCGCACCGCCTTCTTCCTGCTGGGTGAGCTGGTGGAAGTGGGCCCCACGGCGCAGATCTTCAGCGCACCGCAGGACAAGCGCACCGAAGATTATATCTCCGGTCGGTTCGGCTAAAGGAGGAAAAAGCAATGAGCATCCGAAAACAGTACGATACCGATCTGGAATCGCTGAAAAATTCTCTCGCAGAGATGGGCCGCAACTCCGCCGACGCTGTGGAGAACGCACTGGAAGCTTTGTGTGTTGCCGATGCGGAAGCAGCCAAGGCCATCGTCAAGGGCGACAGCCGCATCAACAACATGGAGCGGGACATCGAGCACCGCTGCATGACCCTGCTGCTGCGCCAGCAGCCCGTGGCGGGCGACCTGCGCCGCATCTCCACCGCCATGAAGGTGGTCACGGACATTGAGCGCATCGGTGACCATGCTGCCGATATCGCAGAGATCATCCCTCACCTCGTCACGGTCCGCAAGGAGGGCGACCCGGCGGTGAGCCAGGCCATCGCCATGGGCAGAAAGGCCCACCAGATGATCCTGGACGCCCTTGCAGCTCTGACTGCGGAGGATGAGCTTGCCGCCCGCAAGGTCATTGCGGCGGACGACGCTGTGGACTACGACTTCAACGCCATCAAGCATACCCTCGCGCAGGAGATCGCCGCAAACCCTGCCAAGGTGGACGCGGCCCTCGATCTGCTCATGGTCATCAAGTATCTGGAGCGCATCGGCGACCACGCCGTGAACGTGGCCGAGTGGGTGCAGTTCGTCCGCACCGGCCGCTATAAGGACGAGAGCATGTTCTGAGATTTTCCCCTACCTCATCTTTGAGGGTTCGTGTTTTCTTTATTTCTCCTGAAAAAGGCCGTTTCTGTCTGACCGCAGAAGCGGCCTTTTTCGGTGGGACGGGACTATGGAACGAAAAATAACAAAAATTTTTTAGCTATCTGCAATATTCCGGTCGGACGGCTCGTATTCAGAGTGTAAAGGTCAAAAAAGACCTGCGATCCCTGTGCGGCGGGCGTCCGGCTTCCCCCAGTCCCCGCCTGCCGCACCATTTACGGAGGAAAAATCTTATGACTCAGATAGAAAAGTTTTCGCCGGAAGCACGCACTGAGACGGTCAGCCGTGAGACGCTGGTGCAGGCGGCACTGAAAGAGATCACCCAGAATTACCGCGAGGCCAGCCTGTCCAATGTGGCGCGGGAATACGGCGTCTCGCTGGCCTACGTCAGCGAGTGCGTCCGTGCCGAGACCGGCCGCACCTACAAGGAGCTGCTGCAGAAGCACCGCATGGAGACCGCAGCCCGTTTGCTGCGCCGCAGTGACATGAACATCCAGCAGATCATCTCGCTGGTGGGCTATGAGAACACCAGCTATTTCTACCGTCTGTTCCACGAGCGCTACGGCCTGAGCCCCCGGGAATACCGTCAGGTGCGCACCGTGCACGCCCGCACCAGTGCATGAGCTTTCAGCCCCCAAAAGCAGGACACAGTGATGTGCCCTGCTTTTTGTCGTTTCATGGCATTTGAAGGCTGTTTGATGCAAAAACTGGATTTTTATGGAAAATTGTAGTAAAATAAAAAGACAAGTTCACAGGTGCCGCGCTGACGGGGCGCGGCGCAGTCGAAAGAGGTGGAATGAATGTTTCGTGGAGCAGTGAGAAATGATCTGCCGCAGATCCTGAAGATCTACGCCCATGCCCGGGAAGCAATGAAGGAATCCGGCAACCCTACCCAGTGGGGCGACAACTTCCCTCCGCAGGAGCTGCTGGAGGAGGACATCGACTCGAACCGGCTGTTCGTTTATGTGGTCAACGGTCAGATCGAAGCCGTGTTCGCATTTATTCTGGGGGCAGACCCGACCTATGCCGTGATCGAGGACGGCCAGTGGCTCAACGACACCCTGCCCTATGGCACGGTGCATCGTCTGGCTTCTGCCGGGAAGCAGAAGGGCGTGGCATCTGCCGTGCTGGACTGGAGCCTGGAGCACTGCCAAAGCCTGCGGGCCGACACCCACGCCGACAACAAGATCATGCAGCACCTGCTGGAAAAGAATGGCTTCACCCGCTGCGGCGTCATCCATGTGCGGGACGGTTCGCCGCGCTATGCTTATCAGAAGCTGGCCCTGACCCAGCCGCTGGAATAAGAAAATGCAGAATGCCCGTGCCCGGATAGAACCGGCAGCATGGGCGTTTTTTGTTTTTCTGGAAAATTTTTCAAACCGGTGCAATTCCGGGCCGGGCTCCTTCGTATCCCATATGAAGAGACAAAACCGGGCACACACCCCGGAAACACTCATGGTAAGAAGGAGAACGACCTATGAAAAAGACTGTTTCTGTCTGCATGACTGCTGTGATGGCCCTTTCCCTGCTGGCTGGCGGCGCGGTGCAGGCGTCTGCACTTTCTGTAAAGACGGCGGAACCGGCGGCTGCTGTGGCCGAAGAGAACTGCATCTCCGGCAGCTGGAAGCGTGCAGCCGACCCAGCACTGACCGCAAAGGTGCGCCGCCTGTTCAACAAGGCGTTTGAAGGGCTGGAAGGTGTTTCCTACACCCCGTATGCTCTGCTGGCATCCCGCACCACCAGCTCCGGCACCCAGTACCGCGTGCTGTGCAAAGCCACGGTGGTCTACCCGGGTGCACAGGAAGAGTATGTGGTGGTCACCCTGCAGCGCGGCTGGCTGGGTCAGGCGGAGATCCTGGACATTGGCGACCCGCTGTGCCTGACGGACTTGGACTATGAGGAAGGCGCAGTGGGCGCATGGCAGGAAGCGGAGTCCCCGGCCATGACCGACGAAGCCACGGCGGCGTTCAGCAAGGCCACCGAGGGCTTTGTGGGCGTGGACTATGTGCCGGTGGCGCTGCTGAGCACCCAGACTGTGGCAGGCACCAACTACCGCATCCTGTGTGAGGCCACGGTGGTTTACCCGGGCGCAGAGATGCACTATGCTGTGGTGAATGTGTATGAGAGCCTTGAGGGCAATGCAAACATCATCAGTGTGACCGATGGATATGTGAGCTGAAGGGGATTTTTTGATTCAGAATGCCCTCCGTTGCACTCTGGGCATAGTTAGCGGAAATAATTATTTTGATATTGCAAACAAGGGGCTGTTGCAAAATAAAAATGCGATAGCAATTTGCACAAAAAATAGCGCA
>CAVKKE010000225.1:0-3263 GCA_963656875.1 Barnesiella intestinihominis | reverse complement strand
ATGGCTCCACCCTGCCCGGCGGCATCAAGATCAAGGCCCGCAAAATGCAGGGCGTCGAGTCCAACGGTATGCTGTGCTCCGGCGAAGAGCTGGGCCTGAACGACGACCTGTTCCCGGGTGCTGAAGTTTACGGCCTGCTCATCCTGCCCGAGGATTCCGTTCCCGGCACCGATATTGCACCGGTCGTTGGTCTGGATGACTACATCTTTGACATTTCCATCACTGCAAACCGCCCAGACTGCCAGTCTGTGCTGGGTATCGCACGCGAGGTGGCTGCGATCCTGAACAAGCCCCTGCACATGCCTGCTATGGACTACAAGGCTGTCTGCGACGCCGACGAGCCCATCACCGTCAAGGTGGAAGCTCCCGACCTGTGCCCCCGCTATATGGCACACTATGTCCGCAACATCCGCATGGGTGAGTCGCCCCGCTGGATGAAGCGCCATCTGGCCCTGTGCGGCCTGCGCTCCATCAGCAATGTGGTGGACATCACCAACCATACCCTGCTGGAAATGGGCCAGCCCATGCACGCTTTCGACCTGAATAAGGTCGCCGGCCGCACCATCGATGTGCGCCGTGCCCACGAGGGTGAGAAGATCGTCACTCTGGACGAGAAGGAGTTCACCCTGAACCCCAACAATCTGGTCATCTGCGACGCCGAGAAGCCGGTGGCTCTGGCCGGCATCATGGGCGGCGCAAACTCCGGCATGGACGACAACACCACCAGCCTGCTGTTCGAGTGCGCAACCTTCGCCCGTGACTGCGTGCGTAAGACCAGCCGTGCTCTGGGCCAGAACAGCGATTCTTCTGCCCGCTACGAGAAGGGTGTGGACCGTCACTCTCCCGAGCTGGGCCTTGCCCGCGCCCTGCACCTGATCCAGGAGCTGGACTGCGGCGATATCACCACGCTGGAATATGACCTGACTGACGGTCGTCCGCTGGAGCGCAAGCACATCGTCACCACTCCGGCCAAGATCTGCGGCGTGTTGGGCATTACTGTGCCCGACCAGACCATGATCGACATTCTGCAGCGTCTGGAGTTCACTGTGGACGTGCAGGCCGACGGCAGCTGGGATGTGTCCGCGCCTCTGTACCGTGAGGACGTGGAGAGCTTCCCGGATCTGGCTGAAGAAGTCATCCGTGAGTACAGCTACGACCACATCGTGCCCACCTTCCTGAACACTGCCGCTGTCACCAACGGCGGCCTGAGCTACGACCAGAAGCAGCAGCTCAAGACCAAGCGTCTGCTGGCTGCACAGGGCTTCTATGAAGCTTCCACGCTGGCTTTCTACTCCAACGCCGAGCTGGATATGCTGCACATCCCGGCGGATGATGAGGCCCGCAAGGCTATCCGCATCCTGAACCCCATCAGCGAGAATCTGTCCATCATGCGCACCCTGCTGGCTCCCTCCATGCTGAATGTCATCGTGGATAACCTGA
Organism: Barnesiella intestinihominis; assembly: GCA_963656875.1. Lineage (GTDB taxonomy): Bacteria > Bacillota > Clostridia > Oscillospirales > Ruminococcaceae > Faecalibacterium. The sequence continues at coordinate 1,823 of CAVKKE010000225.1, read as the reverse complement.
AGAAGGGAAACACCGAGGGCCGTCTGTTCGAGATGGCACCGGTCTATCTGGCTAAGGAGCTGCCTATCAACGAGCATCCCCACGAGCGCCAGACCCTGTGCATCGGCGCATTCGGCCCCGAAGAGGATTTCTTCACGGTCAAGGGCGCACTGGAAGCACTGGCTGCAGGCTTCGGTCTGAGTTTCGACTACAAGCGCGAGACTACCCCGTGGCTGCACCCCGGCATCAGTGCCGCTGTTTACTGCGGTGACAAGCGCCTGGGCGTGTTCGGCAAGCTGGCCAATGAGATCAACGGTGAGCTGGAGATCGCAAAGGATCAGAAGGACAGCCAGAATATCTACCTGGGCGAGCTGGATTACGAGGCTCTCATGTCCTGCGTGGACGGTGAGCTGCGCTATCAGTCGCTGAGCCCCTATGCCGCCGTCAAGCGCGACCTGGCTCTGGTCTGCGACGAAAAGACCACCTGCGGCGAGATCGAGGAGACCATCAAGAAGGCCAGCCCGCTGGTGAACGAAGTCAAGCTGTTTGATATCTACCGCGGCGCAAACCTCGGCGAGGGCAAAAAGAGCATGGCATTCACCCTGTCTCTGTCCGACCCCAAGAAGGAAGTCTCTGCTGAAGAGGTGGAGCGTGTGGTCAAGAAGATCCTCGGCAACCTGAAGTTCAAGCTGGGCATCGAGATCCGCTAAAAGCCTTCCCTCGAGAGGAAAGACTCCCCCGGCCGGGGGAGGTGGCACAAAGTGCCAGAAGGGGAAAGGAGTCAGAGCCGTCAGGCGATGACAGATGAGGGGATGCTGCGGCAGATGCCGAATCCCCAATTCCTTATATATAAGTAAACAGCAAAGGCCGTCTGTGCAGTGATGCATGGACGGCCTTTGTGCATAGAATGCTGGAACTTCGAAAGACGGTATGCTATACTTAACCCGAGAACAGACCTGTAAAATCGGACAGGAGGAAAACGAATGAGTGAACATTTGCAGCTGAGCGATATGCCGGAGTTCTGCACTGCCGTAAAAACATGGCTGAAGAACCGCTATGCGCCCGAACAGGCAGAAGCGGTCTGGCAGACGACCAGCCGCCAGTATGAGCAGTATCTGACGGAACTGCCGGATTACGGCGGCAAAAAGAATACCCATGCAGCGGGCATCTACGGAAGCGTGCTGATCTTTTCGCTCTTCCCGCAGCTGCCGGATCACCCTCCGATAGAAGAACTGCAGGAGTTTGTGGCAGAAATGTTCATGGGGAGCTTTGTAAAGCTGGGCAAGATCTTTGATCTGAACCGAAGTTTTGATATGTGGCTGATCGATAAGGTGTTCCACTCGGTCAGCGAGAAGGATCGGAAAGAATATAAGAAATACCCGGCAAGTTTCTGTAATGTGTCGGAACCTTATGGTAAAGAACGCCGTGCGACCCGTTACCGCTACACACAGTGCCCCAATGCAGAATTTGCCCAAAAGCATGACCTGATGCATGTGCTGCCGCTGTTCTGCAACTCGGACTACTGGGCGATGGAGAAGATCCACGGGACGCTCATCCGCTGCGGTACCTGTGGAAACTCTGACTGCTGTGATTACTGCATTGTCGGCTCGGAAAATCCCATGGCAAAAGAATATGAGATCATAACGGATGAGAAGGGATTTTGGGTAAGCCGAAAAATTCAAAAATAGAGATGAGCAGAGAGGCCGCATATGCAGCAAGGATAAGCGGCCTTTTATGATGTTCCAAATGTGTTAAATACAAGAAAATGAAGAAAACTCAGATTTGATTCAAAAAAGTTGTCAAAAAGTGTTGACATCCCGGCGGGGGTGTGGTATTATACTTGA
>CAVKKE010000224.1:0-3274 GCA_963656875.1 Barnesiella intestinihominis | reverse complement strand
CGGCACCAAGGCCTACGACAAAATCAAGGCCGCGCTGACCACGGACGAAGCCAAAGCGGCCATGCAGAACATGCTGGTACGTGGCTACCAGCTGCGGTATTATGACGCAGACGGTAAAATGCTGGCAGTCTATGCCAACGCCACCGCCTGGGACGATGTGAACGCTGAAGAAAACGGCACCGTTGACGCAGATGCCGTGGCGGCAGTCAACGCACCCACCGCAGAGGATGTGAGTGCCGTTTCTCTGAGCAAGCTCTACGTTTACTATGGTGCCGCCGAGGGCCGCAGCCGGGAGGGCGAGGGTGTGTGGTACATCCTGAACCCCGCCAGCACCGACCTGACTGCCGAAACCTACACCTGGAAGAACGACCAGCCGGAAGGCGGCTTCCAGCAGAAGGAAGAGCCGAAACCGGCCGCACAGCAGACGCAGCCCACAACGACCCAAAGCACCGTCCCGCTGGGCGAAAAGCACAATTGGAGCGTCACGTGGGATGCGGCCACGCTTTCGGGCAGCTGCCAGGTGGGCGGCACCAAGGTGACTTACTCCCTGAAATATAAAGAGGAGTACAAACAGGCAATGGCCCTTGGCGCGGCGGTAACCGGAAATACCGGGCTGCAGCTCCTGACACAGGACCGGGTTGGCACGATCACACTGAGCAATCCGATCATCCGGGTAGAAGAGTCTACGAACTGGCTGCGGATCTATGTGCCCAAGGGCACGGTGATGACCGACTCCCGCACGGGCTATTCCGGCCCGGCAACCCAGTCGGCGGACCTGATGGATGAGGGCGATTACGGAATGGCTTTTGTGACGGAATAACAAAAAAGACAGAAGGGGATTGCATATGGTACAGGCAAGACAGGAAAAAACTTGCGGATTGGCCCGGCTTCTGGCGGCGGTGGTTTTGGTGCTGGCGCTTTTTACCGCCTGCGGCACCAAGGCCAGCCCGGCAGCGGCAAAAATCGAGCTGGGCCAGAAGTACCTGACCGAACTGAATTATACCGAGGCTGTGGCCTCCTTTACGGAAGCCATTCAGCTGGACCCGGACAGCATTCCAGCCTACATGGGCCGTGCACAGGCATATGCGGGCCTGGCACAGTACCCGGAAGCCAAGGCGGACTACACCACCGCCATTGAAAAGGCCGCCGAGCTGCCCTACACCCAGGCCGAAGCCTACGCGGGCCGCGCCGAGGTGAACGAAAAAACAGACGCACTGGAGGACGCCAAGAGCGACTATACCGAAGCGCTGACCCTGCTGGACCGTGACGATGTGGGCAAAAAGGAGAACATTGCGGCAGACCTCATTGCGGCACTGAAGGCAAAGATCCTCAACGCCTACGCGCAGCTGTGCATCCGGCTGGGCCTGTACGATGAGGCTCTGGCGGAATATGACGCCGTGGATGCCCTCTACGATGGGCAGGCCAACAAGTCCACGCTGGAAGCCCACCTTATGCGCATCCGGGTGGACGCTTTGAACGGCGATCTGGAACAGTACATGAACGACTGCAGCACCCTGTACGACCTGCTGGCCGCCTACGACTACGCGGACTACACCCTGACGGAGGAACAGCAGCAGGCGGTGGAGTATCTGCGCGCCAACAAGGAAAGCATGAAGAGCGACATCACGACCGGGCTGGCTTCGCTGAATGGTGACCAGGAAGGCCTGGTTTATACCAAGATCGCACTGCGCTATCAGGTGCAGCAGATGCTGCAGAAGGAACCGGACCTCTTCACGCTGGATGGGGTGGTCAAGCGCCTGCCGGATATGGAAAAATCGCAGCAGGCGGCACAGTACCGTGACCAGGGCGATTATGCTTCAGCCATTGCGCTTTACACGGAGCTGATGAACCAGGCAAGCGCCGTGGACGCCCAGAGCGCCCGCACCAATCTGCAGAGCCTGTATTACGCCCGTGCCACCGCCTACGTGCGGCAGGGCAGCTACGATGCCGCCGTGCAGGACCTGCAGACGGTGATCAGCATGAGCGATGCGGCTTCGGAGTTTACCTACACCACCAGCGCATATGCCCTGCTGGGCGAGATCCATATGGCCAACGGCGATTTTGCCCAGGCGGCACAGGATATGAAAAACGAGGTGCTGGCCCAGAAAAACGCAGCGCAGGCTGCCCGTACCCAGCTGCAGGCCATGGAGTCCAGCATGACGGCAGAGGAAAAGCAGACCGTGGACAGTATGCTGCAGGAACTGCAGGACGAGGACCTGAACCTGGATGAGGATATGGACTTCAGCTATTTCAACGACCTTCCGGCCGAGGTGCGCACGCAGATGCAGCAGCAGGCCAAGCAGGCGCTGAGCAGTTACTGAGGGAGGAATGGAATTATATGACAACGGTGCACAAACGCCCCCTGCGTCTTGCGGCGGTGCTGTTGCTGCTGCTGGCCCTGCTCACGGCCTGCGTCAGCAAATCGGCACAGGCACAGGAGAAAATCGAGCTGGGCCGGAAGTACCTGACCGAACTGAACTACACCGAAGCTGTGGCGTCCTTTACCGAGGCCATTGAGCTGGACCCGGAGAACATTCCTGCCTACATGGGCCGTGCAGAAGCCTACATCGGCTTGAAGCAGTATGACGATGCCAAGGCGGACTACACCACGGCGATTGAGAAAACCGAAGAACAGCCCTACACCCAGGCAGAAGCCTACATCGGCCGTGCTGAGGTGAACGAACTGACCACCGCCAATGAAGATGCTCTGAGCGACTACGAAGCGGCGTCCACGGCATTGGACAAGGTGGACGTGGAAAAGATCACGGACGTCACCGAGCAGATGCTGGAAGCCTTGAAGATCAAGGTCTACAATGCCTGCGCCCGCCTGAGTGCCCTGTTCGGCAAAAACGATGCCGCCGTGGCGGGTTACACCAAGGCATTGGACGGCCTTGCCAAGCTGCCGGACGATACGGATGTGCTGGACGTGAAGGCAACCAAGGTGACCTCTTACACGGGCCGTGCAGACGCGAACACCAAACTGGAAAACTATGCAGATGTTCTGCCGGATTATGATGCTCTCATCGACCTGGGCGAGGATAAAGCGGCAGACCGCGACACCCTGCTGGCGGCCCTGAGCCTTGCCAGGAGCCAGGCGGGCGACCTGAACAGCGCCGACAGCTGGCTGGACGAGGTGAACCATGCCGACTATGCGGAAAGCATTCAGCTGACCGCTGCCGAAGAGGTGCTGAAAAACGCCGCCGAGCTTGCCAAGGCGGACGGCACCAAGGCCTACGACAAAATCAAGGCCGCGCTGACCACGGACGAAGCCAAA
>CAVKKE010000223.1:0-3303 GCA_963656875.1 Barnesiella intestinihominis | reverse complement strand
AAAGGTTCCGGGTTTTGTGCATAATTTTTTCAGCGAGCCATTTTGCAACAGCCCCTTTTTGTTACTCTTCCATTTCCAGTGCTGTGAACCACTCCCGCATACGGTCGGGGCGGTTGGTGACGATGGCGTCCGGCTGCAGCGGCCAGAGATAGCGTGCCGCTTCCTCCGTGTCCACAGTCCAGAACGCAGCCTTGATGCCTAGGTCGTGCAGACGCTGCACAAGGCCGGTCTGCTGATAGGCCGTGTGATATTCACAGCTCACCCAGTCCGGCTTGAAATCCAGCGTCTTCACATACTCCGCCGGGTCGCGCTGCTGGCGGATCTTGGCCATGATCTCCTGCAGGCTGTCGCCGGGGAAGCTGGCCCGCAGCATGCTGAACTTGTCGCTCACCCATCGGGTGAGCCAGCTGCAGTTCTCGTCGTCCACGTTTTCCACTGTCAGGGGCGGCAACTGTGGAAAATCGTCGTCATCCTCCTCCAGCCCGTTCTGCATCCCCAGCAGCTCCCAGGTGCCCTTGGGCAGTGCCAGCGTCTCCACTGCACCGTATACCAGCGCGCCCACTTTCAGCTCCGGCATCTGCTGCTTTGCCTGCCGCAGATGGTCGTGGTTGAAGGAGGTCAGCACCAGCTTGTCCCCCAGGCCCGAAGCCTGCACCTCTTCCAGCACACGGGACACGAACTCGGTGTCGCCGTCCACAGGCGCTTTCATTTCCAGCTGCACCTGCGTGCCTTCCATGTCTGCACACAGCGCCAGCGCCTCCTGCAGGGTGGCGATCTTCTCATCCTTGAAGCTCACGTCCTTCCAGCTGCCGAAGTCCAGATCTTTCAGCTCGCCCTCGGTCATATCATAGATCTTGCCGGTGATATCGGTGTGCAGATCGATGATATAGTCGTGGTGGATCACCAGCTTTTTGTCGCTGGTCTGCTGGACGTCCATCTCCACGCCGTCCGCGCCCACTTCCATCGCCTTGCGGAAGGCCGTCAGCGTGTTTTCCGGTGCAAGATAGGATGCGCCCCGGTGTGCAATGATATCAGGTGTCATAAAATCCAATTGTCCCTCTCTGTTTCTGCCCTTCCCCACAGTTCACCGCAGCCGTTCTGCAAAGCGCGTGCCATCGGGCTCAGTCAAGATCGGTGCCGTCCGACGCAATGACCTTTTTGTACCAATAGAAGCTGTCCTTGCGGCTGCGGGCCAGCGTGCCCCTGCCGTCGTTGTCCTTGTCCACATAAATGAAGCCGTAGCGTTTCTTCATCTCTCCGGTGGATGCCGACACCAGATCGATGGGGCCCCAGGTGGTGTAGCCCATCAGGGGCAGGCCGTCCTCGTTGATGGCCTTTTCCATCTGCTCGATGTGGGCGCGGAGATAGTCGATGCGGTAGCTGTCGTGGATGGAGCCGTCCGCCTCCACCTTGTCCACCGCGCCGAGGCCGTTCTCCACGATGAACATGGGCTTCTCGTAGCGGTCATAGATGGTGTTCAGGGTCACGCGCAGGCCGATGGGGTCAATGGCCCAGCCCCACTCGCTGGCCTTGAGGTAAGGGTTGACGGCTGCTTCAAACACCGCGTTGCCGTCGGCCTTTTCGCCTGCCAAAATCTCCTTGTCCACGGTGATGCAGCGGCTGGAATAATAGCTGAAGGACACGAAATCCACGGTGCCCTCTTTCAGGATCGCGTCGTCGCCCGGCTCGGTCTTCAGCACGACACCGGCACGCTCCATCCGTTTTTTGGCCCACACGGGATAAGCGCCGCGTGCCTGCACATCGGTGAAGAAATAGTTGTCGCGGTCGGCTTCCTGCGCGGCGCGGACATCCTCCGGCGCACAGGTGCGGGGGTAAAACTGGCCTGCCGCCAGCATACAGCCCACCATGGCCCCGGGCATCTTCTCGTGGGCCAGCTTCACGGCCTTTGCACTGGCCACCAGCTCATAGTGTGCGGCCTGATACTTGATCTGCTCTGCGTTCTCACCGGGGTGGAACACCAGGCCCGCACCGGTGAAGGGCAGGTGCAGCAGCATGTTGATCTCGTTGAAGGTGAGCCAGTATTTCACCTTGCCCTTGTAGCGGTCGAACAGGATCTCGCAATAGTGGACATAGGCGTCCACCATGCGGCGGTCCTTCCACCCGCCGTACTTCTTGATGAGGGCAATGGGGGTGTCGAAGTGGCAGATGGTGACCAGCGGCTCGATGCCGTATTTATGGCACTCGTTGAAGAGGTCCTCGTAATATTTCAGGCCCTCTTCGTTGGGCTGGGCATCGTCGCCATTGGGCAGGATGCGGGTCCATGCAATGGACAGACGATAGCACTTGAAGCCCATCTCCGCAAAGAGGGCGATGTCCTCTTTGTAGTGGTGGTACATGTCAATGGCTTCATGGCCGGGGTAATAGTGCTTGTCGTCGCATTCCAGCATTTCCAGCTCGCCCCGGGCCACCGGGAAACGATCCGGCCCGAATGGGGTCACATCTACCGTGGCAAGGCCCTTGCCGCCGTCCTGCCATGCGCCCTCGCACTGATTGGCTGCGGTCGCGCCGCCCCAGAGAAAACTTTTCGGAAAACTGCCCATAAGAATACCTCCTTATATGATCGTGTGCTGCATCTCTTTTCAGGCAGGGCGGCAGATAGTTTCCAAAGCAAATGATCCGCTAGGGTGGGTTCCCTGCCGCCACAGGCGGGAGGGCGGGGGATGGAATGCCCCGCTGCATTTGCGTGGAAAGCTATCTGCTGCCCTGCTATACCACAAGCTTGTGGGGATGGCCTGTGCGCCGGGAGCTTTTTCCTCGGACAGCCCGGGACACCTGACTCCCCTTTCTGGCTTCGCCATCTTCCCCCGGCCGGGGGAAGTCTGTCGCCCTAACACTTGCGTGTCAGGGTCCCACCTCCCGGAAGTCCTCGGAGAAACTCCCTGCCCGCAGGCCGGTGAAATTCATACATCGTACCAAGTATAAAATACCGCACAATTTTCCGATTGTCCATGCCCGCATTTCACCAAAAAAGTGCTTTATTCTTGTGAAAGTACGACTTTTATCGTCAAATCGACGAATTTTGCCGTTGTTTTTTGCGCACTTTTCACGAGAAAAACACAAAAACAACTCAATTTTCCTTTCATTCTGTTCCTTTCAAACTGTCCGCAGACATGGTACAATAATGCCGTAAGATACACCGCCGCACGCCGGCATTGGAAAATGGAGTGTTTGATTATGACTGAGTTCAAGCCCATCAAAGAAGGCAAGGTTCGTGAGATCTATGATAACGGTGACAGCCTCATCATGGTTGCCACCGACCGCATTTCCGCGTTTGATGTCATC
>CAVKKE010000222.1:0-3313 GCA_963656875.1 Barnesiella intestinihominis | reverse complement strand
TCAGGATGGCATCGGGCTTCTCCTTGACCAGATAGGTACGGGAGACGACCTCTTCCAGAGTGTACGGGGACAGAGAATAAATACCGGGCAGGTCCTGAATGATGACGTCCTTATCACCCTTCAGCTTACCTTCCTTCTTTTCCACAGTAACGCCGGGCCAGTTGCCAACGTACTGATTGGAGCCGGTCAGATTATTGAACAGGGTCGTTTTACCGCAGTTCGGGTTACCGGCAAGTGCAATCTTAATGCTCATTGCTTACTCCTTTCCTCCCTTTGGATCAAACTACTTCGATCATTTCAGCGTCGGCCTTGCGCACGCTCAGCTCGTAGTTGCGCACGGTCAGCTCCATGGGGTCGCCCAGAGGTGCGACCTTGCGGACATAGATCTCAACACCCTTGGTGATGCCCATGTCCATGATGCGGCGCTTCACGGGGCCTTCGCCATGCAGCTTTGCCACGGTGACAGTTTCGCCGACCTTGACGTCTTTCAGAGTCTTCATTGTAAATCCTCCTCTACTTGTCTTTATTGGAGACGATTCCAGTTTCGGAGTGTCTCCCAAACAGTGCTATGCACTGTTCAGCCAAATTTAACCGATCATGATACGGTTTGCCATGGTCTTGTCCAGAGCGATGCGGCTCTCCTTGACCTGAATGATCAAGTTGCCGGCGATCTCATTGACCACGGTCACCTCACTGTCCACCACAAAACCCAGTTCTGCCAGATGCAGACGAACTTCATCTTTGCCGGTGATCTTTTTGATGGTGACAGTTTCACCTGCTTTTGCCATCGTCAGAGGCATCATAATTTCCCGCTTCCCTTCTTCTTATATATGGGATGCTGCGGCGGTTAGTCGTCACAGCTATCAGCATGGACAGTTTACACTCACTAACCTGTCTTGTCAATAATTTTTTCATATTTAAAAGTTAGTTTATATGAACAAACAAAGATTCTGCCCGATTTTTCCTGAATTTTTATCACAATCAACAATGACTAACTCAGGCTTTTGAGTCTTTTTGTTTCAATTTTCTTCATCTTTTTCTTGTCGCATTTTCACATAAAGGAAAGTTTTCTGCAGGCTGTTTGCAACAATTCCCCTAAAAATGACACAGCCGCGTGGCGCAGTGGTCAGGTCTGCGTCACGCGGCCGCGTGTCAAAAGGAGGATTTCTTTCCCGTCGGTGCGTGGACACCGGCGGGCGCCAGGATAAAAAGAGAGTATTTGAAAAGAGAATGACAAGTTAAGCCGCCACAGCAAGGCGGAGAATGGGCGTTCCGCTGTGGAACAGCCGCAGATACACAGCCGTGCACTTGCTCAGCTGGGCGAAGTGTTTCTGTGCAATGGCGGGGTCGCCGTAGGCTTTCCAGCAGCCGCAGCAGGTGAAGTTCTGGCCGCGGTTCTCAATGAAACCCACCACATCTTTCAGCGGGTAGCCAAGGAAAACACCGATCTCATGCGGAAATTCCGCCGAGCAGCACAGGCGGCGCGAAAGCTGGGTCAGCAGGTTGTTGATCTCCAGCACACCATTTTCAGGCACGCTGTAGCCTTCCTGACGAAGGAAGCCCCGCACCTTCTCATCCGCCAGCACAGCGGCGAGTTTGCTTTCCCGATAGACATACACAAGATAGCGATGGGTGCGCACGCAGCCTTTCAGCACACGGACGCGCAGGCCCTTGGGATTCAGCTGAGCGTTCCAGTTTTTTACGCGCTGGGCAAGGTCGGCGCAGTCCCGTGTTTCATAGCGGAACAGACCCGCCGGTTTCAGGCTGGCCAGCACCGGGGCGCATTGCTCCACCATGACAGTTTCAAAATTACGTTCCATGGCGATGCCCTCCCTGCTCTGCTTTTCCTTAGCCAGTATGCCCGAAAAGCATTTGTCCTATTAGTTAGGTTCTTCTAACCTCAAATCCAAAAAGAAACGGCTCTGTGTGAAACGATGCAGAACGCTGCATGGGAATGCACCTGCCGGTCTTGTTTCTCTTGGTTAGTTATCTCTAACGTGACTGTATCTTACCACAGCCAGGGCCGGATGTCAACACTTTTCTCAAAAAAAGTTATTCGCAACAAACCGCGCTTTCCTCCAGCCCGCTTTTTGTGCATTCTACCGTTTTCGGGATGGGTGTGGTATAATGTAGAAAAAACTCCCCCAGTCTGCTTCGCAGACAGCCCCCTCTGGGATGGGGCCTCTGGCGAAATCGAAAAGTTTATCTTTAGCAAAAATCGCTAACTTTGCCTGTGCTGCCAAAGCCGGGACTGAAGGAGTTCATCCCCATTAAAGGAGTTTTTTCCATGGCACAGAACATCACACTCAAGACCCTCAGCGGCATTCTTTCTGCCGCGCTGGCCCAGCAGCCCACGAAACCTTTTGTGCTGGCGCTGGATGGCCGCTGCGGCAGCGGCAAAACCACCATCGCAGGCCGGCTGAAGCAGCAGTTCCCGGCCTGCATCGTCCTGCACACCGACGACTTTTATCTTCCTCCGGCCCAGCGAGTGCACGGCTGGGAGAAAAAGCCCTGCGCCAATATGGACCTTACCCGTCTGCGGGACGAAACCCTGCGCCCGGCCTATGACGGGCAGACCGTACCCTACCGGGCCTATTCCTGCCGGGAAGGTGCTTACCAGCCCGTGCAGGAGCTGCCCGCGCAGCCGCTGGTCATTCTGGAGGGCAGCTACAGCTACCATCCCCTGCTGACCGGGTACGAGACGCTGCGGGTGTTCGTCACCTGCTCGAAGGATGAGCAGGCCCGCCGCCTGAAAGCCCGGGAGGGTGAGCGCTATGAAAATTTCGCCACCCGGTGGATCCCGCTGGAAGAAGGGTACTTTGCACAGTACCGCATTGAAGAAACAGCGGATTTTGTGGTGGATACCACGGTTTAATCTTTTAATATGCAAAAAACCCCCCTGCACAGTTGGGTGCAGGGGGATTTTGTTTTACAGGCTGTTACTTATTCTTGTACATTTCCTCGTAGTAGTTCTGGTAATCACCGCTGGTGACGTGGTTCATCCACTCTTCGTGGTTCAGATACCAGTCAATGGTCAGGACAATGCCCTTTTCAAACGGGGTCTCGGGATACCAGCCCAGATCGTTCTTGATCTTGGTGGGGTCAATGCCGTAGCGGCGGTCATGGCCCAGACGATCAGCCACATGCTTGATGAGGTCTTCGCTGATGCCCTCGTCCTGCAGGCGGTCATGCAGCTGGCTGATGATGGTCTTGACGATGAAGATGTTGGGGCGCTCGTTGTGGCCGCCCACATTGTACACCTCGCCGATCTTGCCGCCGTTGGCCACCATGTCGATGGCCTTGCAGTGATCCT
>CAVKKE010000221.1:0-3329 GCA_963656875.1 Barnesiella intestinihominis | reverse complement strand
GTCATTCTGCCGCAGGCCATGTCCACCAGTATGCCGGCCTTCATGGCAAACGTGATCTTCCTGCTCAAGGAAACCAGCGTTTTCAGTGCGGTCAGCCTGATGGACCTGATGTTCACGGCCAAAGACCTCATTGGCATGTACTCCAAAACCATTGAGTGCCTGTTCCTGCTGGTGGTGTTCTACCTTATCATTCTGCTGCCGGTGTCCATTGTGGGCAGCCTGATCGAAAGGAGGCTGCGCTATGCTGGATTTGGGTCTTGACGTCCTGTTCAAGGGCAAAAACCTGGCCCGCCTGCTGGGCGGTCTCGGCGTTGCGCTGAAGATCAGCGCCGTCTCGGTGCTCATCAGCCTGCCGCTGGGCATCCTGCTGGGCGTGCTGATGACTTTCCGCAATCCCATCATCAAGGCGATCCTGAGGATCTATCTGGAGTTCATCCGCATCATGCCGCAGATGGTGCTGCTGTTCCTTGTCTACTTCGGCACCACCCGTGCCTTTGGGTGGAACCTTTCCGGCGAAACGGCGTCGGTCATCGTGTTCGTGCTGTGGGGCACTGCAGAAATGAGCGACCTTGTGCGCGGCGCACTGATCGCCATCCCGAAGCATCAGTATGAGAGCGCCGAGGCGCTGGGCATGAGCCGGGTGCAGACTTATTGGTACATCATCATCCCGCAGACGGTGCGCCGCCTGATCCCGCTGTCCATCAACCTCATCACCCGTATGATCAAGACCACCAGCCTTGTGCTGATGATCGGCGTGGTGGAGGTGATCAAGGTGGCCCAGCAGATCATTGAGGCCAACCGCACCGCCAGCCCCAACGCAGCATTCGGCATTTATCTCACAGTTTTCGTGTTATATTTCTTTGCCTGCTGGCCCATCAGCCTGCTGGCATCCTACCTCGAAAAGAAATGGAAGTGACCGCACATGGCAGAACCTATTCTGACTGTTGAACATCTGATCAAAGCCTACGGCGAGACCCCGGTTCTGGACGACATCAGCTTTGCCGTCAAGCCCGGCGAAGTCATCGTTGTGGTCGGCCCCTCCGGCTGCGGCAAGAGCACGCTGCTGCGCTGTCTGAATGCGCTGGAGCCCACCCAGAGCGGCCGCGTCCGTCTGGGTAATGAAACTGTCGCTTACGGCGGTAAGAACCTGACCCAGCTGCGCCAGCGCATCGGCATGGTGTTCCAGAGCTATGAGTTGTTCCCGCACCTGACTGTGCTGGACAACATCCTGCTGGCTCCCACCAAAGTGCAGAAGCGCCCCAAGGACGAGGTGCAGAAGGAAGCAGAAGCCCTGCTGGATCGTGTGGGCCTGCTGACCAAGAAAAACAGTTATCCCCGTGAGCTTTCCGGCGGCCAGAAGCAGCGTGTCGCCATCGTGCGCGCATTGTGTATGCACCCCGAGATCCTGCTGTTCGATGAAGTGACCGCCGCTCTCGACCCTGAAATGGTGCGCGAGGTGCTGGACGTGATGATGGACCTGGCCAAGAATGGCCGCACCATGATCATCGTCACCCACGAGATGCAGTTTGCCCGCGCCATTGCCGACCGGGTCATTTTCCTGGACGGCGGTAAGATCGTGGAGGAAGCCCCGCCGGCCGAGTTCTTCGATCACCCCAAGACGGAGCGCGCACAGCGCTTCCTGCGCACATTTACGTTTGATGCTGTGAAATGAGTCACAGATCATAATAAAAGGCTCCGGGTGTTCCGGGGCCGAATGGGAAAGATTTTGTAAAGGAGAATCCATTATGAAACAGTCCAAAATTTCTCGCCGTTCCTTCCTGCTGGGTCTGGGTGCAGTGTCCGCTGCAGCTGTTCTGACTGCATGCGGCGGTTCCTCCGCTTCCACTGCAGCATCTGGCACTGCTGCTTCTGGCAGCGGCGTGGTCTACCGCACTCTGGATGAGATCAAGGAGTCCGGCACCATCAACATCGGCGTTTTCTCGGATAAGAACCCGTTCGGCTATGTGGATGAGAACGGTGAGTATCAGGGCTATGACGTCTACTTTGCACGCCGTCTGGGCGAAGACCTGGGCGTAGAGATCAACTTCGTCTCCACCGAGGCTGCAAACCGCATCGAGTACCTGCAGACCGGAAAGGTGGATGTGATCCTGGCAAACTTCACCGTCACTCCCGAGCGCGCTGAGGAAGTGGACTTTGCTCTGCCTTATATGAATGTTGCTCTGGGCGTCATCTCCCCGGACAGCGCTGTTGTTACCACTCTGGACAACTGGGATTCCAACGACCAGATGATCGTCATTTCCGGTACCACTGCTGAGACCTACCTGACCAAGGAGTACCCTGACATCCCGCTGCAGAAGTACGATTCCTATGCAACCGCAAAGAACGCACTGGAGAACGGCAACGGCGTGGCATGGGCCAACGATAACACCGAGGTCATCGCTTTTGCAAAGCAGAACCCCGGCTACACTGTCGGCATTCCTTCTCTGGGCAGCGAGGACACCATTGCTCCCGCTGTGAGCCAGGGCAACACCACCGTGCTGGATTGGCTGAACGAGGAGATCCAGAATCTGGGCGCAGAGAACTTCTTCCACAAGGACTATGAGGAGACTCTGGTGGACACTTACGGTCTGGACTACGAGGACGAGCTGGTGGTCGAAGGCGGCGTGACCGGCGGTGAAGAGGCTGCTTCTTCGGAAGCCTCATCTTCTGAGGCAGCTGCTTCCAGCGCATCCGCACAGTAAGCTTGCAGTAAAATACTAGACGGGCAGGAGAGGGCAGAACCTTTCCTGCCCGTTTTTGCGTTGCACTGCTGCCAGGAACGTGTTATACTGAGTAAAACGACTTGAGTGGAAAATCTTTCAAATTGAAAAAGAAAGGAAGTATCCCATGAAGCGCGCATATACAAATAGCATTCTTCTGGACGGCACTGAGCAGATGCAGCCCACTGCTCACAAGATCGTCCTGACCGAAAACGACAGGATCACTGCCATCGCAGATGAAGGCGTGGACCTTGACGGCTATGAGGTCATTGACCTGCGGGGCGGCTACCTGATGCCGGGCCTTATCAACCTGCATGTGCATCTGGCCGGCAACGGCAAACCCAGCGCAAAACCCCGGGATAATGCGGCGCTGGTGCGCAAAATTCTGAGCAACGGTCTGACCCGTGCAGTGGCCTATAAGCTGGTGTGCAGTTATGCAAAGCTGGAATTGCTGGGCGGCGTGACCACCATCCGCACTGTGGGCGGCATTGCGGATTTCGACACCCGCTGCCGTGACGAAGCCGCCGCCGGAAAGCTGCTGGCGTCCCGCATCCTTGCCGCCAACGAGGGCATCTCGGTGCCGGGCGGACACATGGCGGGCTCTGTGGC
>CAVKKE010000220.1:0-3380 GCA_963656875.1 Barnesiella intestinihominis | reverse complement strand
TGATCGCAATCATTGATTACGGCGTGGGCAACCTGTTCAGCCTGAAATCCAGCCTGAAACAGCTGGGGCGGGAAGCCGTTGTCACCGCCGATGCGGACACCATCCGCAAAGCCGACCGGCTCATTCTGCCGGGCGTGGGCGCATTCGCCGACGCTATGGCGAAGCTGGAAGCAACCGGCCTTGTTCCGGTCATCAAAGAAGAAGCCGAAAAGAAGCCGCTGCTGGGCATCTGCCTTGGAATGCAGCTGCTGTTCGAAAAGAGCTACGAATACGGTGAACACGCAGGCCTGGGCTTTGTCAAAGGCGAGGTCTGCCCGCTGGAACCCGACCTTGCGGACAAGAGCCTGAAAGTGCCGCAGATCGGCTGGAACGCCCTGCACCTCGTGAAGGACGACCCGCTGTTCAAGTATATCCGCGAGGGCGAGTACGTTTATTACGTTCACAGCTATTACGGCAAGAATTGTACCAAGAGTACACTGGCCACCAGTGATTACTCCATCCCGGTCACCGGCGCGGTGCGGGCAGGCAGGGTGTACGGCACCCAGTTCCACCCGGAAAAGAGCGGCGACACCGGATTGCGGATTTTGAAGGCGTTCAGTGAATTGTAAGGAGCATAGTATGCAGCTTTTTCCAGCCATTGACCTGCGGGGCGGCAGGGTCGTGCGCCTGACGCAGGGCGACTACGACCGCATGACCGTCTACGGCGAAGACCCCTGCGCACAGGCGCGGGAGTTTATCGCAGCGGGTGCAAAGAACCTTCACGTCGTCGATCTGGACGGCGCAAAGGACGGCACCCTTTCCAACTACGACACCATTGCCGCGCTGGCAAAGCAGGGCGGTTTGTACATTGAAGTGGGCGGCGGCATCCGCACCGAGGAACGGATTGAAAAATATCTTTCTCTCGGCGTGGGGCGCTGCATCCTCGGCAGCGTGGCGGTGACGGATTTTGACTTCACCGCCCGGATGCTGAAAAAGTACGGCAATAAGATCGCCGTGGGTGTGGACGCCAAGGACGGCTATGTGGCCATCCACGGCTGGAAGGAAGTCAGCCGGGAGCCGGGCGTGGACTTCTGCAAGCGTCTGGCGGATGCCGGGTGCACCGCCATCATCTACACCGACATTGCCTGCGACGGTGCCATGCAGGGCACGAACATTGGCCTGTACCGCCAGCTTACCAAAGAGGCGCCCGGTGTGGCCTTTACGGCCAGCGGCGGCATCTCTTCCGAAGCGGAACTTCTGGAACTGAAAGAGATGGGCACTGCCGCCGCCATTCTGGGCAAGAGCCTGTACACCGGGGCACTGGACTTAAAGCGCTGCGTGCAGCTGGTGCAGGACTAAAACGGGGAGGAATGACAGATGATCACCAAGCGCATTATCCCCTGCCTTGACGTGCGCAACGGGCGCGTGGTCAAGGGCACGAACTTCGAGAGCATCAAAGACGTAGCCGACCCGGTGGAGATGGCCCGCATGTACAACGCCGCCGGTGCCGATGAACTGGTGTTCTATGATATCACCGCCAGCTTCGAAGGCCGGGCGCTGTTCACGGACATCCTGACCCGGGTGGCCAGCGAAATTTTCATCCCGCTGACCGTGGGCGGCGGCATCAACACGCTGGAAGATTTTGACCGGGTGCTCAAGTGCGGCGCGGATAAGGTGAGCGTCAACTCGGGCGCGCTCAAAAATCCCGACTTGATTCCGGCAGCAGCCCAGCGCTACGGCAACCAGTGCGTGGTGCTTTCCGCTGACGTGAAGCGCGTGGACGGTCAGTTCCGGGTGTTCGCCAAGGGCGGGCGCGAGGACACCGGCCGGGATGCACTGGACTGGATATCCTGGTGCGTAGACCACGGCGCAGGCGAAATTTGCCTGAACAGCATCGACACCGACGGCGTGCGCAATGGCTTTGACCTTGAAATGCTGGACGCCGTTGCGGCGCGGGTGAATGTGCCCATCATCGCCAGCGGCGGTGCGGGCAAAAAGGAAGATTTTCTGGAGCTGTTCCACCACAAGGGCATCGACGCGGGCCTTGCGGCGGGCATCTTCCACCAGAAACTGCTGAGCATCCATGACCTGAAAGAATATCTGAACGAAAACGGCGTGGAGATGCGGCTGTAAGAAGTTGCTTTCGTAAGCAGGGTGCGCCGAATGGCGAGGCTTTTTGCCGGCAGATAAGGCGCTTTTCCGCAGCAATCCTGACGGATTGCAAGGGAAAGCAACGCAGTATGCTGGCAAAAAGACCGTTCAGGCGGTGTGCAATGCTTATGAAAACGACTTCTAATTTTCACGCGCAAACTCTTGCGTTTGCGCACCGAATACGCTAAACTAATGGTATCCCCATCTGGGGAGGGAGAACTGTTATGAATCTGAAATTTGATGAAAAGGGCCTGATTCCTGCCATCGTGCAGGACCACTACACCAAAGAGGTGCTCACCCTCGCTTACATGAACGCTGAGACCTTGGCGCTGACCATCGCCGAGGGCCGCACTGTGTTCTGGAGCCGCAGCCGTCAAGAGATCTGGCGCAAGGGCGAGACCAGCGGCAATGTGCAGCGTGTGGTGTCCATCACCGCCGACTGCGACGCAGATGCTCTGGTGGTGGAAGTGGTCAAGTCCGGCCCCGCCTGCCACACCGGCGCGGAGAGCTGCTTCTTCAACGAAGTGTACGTTTCCCCGGAGCTGAAGCAGTTCAGCTGGCAGGGCCTGTATGAGCTCATCAAGGGCCGCAAGACCAGCCCCAAGGAAGGCAGCTACACCACCTACCTGTTCGAAAAGGGCAAGGAGAAGATCCTGAAAAAGGTGGGCGAAGAGTGCACCGAGGTCATCATTGCGGGCGAAAAAGAGGACAAGGAAGAAACCGTTTACGAGATCAGCGATCTTGCCTACCATGTTCTGGTGCTGATGGTCAGCGCCGGCATCACGGTGGAAGATGTGACCCGTGAACTGGAAAAACGTCACGTCATTGACCACAAGGTCAAACAGGAAAGGATGCAGTGAGTTAATTATGGCTGATTACAGGAAGTCCAGTGTCCATTGCCACTCCACCATGTGCGATGGCAAAAATACCTTGCAGGATATGGCAAGTGCTGCGTGTGCGCAGGGCCTGACCACGCTGGGCTTCACCGGCCATAGCTACACCCAGCGCGACCGCGAATACTGCATGAGCCCCAGCCGCACCGCCCAGTACAAGGCCACCATTGCAAAACTCAAGACCGAGTACAAGGGCAAGGTGGACATCCTGTGCGGCATTGAGTGGGATATCCTCAGCGAGGACAAACGCACCGGCTACGATTACTGGATCGGCAGCGCACACCACCTGTACGGCAAGAACACCGGCAAGTATTACGAGATCGACTTCCGCCCGCAGGATCTGTGGGACTGCATCAA
>CAVKKE010000219.1:0-3403 GCA_963656875.1 Barnesiella intestinihominis | reverse complement strand
GTATTTCATGAAAATACCCCCAATACTGGGTGTCCAGTATTAGGGGTACATATCAAATGGAAAGTGGTCTTCGCATTTTTCGTATGTCCCAGACAGGAGTCGAACCTGCGGCCTTCCCCTTAGGAGGGGGACGCTCTATCCAACTGAGCTACTGAGACGAATGCTTTATTATAATACCGCATTCCGGGAATAAAATCAAGTTGAACCCGCCGGAGAAATGGTGTATGCTATAAGAGCAAAGAAAACACAGCCGCGGCAAGTTTGCCGCGTGCGGAGGAGCTTTATGGAAAAAGCAAAGAGGAAAAAGCTGTTTCACCGCCCGGCGGGGAAGCGCAAGGGGCTGCAGACGCCCACACAGATCATCTGCGTGAGCTTTGTCATTGTGATCGCGCTGGGCACCTTTCTGCTCAGCCTGCCCATTGCCAGCCGGCAGGGCAGGCTGGATGTGCTGGACGCTATGTTCACTGCCACCAGTGCCACCTGCGTCACCGGCCTGATCGTGCGGGACACCTGGACGCAGTTCACAGTGTTCGGGCAGGCGGTGATCCTGCTGCTGATCCAGGTGGGCGGCCTGGGCCTGGTCACGCTGACCAGCTTTTTTGCGCTGGCCATGCGACGGCGCATGGGTTTCCGGGATCTGCGCCTGCTGGGCGAGAGCGTCTCGGCGGACGGCTATGCTCAGGCCAAAGACGTGCTGAAGATCGTTGTCGGGCTGGCAGGGCTGTTCGAGGGCATCGGCATTGTGCTGCTGCTGTTCGCCTTTGTGCCGCAGTTTGGGCTCGAAGGCATCTGGGTCAGCGTGTTCACGGCCATTTCGGCTTTCTGCAACGCGGGTTTTGACCTGTTTGGCCGGTTCAGGCAGTATTCTTCGCTGGTGCCCTATGTGAACAATTATTATGTGCAGGCCGTCATCATGTTCATGATCATCTCCGGCGGTCTGGGTTTCATGGTCTGGGTGGAGATCGGCCAGTACCATAAAAAACGCCGCCTGTCCCTGCAGGCCAAGGTGGTTCTGGGCTTCTCGCTGATCCTGTGGTTCGGCGGGGCGGCGCTTATTGCGCTGATGGAGTGGAACAACCCCGCCAGCATGGGAAATCTGAGCGTTCCGGGCAAGCTGATGGCGGCGCTGTTCCAGTCTGTGTCCACCCGTACCGCGGGCATGAACACCATTGACCTTGTGGTCTGTGGGCCCATCACCAAGCTGCTCATGAGCGTGCTGCAGTTCATCGGCGCGGCACCCGGCTCCACGGGCGGCGGCGTGAAGGTCACCACCTTCGCGGTCATCGTTTTGACCATCCGCAGTGTGGCACAGGGCCGCGACGACTGCGTTATCGCAGAGCACCATATCGAGTCTAAAACGGTTTACCGCGCCCTGACCATTATCGTCATTGGTGCGCTGGCGGCGTTTGGCTCTGCGGTCGTGGTGTACTACAACACCTCGGATGCAGTGTCGGTCATCGACGCTATCTTCGAGTCCTGCTCGGCTTTCGGCACGGTGGGTCTTTCGGTAGGCGTCACCGCCCAGCTGAACCGGGGCGCAAAAATCCTGTATATGGTGGTCATGTTCATGGGCCGTGTGGGCCCGGTGTCGCTGGCCATGAGCCTGACGGCGAAGCCCGACGACAACAAGCGGAAGATCATGCCGGTGGGGCATATCAACGTGGGTTAAACGGAGGGTATAAAGCTAAAAAGCATCTGTAATAATTTCTCTGGGGCGTCAGGAACCGAGAAATTTATTACAGATGCTTTTACTTTTAACTGGCTCGCCCTCTCAGCCTCACTTTGTTCGGAAGCTCTCCCAAAGGGAGAGCCTCTGGCGAACCCAAAAACTTTGCACGGAATGCCAAAGCCTCTCGCTTTGGGAGAGGTGGCATTGCGTTAGCAATGTCGGAGAGGGCGAGGACGCTGAATGTATACAGCTTCTTTTTGGCTCGAAAATCACTCTGCGTACAGTTTGATGATGTTCAGCAGAATTTCGGTGCAGCGGTCCATGCGCTCCACGGTGATGCACTCGCACACGCCGTGGAAGTTGAAGCCGCCGGTGCCCAGATTCGGGCAGGGCAAGCCTTTCCAGCTCAGCATAGCGCCGTCGGTGCCGCCGCGCACGGGGATCTCCTCCGGCTCCAGTCCGGCCATACGGGTGGCCTTGCGGGCCGTTTCTACCAGGTGAAAATGTGGCTTGATCTTTTCCAGCATGTTGCGGTAGCTGTCCTTGATCTCCACCTCTACGGTGCCCTCGCCGTATTTGCCGTTCAGGAACTCGGCAATATCCAGCATGTTGTCCTTCTTGAACTGCAGCTTGGCGGCGTCATGGTCGCGCAGGATGTAGCCCAGCTTTGCGGTGGTCACATCGCCGTACATCTGGCACAGGTGGTAGAAGCCCTGACGGCCTTCGGTGGTCTCGGGCCGTGCGGTGACAGGCAGGGACTCATGGAATTCCATGGCCACATTGGAGGCGTTGATCATGGTACCCTTGGCGGTGCCGGGGTGCACCGAGAAGCCGTGGACGGTGACCGTAGCAGATGCGGCGTTGAAGTTCTCATACTCAATGGAACCGGCATCGCCGCCGTCCACGGTGTAGGCGAAATCTGCGCCGAAGCCAGGAATGTCGAAGAGCGATGCGCCCTCGCCGATCTCCTCGTCGGGGGTGAAAGCAATGCACAGTTTGCCGTGGGGCAGGCCCTTTTCCTGAATGGTCTCCACGGCGGTCAGGATCTCCGCAATGCCGGCCTTGTCGTCGGCACCCAGCAGGGTGGTGCCGTCCGAGGTGATAAGGGTCTCACCCTTCATAGAAGTGAGGAAAGGGAACACCGAGGGCTTCATCACCATGCCGGTGGCGGGCAGGGTAATCTCACCGCCGTTGTAGTTTTCCCACACGATGGGCTGCACATTCTCGCCGCTGGCATCGTCGGCGGTGTCCATGTGAGCGATGAGGCCCAGGGCGTGCTTGTCCTCACAGCCCGGGGTGGCGGGCAGAGTGCCGTAGACATAGCAGTGCTCGTCCACACGGGCGTCCTCCATGCCAAGGCCCTTCATTTCTTCCACCAGCTGGCGGGCAAGGTCAAATTCCCGTTCGGCGGAAGGATGGGTGCCGGAGGTCTCGTCCGAGGTGGTGTGCACCCGGACATAATTCAAAAGCCGTTCATAAGCGCGCATAAGGCACACTCCTTTTATTCATGATTGTTGTATACTTCCCATTTCCTCTATGATACCCTGTTTTCCGATTTTTTACAACTCTTTTGAGCTCATTCATATGGAAAGATGAATCCTCATGCAAGAAGTGAACAAAATTCACGACACAAACTGCGCCTGTGCACGCAAAAAGTGTTACAATGGGGAAAATAGATCGGGAGACTAACTATTAAAAGTCAAGACCCAAAATGAAAAAATCCGTCTGCCGACC
>CAVKKE010000218.1:1042-3440 GCA_963656875.1 Barnesiella intestinihominis | reverse complement strand
ACATCATCCAGAACACCATAGGTCCACAGGTCACCGGTAACATCTTTCAGGATCAGGCGGTCGATCTCGCCGGACGCATTGGTCGTGTAATAGCGCACATCCAAAGAGGAAAGTGTTACCCCCGATAGGCGGCTGGGACGTACTGTCCCAGCCACACCCTCCGATGTTATATCAAGGATCTCCACATCCTGTGCAAAGGAGATATCCCCCAGTGCGGTGCCCTCTGCATTGATAGTGCCGGAGACGCTGCTTGTGGCAAGGCTGTCCACCTGCTCACCATTTTCGTTTACGGTGATCTTGACGAGCCAGCCGGCCGGATAGTTCAGGCTTTTATCAATGTTCACCGTGCGCGTCACGCCGTCGGTGCAGAAAACGGAGACTTCCTGCTGCACATCCGCGCCGTTTTCTTCCACAAGGCTGCGGGATGCCGTCTGCACCACACCGTAGAACACTTCCTCTGCCTGGTCGCCGGTCAGCACGGCCACGGCTTCGTTGTTCATCCCCAACAGCAGGGTGACCACCTGACCCACACCACCGCCGTTCAGGCTGGACAGCTGCGCTGCCACCGCAGAACTTGCAATGGTGTAGCTGGTGCCTGCTACGGTGACAGAGGTCGGTGCGTTGGCGCTGGGCGATACGGCCGTGATGCGGCCCGCCGCCTTGCGGGAATAGATCCAGACCGTCTGGGCGCTGGCGTTGTAATAGTAGACATCGTAAGCCTCCAGCTGTGCAGAAGAGACCAGCTGGTCATTCCGGTAGACGGCTGCCGGGGTAAACGGCAGACTCTCGCCGCCCGCTGCCACAAAGGGGCCCTCCATGCTGCTGGTGAGCACAGAGGAAAGGTCCACCTGCCCATTCGTCACCGTAAAACCGAGGGTCGTACCATAGATCTGGCCCTCCGCATTCTTGGCTGTCAGGGCATTATACAGGAGTTTCGCACCGTCCTCCAGCGTCAGGGTCTGGCCCTGCACGGCCGTAACGTTCGCACGCAGACCAATGGCAGACGCCTTATTGAGCTGGGCCGCCGGGAAGGTGCCGCTCAGGGTCGTCACATCATAGCCCAGCAGCTTGAGAATGGAGGTGCTGGCCTCCTCCAGGGTGACCGGATCATCCGGGCGGAAGGTACCGTCGGTATAGCCGCTGGTCCACCCCTGCTGGACAGCAATGCGGATGCAGGCTGCATAGGCGTTGCTGCTGGTCACATCCTTATATAAGGTGCCGGTGCTGCCTTGCAGGTCGAGACCATCCCGGTAGGCAGAAAAGGCCACCAGTAGCTTGGCAAACTGGCCGCGCGTGAGCGGTGCACTAAGCTGGGCGCTTTGCTCAGCAGACAGGCCGCCCAGTGCCACCGCCGTCTGGACTGCCGTATTGGAACTGGCTGCCGAAGCGGGCAGCACCAGCATGGATACGCCGATGCACACCGCCAGCAGCAGGGCGAGGAATCGTTTCTTCATAGTTTTTTCCTTTCTGCTTTCTGGTCGGACTCAATCATACCGCAGTGCGTCAATGGGGTTGAGACGTGCCGCACGGCGAGCCGGCAGATAGCCGAACAGCACGCCGATCCCCACCGAGATGCCAAATGCTACGGCCACCGAGTCGATGGAGGGGGCCACGTTCATCTCCATGCCGGAGCCGGCCATGAGCATCGGCAGGATCTGGTTGACGACAGCGGAGATCAGATAGCCAAGGCCGATGCCCAGCACACCGCCCAGCGCCGATGTGGTCGCAGCTTCTGTCACGAACAGGCCCAGGATGGTGCGCTCCTTTGCGCCCAAGGCCTTGCGGATGCCGATCTCCCGCGTGCGCTCCGTGACCGAGACCATCATGATGTTCATGATGCCGATGCCGCCGACCAGCAGCGAAATAGCCGCAATGGCCGTGAGGACCATGACCACCATGTTCACTATAGAGGTCATCATATCCAGCATCTCGCTCATGCTGGTGATAAAATAGCCGCTGCTTGATTTGAGCAGCTCCTGCAAGCCGCTTTCCAGAATGGACTTTCCCTCGGAGACCCGATCTTCGTCCGATACCAGGACGCTGTACGAGCTGGCTGTACTGGTGCCGGACACCCGCAGCGCCGTGGTGTAGGGCACCAGTACGATATCATCGCTGCTGCCCTCCTGACTGGAAAGGTCGGTTACCTTCGCCTCCAGCACGCCCACGATGGTGTATTTTTCCGAACCGACCTTGATGGTCTGCCCCACTGCATTGCCGCCGTAGGCCACCCGGTTGATGTAAGCACCCACCACACAGACCTTTTTGTGATCGGTCATATCCACATAGTTGAGATTGCGGCCCTGGCCGACCGTGTAGCCGGAGAGGGAAAGATAACTTTCGCTCACGCCGGTGGCGCTGGTGTTGCTGTATGTTGTGGAGCCGACCTTCACGCTGCCGC
>CAVKKE010000218.1:0-1032 GCA_963656875.1 Barnesiella intestinihominis | reverse complement strand
GGAGATACCGCCCCGAAAATATCCGGATGGGCCTCCACAATGGAATAGAAATCATCCACCCTGACCGAGCGGGAGCCGTAGCCCATCACATTTACGGTCAGCAGGTTTGTGCCCATATCAGAGAAGCTGTTCTGGATGCTCTGCGTCATGCCGTTGCCAAGACCCACGATGACGATGACGGCCGTCACGCCGATGATGATGCCCAGCATAGTCAGGAAGGTGCGGAACTTGTTGCTCCAGATGTTCTGGATCGCTTCATGGAAGGTCTCGTAGATCATGATGTGCTCCCCTCCTGCTTTGCCGCATAGTTTGGCTGCACCACGGCCTCAGGCGTGTGGGCATCACCATCGTAGACCACGCAGCCATCCTCCAGCCGGATGATCCGCTGGGCCTGTACTGCAATGGAGTTATCGTGGGTGATCAGTACCACGGTGTTGCCCTGCCGGTGCAGCTGTTGCAGCATGGCCAGCACCTCACGTCCGGTGTGGGAATCCAGCGCACCGGTGGGCTCATCGGCTAAGATGACCGCTGGCCTGCCGGCCAGTGCCCTTGCAATGGAGACGCGCTGCTGCTGGCCGCCGGAAAGCTGGCTGGGCTTGTTCTTCAGCTTATCGCCCAAGCCCACCTGCTCCAGTGCCGCAATGGCCCGGCGGCGGCGCTCGGCGCGGGGGATGCCCGCATACACCAGCGGCACCTCCACATTCTCCAGCAGGTTCAGCCGGGGCAGCAGGTTGTACTGCTGGAAGATGAAGCCCAGCATCTCGTTGCGAACTTCGGCCAGCTCATCCCGCTTCATGCTGCCCACATCCCGGCCATTGAGACGGTAGGTGCCGGAGGTGGGCACATCCAGACAGCCGATGATGTTCATACAGGTGGATTTGCCCGAACCGGACTGGCCCACGATGGCCACGAACTCACCCTTGTTGATTTTCATTGAAATGTGATCCGCTGCTTTTACTGTGGTGTCACCCATCTGGTAATACTTGCACACGCCGTCAAATTCGATCAGAGCGCTCATCAGAAGCCACCTCC
>CAVKKE010000217.1:0-3483 GCA_963656875.1 Barnesiella intestinihominis | reverse complement strand
ATTGTCTATATTTAAGGGTTCAGCTGAGCTACTTCTGAATGATTTTCGGGGATAGCAAAAATGACCTGTGCCTAAATAAAAGGGGTCACATCTTTGAAGTTGTCCTTGACAAAGGGTACAGTCTAATGTAGCACTCGTTGATCTCGTTTCCGTTTTCATCCAGTTCACGGTTCATGCACAGAGTGAAATTCAGATCCGTCGTGCCGAATTTGTAAGTTTGTGTTTTGGTGCCGATCTCTTCCGGCATGAAGCTTTCAGACGAAGCAAGATTCACCAGCTCGTGCAGGTGTTTCACCTTGCGCAGGCACAGCTCATAAGGATGTGCTTTGCTGAAACCGATCTGGGCAGTCTGCAAAGTGTCGTTGATTGCACTGCTGTAAAAGCGTTTTGCAGGCAAAGAAGTTTCAACGCCGGTCAGGTGTTTGAAATTCTGAGCCTTATAGATGACTTCAATGTACCTGCCGTCGAACACATAAAGGAATTTGCGCCCGACGAGATACTGCTTGTATAATTTTGCGGCAGATTGATCTCGGTCAGGATCGCTTTCCGCTGATCCTGCTTTTTGCCGGTTTCCTGTTTCATAATACATCCTCAAAAGTGGGGTGACAACAAAAAACGCTGAATGGCGAAATTACCATCCAGCGCAAATTCTTGAATGCGTGTTTTATGCTGGCTGTCAGCCTGAATATCCTTCCGGATATTGTTTGCCGCCGGAACTTTACGTCCCCGGCGCGGACACACCTTATCTCCCCGGTGCGGGCTGGACGTCCTTCCGGACATCAGAAGTGCTTGGTACTTACCCTCCCCCAGCTGGAGTACAGCTTTAACGTGCCGCCGCACGGAACCTTTATGGTTCAACTTTATTATATGCGATTCGGAAGCGATTGTCAACAGGAAAATCGCAGAGCAACGTGCTTCTTGTTTGCTTTAAGCCGTCCCCTCAAAAAACTCCCGGTATACCTGCTGAAAGACCTGCCGCAGCTGGGCGATCTCGGGGCGGGGGTCATCCCGGAGGGTCAGCAGGAAGGTGTCCGGCATGGGAATGCTCGTCCGCACCGGGTGGTACCAGTCGTCCGGGTAGACCGGGTACTTCATGGGGCTGAGAAGCAGGCACTTGCCGGCCAACAGATTTGCATAGATGGTCTCGTAGGTCTCCACCATCCGGAACCGGGGCGGGGCGTAGGGCATCTCGGGCAGGCTTTGCAGGTGCTCGGCCACCACGCCGAAGATCGGCTCGCAGTAGATAAGCAGGTTGGAGAGGTCATCGGGCAGCAGTTCTTTGCGGCTGGCCAGAGGGTGCTGGGGCGCGGCCACCAGATAGCAGTAATTTTTCACCAGCGGGGTCTGCTCGATTTCGGGCTGGATGGAGGACAGAGGCAGATAGACCGCGGCGTCGGCCTCGGTGGTCAGAAAGCGGTGGAGACTGCCCTGCACCGGGTCGGTGCGGACTTCAAATTCGCAGCCCGGAAAGGCGGCGCGGAGCCGCTCCATCAGGACGGGATAGATGGGGTCCCGTTGGAGCAGCACCAGCGGCAGGTTCAGGATCAGATGTTTCTGCCGGGCATAGGGCCGCAGTTCGTTCCGGGCGTTGAGGATGTGGCGGTAGATTTCCTGCGCATGAGGCAGCAGGGCACGGCCGGCTTCGGTCAGCGCGACGCTTGTGGTGCTGCGGCGGAAGAGGTCTGCGCCCAGTTCTTTTTCGAGGCTGCGGATCTGGTAGCTCAGCGCGGGCTGGGTGCAGTACAGCTCCCGCGCCGCGCTGGAAAAGTTCAGCGTCCGGCTTACCGTCAGAAAACAGAGCAGCTGGTGGTCGTTCATGGGGCAAGGCTCCTTTCTTCTCTAGTATATCACAGACAGCTCCCCTTATAAACATTTTTTATAACTCTGCTTAAGATTTTTTAATTCCCTTTTACTTCGTTATATTTTATACTAAGTACATCGCGGGGGATTTTCCGCCTGCAATCGTGAAGAAAAAGAAGAAAGAGAACCAAGAAGGAGAACGCAGATGAAAAAGATCTCTCGCAAAGGCTTCCTGAAGGTCGCCGCTGCCGCCGCCATGAGCGGTGTCACCGCCGGCGCACTGGCCGCCTGCAATGCCGCTTCCGGCAGTTCCAGCACCGCCGCATCCACCGGCGAGGCCCTGTACACCCCCGGTACTTACACCGGCACCGCCACCGGCATCGGTGAAGTGAAGGTCACCATGACCTTCAGCGAGACCGCCATCACCGAGGTCGTCGTGGATACTTCCAACGAGACCGAGAGCATCGGCGGCGTGGCTGCTCCCACCCTGCAGGAGGCTCTGATGGCCGCCCAGAGTGCCGAGGTGGACAACGTTTCCGGTGCCACCGTCACCACCAACGCCGTCAAGGAAGCTGCTGCGGACTGCATCGCACAGGCTATGGGCGTCAAGACCGACGCTCCCGCCGAGGACACCAACAGCGCGGACGACGGCGACGACTGGCTGGGCGAAGAGCCGCAGGTCGAGGCCAGCGAGACGCTGGACTTTGACGTGGTCGTGGTTGGTGCTGGTCTGTCCGGCATCTGCGCTGCCCGTGCTGCTGCCGAGGAAGGCGCAAAGGTCGCCATCGTCGAGAAGAGCTCTTCCTTCAACTGCCGCAGCGGTGAGTACGCTCTGCTGAACGGTACCCTGAACAAGCGTTGGGGCCGTGAGAACATCGTCGATGAGGATGTGGTCGTCAACCGCCTGATGCGCGAGTGCACCTACCGCAACAAGCGCGCCATCCTCAAGAAGTGGGCTTCCCACGCACACGAGGTCATGGATTGGTTTATCGAGGCTTATCCCGAGCTGACCATCTGCGACACCACCCGTCAGGCCGTGACGCAGGAGCAGTTCGATAAGGGCATTCTGGTCCCGCTGGCATGGCCTCAGCCCGAGCACTACGACTACCGCAACGAAGAGTTCCCCACCTTCCCCTCCAGCATGGAGTTCCGCTCTTCCCGTAAGGATCAGCAGGGCTTCATCGTTGAGGCCAACCTGAACAAGGCTCTGGATGCCGGTGCGCAGACCTTCTTCGGCTGCTTCGGCACCAAGCTGCTCAAGGACAGCGACGGCCGCGTGACCGGCATCATCATCCGCGATGCCCAGAACGGCAACAAGTACATCCAGCTGAATGCGTCCAAGGGCGTCATTCTGGCCACCGGCGACAACTCCGGCGATGAGAAGATCATGAAGCACTTCGCTCCGGAGATCGTCGAAAAGAAGATCGCCAACATGGGTGCCATGGGTATGCTGGGCGTGGACGTCGAGGGTAAGACCGTGGAGACCGGCGACGGCCTGCGCATGGGCGCATGGATCGGTGCCAAGGTTCAGGATCACCACGCTCCGATGACCCACCACATGGGCAGCGGCATGGGCGTGACCCCCTTCCTGCAGATCAACAGGCGGGGCGACCGATTCATGAACGAGTGCATCCCCGGCCAGCAGCTGGAAAACCAGATCGAGCTGCAGCCCGAGTGCACCTC
>CAVKKE010000216.1:0-3492 GCA_963656875.1 Barnesiella intestinihominis | reverse complement strand
CTCGGACATCTCTCCTTGTGGACATTCGCCTTACGCCGTGTCGAATGCCTATTTAATTTACCAGATTTACAGCCCGCTGTCAAGCCTTTGCGCAAATTTTTTCTCAAATCCGAAAATTCCCGAATTTTGCCACAACCTTTCTGGGTCAAAGTTCATCAAAGCTATTTACAAGCACATCTTTTTGTTGTATAATGAAATCAATCAAAAACCCACTCATCGGTAAAAGGAGAATCATCATGTCGTTTTCAGAGCTTTTGAAGCAGTGCCGCAAAAAGCAGGGCGTCAGCCAGGCTGAGCTGGCTTCCAAACTGGGTGTGACCCAGCAGGCCGTCGGCAAATGGGAAAGCGGCAAATCTTCCCCCGACCCCACCACGGTGGCCCGCATCGCCGAGCTGCTGAACACCACGGCGGACTATCTGCTGGGCCTCTACCGCCCGGTGAGCAATGTCTCCGCCCCGGAAGAGCGCTTTTTCGGCAGCTATTCCGAGAGCCTGATCCCGGTCATCGGCACCGTGAAAGCAGGCTATGGCGCTCTGGCCTTTGAAGAGGACTATGGGCAGGAGTATGCCCGCGTGAAGGACCCCGCCAACTATTTCTATCTGGTGGTGCGCGGCGACAGCATGGAACCCCGCATCCAGGACGGTGACCTGGCCCTTGTGCACAAGCAGGACACGCTGGAAAACGGCGATCTGGGCGTGCTGATCTACGGCGATGAAGGTGAAGGCACCCTGAAGCGTTACATTCAGCGCGGCAACTGCGTGGTGCTGCAGCCCTTCAACCCGGCCTACAATGAGATGGTCATCAAGGGCGAAGACCTGAACCACCTGCACATCGCAGGCCGTGTGGTGGAGACCAAGGCGAAATGGTAAGCCATTCAATCATTTGAATGGCCTCCGTTGCACTCTGGCCATATTCAGCGGAAAAATTATTTTTATTTTCGCGTTTGTCGCGGCCTGCGGGCCGCTCCAAACGCATTTTCACCAGAGGGGCCGAAATCGGCAGCACCCTGGTTCCAAAACATCAAAGCCATCTGCAAATTCGCGTTTGCGTGAGCAATGAAGTCCCCAGTGGGGACTTTAAGCGACCGAACGGTCTTGCGTCAGCAAGATGGAGGGGGCCCACCCCGACAAGTTTGTGTATGGCTTTTTATTTTATACCCTTTTTATCCCCGGAGGTGCATTTTTCATGGAACGATCCATCATGGACAAGCTGACGATCCTGGCCGACAGCGCCAAATACGATGTCGCCTGCACCTCCAGCGGCGCGTCCCGCACCGCCCGGGCCGGGACCATCGGCAGCTGTTACGCACCGGGCTGCTGCCACGCCTTTACGGCAGACGGCCGCTGCGTCAGCCTGCTCAAGGTCCTCATGACCAACTGCTGTGCCTTCGACTGCAGCTACTGCGTCAACCGCAAGTCCAATGACATCCCCCGGGCCACCTTTGCGCCCCGGGAGCTGGCCGAGCTGACCGTGGAGTTCTACCGCCGCAACTACATCGAGGGCCTGTTTTTGTCCAGCGCGGTGCTGGGCACACCGGATTATACCACGGAGCGGATGCTGGCCACCCTGCGGCTGCTGCGCAACGAATACCGCTTCGGGGGCTACATCCACGCCAAAGCCATCCCCGGCACCAGCCCGGAACTGCTGCAGCAGCTGGGCTATCTGGCCGACCGCCTGAGCGTCAACGTGGAGCTGCCCAGCGAGCACAGCCTGAACCTGCTGGCCCCGGACAAGGGCCGCCACTCCATTTTCCGGCCCATGAAACAGATCGCCGTGTCCGGCGCCCAGAGCAAAAAGGAGCTGACCGTCTACCGCCACGCGCCCAAATTCGCGCCTGCCGGGCAGAGCACCCAGATAATCGTGGGGGCTTCGCCGGAAACGGACTACCACATCCTCAAGCTCACCGAGGGCATGTACCAGAAATACAGCCTGAAGCGGGTATTCTACTCAGCCTACATCCCGGTCACCGAAGACACCCGCCTGCCCGCGCTGGACACCAAGCCCCCGCTCCTGCGGGAACATCGGCTGTATCAGGCGGACTGGCTGCTACGGTTCTACCAGTTCAAGGCAGACGAGATTCTGGACGAGAACAACCAGAACTTCACCCCTTACCTCGACCCGAAATGCAACTGGGCCGTGCAGCACTACGGGCTGTTCCCGGTGGATGTGAACCGTGCGCCTTTCGAGATGCTGCTGCGGGTGCCGGGCATCGGCCCCAAAAGCGCCCGGCGCATCTGGCACGCCCGCAAACAGGCGTCGCTGGGGCTGGACGAGCTCAAACGCATGGGCGTGGTGCTCAAGCGGGCTCAGTATTTCATCACCTGCCGGGGCTTTTCCGGGGCGCACCCGGGCCGCGGCACCGCCGGACGGGAACACATCACCCGGGCTCTCATCGACCCCAACGTGTTCAGCGGAAACTGCGAACAGCTGAGCCTGTTCACCCCGCCCGCCGTGGATAATCTCATCGGGCAGGGTGTTGCGCCCCGGGCGGCCATGCGCATGGTGCGGGAGGAGGCAGTTCAATGTCTGGCGAAGGCTCTGTAAAGCGCCGGCTCCACGACGCGGACGTGGTCTATGTCTACGACGGCAGTTTTGAAGGTTTCCTGTGCTGCGTGTTTGAGAGCTTTGCGGAGCACGAGATCCCGTTTGCCGTCTGGACACCCCAGCGGGAGACATCTACCCTGTATCCCGTCAGAGACATTCCCACCGACCACGCCAAGGCGCAGCGGGTGTTTGCCAGCTTCGGCCGAAAGCTGGGCGCAGAGACAGAGTACCTCGTCAGCCGCGATTTTCTCTCCGGGCGGGAGGACAAAGAGCTGCTGCTCATCCGCTTTCTGCATCTGGCCTTTGCCCTCGGCCCCGGCACCGTCAAGCGGGCAGGCCACCCGGACGTGGCCCCGCTGTATGAGATGAAGAAAAGTCTGGACTGGGAAGTGGACAAGTTCCAGGGCTTCGTCCGCTTTGAGGAGCACGGCGGAATGCTGGGCGCAGTCATACACCCGAAAAACTACATCCTGCCCCTGCTGCGGCCCCATTTCTGCGGGCGGTTCCCGGAAGAGAACTTCATGATCTACGACGCAGTGCATCAGGCGGTGCTACTGCAGGAAAACCACAAGGCCCGGCTCATGGAACTGGCCGCACCGCTGGAGATGCCCCCGCCCAGCGAGCGGGAACAGCAGTTTCAGGCTTTGTGGACGCAGTTCTACAAAACGCTGGAAATCAAGGCCCGGCACAACGAAAAATGCCGCATGAGCCACTGCCCCAAGCGCTTCTGGGCGGATATGGTGGAGATGCAGGACGAATTATAATTTCTTAGCCGTGTAGGGACAAAATTTTACAAAAACGTTGCTTTTGCGCCGTTGCAACCCGCAAAAGCTATGGTATACTATAAGGGATATCCGGCAGACTGTCTGCCGAACACACCCGCGCTGCGGGGTAACACAAAAGGAGTATTGTAGCGTTATGGTTCGCATTACTATGGAAGACGGCGGC
>CAVKKE010000215.1:0-3510 GCA_963656875.1 Barnesiella intestinihominis | reverse complement strand
CCATCTCGCCTGCCAGCAGGCCGGCCACCCAGGCCACTTCCATGCTGTGGGTCAGAGCGTTCTGGCCGAAGCTGGTGCGGTACTTCAGGCGGCCGATCAGCTTGATGAGGTCGGGGTGCAGGCCGTGGATGCCCAGCTCCATGACGGCGCGTTCGCCCTCGCGCTTCATCTGCAGCTCCAGCTCGTGGCGGCACTTCTCCACCGTCTCCTCGATGCGGGCGGGGTGGATGCGGCCGTCGCCGATCAGGCGCTCCAGGGTCATGCGGGCCACTTCGCGGCGGGTCTGGTCGAAGGAGGACAGGGTGATAGCCTCCGGGGTATCGTCGATGATGAGATCCACGCCGGTGGCAGTTTCCAGAGCGCGGATGTTGCGGCCCTCGCGGCCGATGATGCGGCCCTTCATCTCATCGCTGGGCAGCGGCACCACGCTGACGGTGGTCTCGCTGCAGTGGTCGGCAGCGCAGCGGCTGACGGCCTGACCGATCAGGTTGCGGGCGATGTTGTCGCAGTTCTCCTTCAGGTCGGTCTCGTAGGCAGCGATGCGCACGGCCTTTTCGTGGGTCAGCTCCTCGTCCACCTTGTGCAGCAGCACTTCGCGGGCGTCCTCCTGGCTCAGGCCGGCCAGAGTCTCCAGCCGCTCCATCTCCTTGGCACGCAGGGCGTCGATCTCAGCCAGACGCTCATCGGCCTCAGCGGCGCGCTTTTTCAGCTCTTCTTCCTTTTTCTCCAGCGCCTCGGTCTTGCGGTCGAGGGCGGTCTCCTTCTGGTCGATGCGGTTTTCCTGGCGGGTGATCTCCGCACGGCGCTGCTTGATCTCCTTGTCCGCTTCTGCCTTCTGGGCGTCCACTTCCGCCTTCAGCTTGAAAGCCTCGTCCTTTGCTTCCAGAACCGCTTCCTTGCGCTTCTGTTCGGCGGTCTTGATCGCTTCGTTCACCAGGCGGGTCGCCTCAGCCTCTGCGCTGCCGATCTGTGCCTCAGCGGTCTTTTTACGGTTGTTGTAACCAATAAAATAACCCGCAGCGGCGCCGACAACAGCAACAATCAGGGCCACGATCACTCCAATCGCGGTCATCGCGTTTCACTCTCCTTTGTTAAAATTCAATCTTGAATCATAAGCAGGAGACGCTGCGCAGCAGGTGCGGGATTACACAGGGCTTTTATAAGTGAGCTTTCAACGCAAAAAAGACAGCAAAACCACACGCACGGACAAATCTCCGCACGGTCTGGCCTGCAGCTTTTCTATCTACGGTTCTTTCTTATATAAAACAGGCGCACGGCGCCTGAAGGAACTCAGGGTTCACGGAACAGCCTGCATACAGCGTCTTTTATTCCATACTACTATTTATATTACGAAACATTTGTGTGATTGTCAAGGGAGAAAGCCGCGCTCCCGTATCATTTTGTGCAAAAAAGGAGAGCAGCATCCGCCATGGATGCCGCTCTCCCCTGCTTTTTTATTCCAGATACATCCTGCGCAGGCGCATCAGACGCGCCGGAGTCAGGCCGTATTCCGCTTCCAGATAGCTTTCCGCGCTGCCATATTTTTCCCGGATGGCGCGCAGCACAAAAGGCGCTGCTTCCGGGCTGACACCGGCGGCACTGCGGTGGAAGTTCTCCCGCCGGGGATCTTTTGCGATCTCGTCGGCGTGAGCCGCCACCCGGGCCTCGATCTCCGCTTTGCGGCAGATGTTGGTCTGCATGTAGTCTTTGCAGATGGTCTCGTCCGAAGCGCCCAGCGCCAGCAGGATGAGCATTGCCGCCACGCCGGTGCGGTCCTTGCCCGCCGAGCAGTGGAACAGCACCGGGGTCTCGCCTGCTTCCAGCGCCCGGAACAGCTCCTTGAACGCCTTGTTGCCGAACAGCATCTGCTCGTACATGGCCTGCACGAAGAAACTGCCGTCGGCATTGTCCTTGCGGCCCTTGAGCAGCGCCGCGATGTCGTCCGGCGAGAACGCGATCTCGTGGCCGTCCGCCGCGCACAGGCCGCAGATCTGCACCAGACGCGCACCGTCCGGCACATAGTCCGGCTCTTTTTTCGCTTCTTCGGTGCTGCGCAGGTCGAGGATCAGCCGCAGGCCCAGTGAATCCAGCAGCTTCCGGTCAGCTTCTCCGGTGAGCTGCGCCGTGGGGATGCCGCGCCAGATCTGGCCCCACTTGACATGTTTGCCCTCGTCGCCCTCATAGCCGCCCAGCTCGCGGAAGTTGTTTCCGCCCGCAAAAGGCAGCTGGGTGCCCGGGGCCGGATGGGCCGGGGCGGGCTTTGCCGCCGCGCTGGACAGCACCGGGAAGTTATAGAAGGGCTTGGCCGGGCGTCCGCGCCGGGGCGGCAGGCTGGCCGAACCTCCCAGCACCTCCATCAGGTAGCTGCGCAGCAGATCGATGTAAGCAGAAGAATAGTCCCGCCGCTGCACCAGCGACACGCACAGGGGCGGCAGATCTTCCAGCAGGACATCCCGCACGCGGTCCAGTTCCCGCCGGGCACCGGGCTCGTAGCGGGTCAGGCAGGTGCACAGCTGCTCCTGCACCAGATAATACGCCTGATAGAAGCTGGGGCCGATCTCCGCATTGGGCGCAAAGCCTGCCCGGGCGCAGGCCGTCCACAGCGGGCTGAACAGATCCTGCCGCAGGCTGGGCAGCAGCACACGCTGGCCCCGCAGCTCTGCCAGCGGGATGCTCTCCTTCTCCCAGAAGGGATGTCCCCGGGGCACCAGCAGGCAGGCAGGGTCGGCCCGCAGGGTGGTGCGGGCCAGCACCGGCGCGGCACAGCCAAGGTCGATCACCAGACCTGCGTCCAGTTCGCCATGCTCCACTTCGTCTGCCACGGCGTCGTTGTCCATCATGCGGAAGCGCATCTCCACATGGGGATACTGCTGGCGGAACTTGTCCAGCTGGGTCTCCAGCCCGGGCAGATAATCCGGCACCAGCGACACGCTGATGCCGATGCGCACCGGCTGGGCCGACTGGATCTCGGCCCGCAGGGCCGCCTGCATCTGCTGGAACTGCTCCACCACCGGGGCCGCATGGCGCTGCAGGCTCATGCCCCGGTCTGTGAGGGCAAGCTTGTGGTGGGCGCTGATGAACAGCGGGCCGCACATTTCGGCTTCCAGCGCCGAGATGCTCTGCCGCAGAGCCTGCCGGGACAAAAACAGCCGCTGCGCCGCACGGCTGTAGTTCATTTCATCGCACAATACCAGAAAATAGTGCAGTTGGCGGATGTCCATGGTTTCCTCCCTGAGAAAAATGTCATATATAAAAGAATACCGCCTTTTCGATGAATTGTAAAGTGAGAGGAAAATAAAAACTCCCCCAGTCATCGCCATGCGATGCCAGCTCCCTCACGGAGGGCGCTGGCAAATCCGCAGGATTGACTGAAGGAGTAAGCAAAAAATCAGATCTTGCTCAGTGCCTCCTCATCCGCCACAAGGATAAAGTCCGGGTGCATCTGCAGGATGCTTGCGGGCACCTCCGGGGTCACCGGGCCGAAGAAGGCTTTCTTGATGATCTCGGCCT
>CAVKKE010000214.1:0-3540 GCA_963656875.1 Barnesiella intestinihominis | reverse complement strand
CAGCCGTGGCGCTCTTGGTCTTCCAGGTGCGCTTGTAGGGGCAGATATAGGCTTCACCGTAAGCACCTGCGATGTATTCCTTCGCGGCGGCGACAGCTTCGTCCGAAATGCGCAGGCTGTCGGTACGCATATAGGTGATCAGACCCATGGTGCCGTGTCCGGCGATGTCCACGCCTTCGTACAGGGTCTGGGCTGCCCGCATAGTGCGGGTGGCCGTGAAGCCCAGGCGGCGGGAAGCTTCCTGCTGCAGAGTACTGGTGATGAATGCCGGGGTGGGCTGCTTTGCGCGCTTGCCCTTTTTCAGCTCAGCCACCACATACTCAGCCCCTTCCAGGCCCTTTTCGATGGCCCGGGCCTCGGCTTCGTTCTTGGGCAGAAGCTTCTTGCCCTTGCTGTCTGTTGCCAGCCGGGCCGTGAAGCTCTTGTGGCCCGCGCCGAGGGTGGCGTCCACGTTCCAGTATTCATCGGGCTTGAAGCTCTCGATTTCCTTTTCGCGGTCATCGATCAGGCGCACCGCCACGCTCTGCACACGGCCTGCAGACAGGCCGCGGCGCACCTTGCGCCACAGGAACGGGCTGAGCTTGTAGCCCACCAGACGGTCCAGCACACGGCGGGCCTGCTGAGCGTTGAACAGATCTTCATCGATGGCGCGGGGGTGGGCCATGCCCTCCTTCACGCCCTTCTTGGTGATCTCGTCAAAGGTGATGCGGTTGGGCTCGTGGGGGTCGAGGCCCAGAATGTTGGCCAGATGCCAGCTGATGGCTTCGCCTTCGCGGTCCGGGTCAGTTGCGAGAAGCACGCCGTCTGCGTGTTTGGCCTTGCTCTTCAGCTCCTTGATGAGCTTTTCCTTGCCTTTGATGCTGATGTACTGCGGAGCATAGCCATGCTCCACGTCGATGCCCAGCTGAGAAGCGGGCAGGTCGCGGATATGGCCCATGCTTGCGGTGACTTCGTAGCCATCGCCCAGATATTTGCCGATGGTCTTCGCCTTAGCAGGCGACTCCACAATTACCAGTTTCGCCATTCGAGTTTACTCCCATTCGATTTCTTTCTTCTATCGGAACGCACGGCGCTTTTTTGTGCCGCGCGGGATTCTCTTCTTTTTATCATACCACACTTGTTGTGTGCTTTGCCAGCAGAATTTATGCGGCGGTTTACCGCAGCACATACCGCTGGCCCGGCTGTTTGAACACCCGGCCGGAGAGTTCCAGCTTCATCAGGGTGCTCAGCAGCACTGCCGTGGGCAGGCCGGTGTTCACGCACAGCTCTTCCATGCCCACTGGTTTGGGCCCGATGCAGGCCAGCACCCGGCGCTCGGTGTCGCTCACCGGCTCCGGCTGACGCATCGTCACTGCCGGAGCCGGGCGGCTGGCATGCAGCCCCAGCGGGCCCATCAGGTCGTCGGCACTGCAGGCGGCACGGGCGCGGCCATCCCGCAGCAGAGCATTCGTGCCTGCAGAGTTCGGCGAATAAATGCTGCCCGGCACCGCGAACACCGGCTTGCCGTAGCGCTCTGCGTGGGCAACGGTGGACATGGTGCCGCTTTTTTCCTGAGCTTCCACCACCAGCAACGCCGACGAAAGGGCCGCAATGAGCCGGTTGCGCATCAGAAAACCGTTGGCTCCCGTCGAAGTACCGTCCGGCGGATATTCGCTGATGATGCAGCCTTTCTTCTCGATCTTATGGCGCAGCGTCACATTGGCTGCAGGGTAAGTGCGGTCGATGGCCACGCCCAGCACACCGATGGTGGGGCAGCCGTTTTTCACGGCAGCTTTGTGCCCGGCACTGTCCAGCCCGTCCGCAAGGCCGCTGACGATGACTGCTCCGCTCTGCGCCAGCTTTCCGCCGATGTCTGCGGCAGCGTTCAGGCCGTACTCCGTAGGTTTGCGGCTTCCCACGATGCCCACCGCCCCCGGCTCATTGAGCCAGCGCGGGTCGCCGGTGCAGTAAAGTACCAGAGGCATATCCGGGATGCGGGTGAACGCCAGCGGATAATCCGGATCGTCAAAGGGCAGGATGCGGACATCCAGCGCGTCGCACCGCATCACCAGTGCACGGTAATGCTCCGGCGTGTTGTTGAGCGCTGCGGCTTTTTTGGCTGCAGCAGGCCCTGCCGCAAGCTGGAACTCTGTAGTCTCCCGGGCTTCCCAGGCTTCCTGTGCCCCGCCGAAGGCATCCAGCACCCGGCCCGCATGGGCGCTGGCCGGGCCCAGTGTGTGGGCCAGCCACAGCCAGCACAGCAGCGGGTCCGGCGCAGGTTCCTGCGGGAACAGACTGGTCTGCCCGGCAAAGCCGCTCACAGGCTCTCCTCCCGGAAATGCCACAGCAGGATGCTGCCCGCGATGCCGGCGTTCAGGCTCTCCACCCGGTCGGTCATGGGGATGCGCATTGTGCTGGTGCAGGCGGCAATGGTCTCATCGGTCAGGCCCTGGCCCTCGCTGCCGATGACGACGCACACGCCGCCGGGGTAGCCGGCCTGTGCTGCGCTCAAAGGCTGGGACTTATAAAGAGCCGCTGCAAGGCAGGCAATGCCCTTCTCCCGCAGCTGGGCCACAGCCTGCGGCAT
Organism: Barnesiella intestinihominis; assembly: GCA_963656875.1. GTDB lineage: Bacteria > Bacillota > Clostridia > Oscillospirales > Ruminococcaceae > Faecalibacterium. Next base: position 974 of record CAVKKE010000214.1, on the reverse strand, counting down.
GGCTCCGACTTCGATGACCGGGATGCGCACTGCCGCACCCATGGATGCCCGCAGAGTCTTGGGTGCCCACACACTGGCGCAGCCGTCACTGAGGATAACGCCGTCGAAACCAAACGCCGCCGCAGAACGCAGCAGAGTGCCCACGTTTCCGGGGTCCTGCACCCGCTCCAGGGCCAGATACCGCCCGCCGGTCTTCACCTCGTCCAGGCTGTGCACCGGGGTGCGGAACACGCCGAACACGCCCTGATGGGTGCCCACGTCAGCCAGTTTGTCGGCCACATGGTCTTCCACCAGATAGTGCTCACCAGGCAGGTCAGCAAGTTCCGGGCACTTTGCCATGGCGCTTTCGGTGTAGAACAGTGTTTCCAGCTGCGCGCCGCGGGCAAGCTCCGGGCACAGCTTGCGTCCCTCGGCCAGAAAGCGGCCCTCACTGCGGCGGAATGCCGTGCGGGAAGAAAGGCGGCAGGCATATTTGATCTTTGCATTTTCCCGGCTGGTGATCTTTTCGTCCATTGTATTCCTCCTGCTGAAAGCGGGCATTCATCTTTTAAAAAAAGCAAAATAGGGCAGCGTCTGCCACAAAAGCTCCTGCGGCAGGGCGCTGCCCTGAAAAACATGTTTGCTGCCGCAAGAACCCCGGATACAAAACGGACGCCCGCGTATACGCGCGGGCGTCACGAATCAAGTTCTTAATCAGGCGTTCTTGACGGTCTCAACCAGAGCTGCGAAGCTCTTGGGATCGTTGATAGCCATCTCAGACAGCATCTTGCGGTTCAGCTCGATGCCAGCCTTCTTCAGACCAGCCATGAAGGTGGAGTAGTTCATGCCCAGAGGACGGACTGCATTGTTGATGCGGGTGATCCACAGGTTGCGGAACTGACGCTTCTTCATGCGACGGCCAGCCAGAGCGTAGTTGCCACTCTTCATGACCTGCTGCTTGGCCATCTTAAAGTGCTTGCTCTTGCAGCCATAGA
>CAVKKE010000213.1:0-3583 GCA_963656875.1 Barnesiella intestinihominis | reverse complement strand
CCATGTTGAACAAGCTGAAACGTGCGGCGCTTGGCGCGCATACGCCGCATGACAAGGCAACTGCTGCAAGCAAACCGGTCCCGATGCCTCTGCCCGCGCAGGTACGCATCCTGATGAGCCAGCACATCGGCGCACCCGCAAAAGCTCTGGTCAAGAAGGGCGACGAGGTGTTTGTTGGCACCAAGATCGGCGAAGCCGGCGGCTTTGTCTCCGCAAATATTCATTCCAGTGTTTCCGGCACCGTTGCTGCCGTGGAGCCGTTCCGTCTGTCCAACGGCCGTATGTGCGATTCTGTTGTCATCAAGACCGATGGCAAGCAGACCGTAGACCCGGCTGTCAAGGCACCTGCAGTCACCGACAAGGCCAGCTTCCTGGCCGCTGTGCGTGAGTGCGGCCTGGTTGGTCTGGGCGGCGCAGGCTTCCCGACAGACGTCAAGCTCCAGCCCAAGCAGCAGGTGGACACCCTGCTGATCAACGCTTCCGAGTGTGAAGTGTGGCTGACCAGCGACACGCAGGAAATGCTGAACTGCAGCGATGACATCATCCGCGGCATCAAGGCCGTGCAGCAGTACACCGGCATCCCGAAGTGCGTCATCGGCATCGAGAACAACAAGCCCGAGTGCATCGACCTGCTGTGCAAGAAGACCAATGGGGACTCCACCATTGAAGTCAAGCCTCTGCCCAGTGTCTACGGCACCGGCGCTGAGCTGATCCTCATCGAGAAGTGCCTGGGCCGTGAGGTGCCTCACGGCGGTCTGCCCGCAGATGCAGGCGCTATCGTCATGAATGTGACCAGCGTTTCCACTCTGGGCAAGTATCTGGCCACCGGTATGCCGGTGGTGGAACGCACCATCACCGTGGACGGCGATGCCTGCGCAAAGCCCCAGAACATCGTGGTCCCCGTGGGCACTGCCTATGAGGACATCATGAACTTTGTGGGCGTCAAGGGTGAACTGGGCAAGGTGGTGGCCGGCGGTGCCATGATGGGCCCCGCGGTGGAAAACATGAGCTACCCCACCACCAAGACCACTTCCGGCCTGATCTTCCTGAGCAAGGCTGCTGCACAGCCTGCTCCCGTCAACCCCTGCATCCGCTGCGGCCGCTGCGTCGAGTATTGCCCCATGGGTCTGGAGCCCGTGGAGGTCAATCAGGCTTATGCAGCCCGTGACGTGCAGGAGCTGGGCAAGCTGCACGCAGACTACTGCTTCAACTGCGGTTCCTGCTCCTTCGTCTGCCCGGCAAAGCGCCCTGTCACCCAGATGATGAGTCTGGCAAAGGCGTTCTACATCGGTGAAATCAAAAAAGGAGGCAATAAGTAATGGATACGAAGCTTATTGTTTCGGCTTCCCCGCATGTGCGCAGCGAAGAGACCACTCAGAGCCTGATGGCCAACGTGATCGTCGCCCTGTGCCCCTGCGTGGTGGCCTCTGCCATCATTTTCGGCATGCGCGCACTGCTGGTCACTGCAGTGTCCGTCGTTGCCAGCGTGGTTTTTGAGTGGCTGTACTGCAAGCTGCTGAAGAAGCCCAATCCCATCAGCGACCTGTCCGCCGTCGTCACCGGCATCATCCTGGCCATGAACGTGCCTGTGGGCATGCCTCTGGGCCAGCTGATCATCGGCGATCTGGTGGCTATCATCATCGTCAAGCAGCTGTTCGGCGGCATCGGCATGAACTTTGCAAACCCCGCTCTGGTGGGCCGCATCGTGCTGTTCATCAGCTTTGCAAGCTCCATGAACAACTGGGTGTTCCCGGATGCAGCAGTGGATCAGCTGTCCAGCGCAACTCCGCTGGCTGTGGCTGACACTTCCAAGCTGAGCCTGCTGGATCTGTTCATGGGCATCCACGGCGGTGTCCTGGGCGAGACCTGCGCTCTGGCCATCGTGCTGGGCCTGATCTATCTGGTCGCCACCAAGACCATCAGCATCGCCATCCCTGCCTCTTACGTCGGCAGTGTGTTCGTGTTCTATCTCATTGCGACCCACAGCCTGCACGCCGCACTGGTTGCCGTTCTGTCCGGCGGCCTGCTGTTCGGTGCCGTCTTTATGGCTACCGACTACGTCACCAGCCCCTTCACCCTGAAGGGCAAGCTGGTCTACGGCGTGGCTCTGGGAATCGTGACCTTCGCCATCCGTTACTGGGGCAGCTACACCGAGGGCGTGTCCTTCGCACTGCTGTTCATGAACCTGTGGGTTCCTTACATCAATGATCTGACCCGTCAGACCCCGTATGGCTATGTCAAGCCTGCAAAGAAAGCAAAGGAGGGTGCTGGCAAATGAGTAAGTTTTCCAACTGGGAGAGCACCATCAAGCCCATCGTTGTGCTGAGCGTCATCTCCCTGATCGTCAGCCTGCTGCTGGCTCTGGTGAACTCCATGACCGCCCCGGTCATTGCTGAAAACACCAAGCGCACCACTCTGGCCGCTTATGTCGGCGTGCTGCCGTCCGTTTCGGACGCCGGTGAGCTGGAAGAAGTGACCGATTACACCACCGCCAATGTCACCGGCGTGGTCAAGGCTCCTGATGGCAGCATCGCCATCAAGGCCGAAGAGTCCGGCTTCGACGGCGGCATCGTCACCGTCATTGTCGGCATGGACGCCAACGGCACCGAGACCGGCATCTGGGTGGACGCTTCCACTCAGACCAAGGGCATCGGCAGCGCCGTTGCAGATGAAGATTTCCTGAAGCAGTTCGATGGTCTGGATTGCACCCAGAGCGTTGTGATGGGCGAGAACGGCGTGGACGGCAAGACCGGCGCTACCTTCTCTTCCAAGGCACTGTTTGCCGCTCTGAACGACATCGTGGCCTGCTACAACGAGCTGGCATAAAGGAGGTTGGTAAGAAATGGCACAAGAGAAAAAGTCCAAGGTAAGCATCCTTACCAACGGCATCATTAAAGAAAACCCTGTTCTGCGTCTGGTTCTGGGCACCTGCTCTACGCTGGCTGTCACCACCGCAGTGTCCAGTGCTCTGGGCATGGGCGCCGCCTTCACCTTCGTGCTGGTGTGCGCAAACGTCATGATCTCCCTGCTGCGCAAGGTGATCCCCGGCAAGGTGCATCTGCCCTGCTACATCGTCATTATCGCTGGCTTCGTGACCATCGTCCAGATGTTCATGCAGGCCTACATGGAAAGCCTGTACAACGCTCTGGGCGTGTTCCTGCCCCTGATCGTTGTCAACTGCATCATCCTGGGCCGTGCCGAGATGTTCGCCTGCAAGAACAGCGTGGTGGACTCCGCACTGGACGGCATTGGCATGGGCATCGGCTACACCCTCACTGTTGTGCTGATGGCTACCATCCGTGAGATCCTGGGCAGCGGCACTTGGCTGGGCTTCAAGGTTCTGCCGGACAGCATGGCCAAGATCGGCATCATGACGCAGGCTCCCGGCGCATTCTTCTGCTTCGGTGTTCTGATGGCAGGCTGTGTGTGGCTGGAAGGCAAGCTGGACGCCCGCATCGAGCGCAAGAGCTGCTGCGACATTGATAATCTGAAGAAGGAGGCGTAATCATGCTCGTCAAACTCGCTGCTATCTTCTTCAGCATGATCCTTGTCAACAACTACGTGCTGGTGAAGTTCTATGGCA
>CAVKKE010000212.1:0-3609 GCA_963656875.1 Barnesiella intestinihominis | reverse complement strand
TTTGAAGTTCGTACAGCAGCAGCGGAATGCTGGCGGCATCAAGGCTGCACTGGGAGAGGCGGCCCACATGGTTACTGTTGGCGTGGATGAGCTGGACGCCGACCCGTTCTTGCTGAACACACCCGGCGGTGTGATTGACTTGCACACCGGGCAGACACGGCCCAACGACCCCGCCGATCGCTGCACCAAATGCACATCCGTCGCCCCGTCGGATAAAGGTGCGGCGCTCTGGGAGGAGTTTGTCAACCGTTTTGCCTGTGGTGATTCTGCGCTTGTGGACTATCTGCAGCAGGTTGCTGGCATGGCTGCCGTTGGCAGAGTGTACACGGAGGCCCTTTTGATCGCATACGGCGCAGGCGGAAACGGCAAAAGTACTTTTTTCAATACCCTTTCCCGTGTGCTGGGCGACTATGCCGGTGCCCTGTCTGCCGACGTTCTGACATCAAACGCAAACAAGAACGCCGGGCCAGAGCTGGCCGAGCTGAGAGGCCGCCGGTTGGTGATTGCCGCAGAACTTGAGGAGGGCCGCCGTCTGGACACGTCGATTTTGAAGCGAATCAGCAGCACCGACCCCATCACAGCAAATCCGAAGTACCGGCAGCCCTTCACGTTCACCCCGAGTCACACTCCGGTGTTGTATACCAACTTCCTTCCCCGCGTTGGCAGCTCTGACGCTGGCACATGGAGCCGCCTTGTCGTCATTCCATGCCGCGCTTCTTTCCGAGGACAGCTCGGCGAGGTGAAGGACTATTGTTCTTTTCTGGTTGAAAATGCTGGCGGCGCTGTGCTGGCGTGGATTGTGGAGGGTGCCCGGCGGTTCATTGCCAATGGCTGCACCCTGACCCCGCCGCCGTGCGTGCGGGATGAGGTCGAGGCATACCGGGCAGAAAATGACTGGTTGAGTCAGTTTATTGCAGAACAGTGCGAGGTGGGCAAGGATTTCACAGTAAGGGCTAGTGATTTGCAGCTTGCCTACCGCACATACTGCGACGAAACCGGCGAATACTGCCGTCGTTCCAACGACTTCAAGACTGCACTAGAGGCCGCCGGGTTTGAGCGCCGCAAGACAAAAGCGGGAATGATTTATACCGGTCTAAGACTGGGCGTTGAAGTCCTCTGACCCCGCTTTCCCGCCAAAAGGTGCAAGCTGTGCAAGCCGAAACGTAAATTCCTATAAGGGTTTCAATTTTCACTTTTTAGAATTTACATATTAGGTTGCACTAGCTTGCACCAATACGATAATACGTCATTTCTTGAAAACGCGCACACCCTGGCGGAGAAGGGGCCGCAGCTCCCACCCCGCCGGGGCCAGCGCGCGAAGGGAGAACAACATGGATTCTGTTTTTTCTGAGATTTTTTCGTTCCGAGTGCCCGGCGGCGAGGTGTACATGCAGCGCCGTTTCGAGTTATCCCCGGACTGGGCGGGCGGGTTGAAGTCCCTGCCCATCGTTTCCGACCGCAGCACGAGCGGCACCCTGTTTGTGCTGCCCTCTGATGCTGTACTGCTGTTCCGGGCTGGCGTTCTGACCCTGCCCGCCGGGGGCACCTACTCTGTGCAGTTCCACGGCAGCGGCAAATACTTTGACACCCCGGCGGAGGCTCTGGCGTACATGGCCGAGCGCTGGCCGGTTCCGTTCAGCCTTTGGCGGCAGAAGCTGGATGCAGGGGAAAACGTCTTGCAGCAGTCTCCCCGCCGGGCCGCTGCTTTCGAGGATGGCTTTCCCGGTCTGGCAGAGTTCAACAAGGCACTGACCGCCCAAATCGGTGCTTGATCGTGCCCGGTTCAGCTGTAAATTTCTGGAAACGAGGTGATTTTCATTGACTGGCGAAAACTTGACCCCGAACCAGCGCAAGGCTTTGGCGGCACTGCTGACGAATCCCACCACCGCAGCAGCAGCCCGGGCCTGCGGTCTAAGTGATCGGGTCATAACCAAATACAAAACCATGCCCCAGTTCGCCGCAGCTCTGGCAGAGGGCAGAGAGGCGCAGCTGAGCGAGGCCGTGAACAGTCTGGCCGCGTCCTACGGGGCCGCTGTGGGCACTCTGCGCAGCATTGCAGAGAATCCCAAGGAACAGGCGCAGGCCCGCGTGAATGCCGCCAAGGCACTGCTAGATTATGGCCTGCGCTTCTCCGAGGCCAGCAGCGGAGGCGGCACCGTGCGTGTGGTGTTCGTGGACGACATCACCGGCGCCCCGCTGCCCGCGCCCCAGAACCAAGAGGAGGCACAGCCGGATGCAGACGCCTGAACTTTTGGCGGAGATCGCCCAGACCCGCGCCAAGCCTTTGCAGATCGAGTGCCAGAGGCCGGACGGTTCGCACACCGTGTGCAGCGTTGAGGAGTGCAGCGCCCACGGCTGGCGCTATGTGCACATCGTGGCCGATGAACTGGACGACCTTTTAGATCGTGCTTTGAACGGCACACGCACCCGACGGCGCAGATAAGACAGAACGCCCCACACAGCAGCCCTCTGCGGCCCCGTGTGAGGCGTTTTCTGTTTGTCTGGGTAGTTTTACTCTTTGACGTTGGTGCTGTCTGAGAGGCCCGCAGGGGGCCGGAGAATACGCACACATAGCAAAAGGCCGCTGCATCGCTGCAACGGCCTCTTTCTGTTCGAGAATCAGGCGGGGTGACGCTTCCCGCATCTCCTAACGATGGGCGACGGCTGCCTGTTCCGTCCTCTGGTTCTCTTTGCAAGTCTATTATACCAAAATCGTGGGATTTGTCAAATCATCGGTTCAGTGTCAATATTTTTTCAGTGTGCCCTTTTCGATGAAGTTCAACACGCGATTTGTGTTCAGCCGGTAGACTGACCGAGCAAAGAGCTGGCCCCGCGCAGAAACACGGACGGCGACCTTGACATAGACGCTGTTCACCTGCACTTCCTTGACGTATTCAATCGAGCCATCTTTGGCGTTCAATGCCACATAGTCCGGTGCGGACAGAATCAGCGGAATGTATTCTCCATAAAGGGCATAGTCCGCCGGGTGACGGCTGACCATGTGGGCAATGTTAGATTCACCGAGTAGAATACTCTGCCCGTCCTTCATGGTCAAGCCCAGCAGATTAATAACACGCTGGCACAACACGCCCACTTGTTTGGCGTGGTCAGGCATCTTCTCCACCTTCCCCGGCGGGGCCGCGATCCTTTGCTATTCGCTCCTCAACAGCCTGCAAAATATATGCCTGCATACTCTGCCCCGCTGCCTCTGCCGCTGCCCGGTATCGCTCTTTTGTTCCGGCGGGTGCATGGATTTTGAAATCTTCCATTTTTGCCTGATACTTTTTTACAGCACGTTTTTGTGCCTCTGTTACTGCCATTGAACCACATCCTTCCAAAATGAGTATACCACATTTAAGAATATAAGTCCACTCACAAATATTGCTAGATAAGTCCCCTTATCTTTGTGCAGTCTGTCAATTGCAATATAAGTCCCCTTATAGTATACTATAGTCACAGCAAGGGAAGCACGACCGGAAGGCAAGGGGCGAAGTAAGAACCGGGAGCGCAGTAAGTCGTGAGCGCGTGCTAAGTCAGTAACCCACTTCCCAAAAGCTGTATATGAAAAATGGCCCGGTGCCGTCTAGCAAACTTACACCGAGCCGCACC
>CAVKKE010000211.1:0-3721 GCA_963656875.1 Barnesiella intestinihominis | reverse complement strand
GCTCTGTGCAGGCTGTTCCTTGCTGGAAGCAGCTGGTTCCTTCGAAGACGCAGCTTCTTCCTTTTCTGCCTTGGATTCAGCTGTTTCTTTCAAAGATGCTGCCTCCTCCTTCGAGTCCGCCGGAGCCTCGTCCTTTTCAGGCGCATCCGTCTTGTCGGTTTCCTCCGTTGCAGAGATGCCATTCTCTGCGTCTGTGTCTTCCTCAGGGCTGTTTTGGATGAGGTCTTCCAGTTCCCCACGCTTATCGGTCACATTCTCGCCCAGCTTCTCCAAGGCGTCATAGTCAGCAGATGCTTTCTCGAAGAGCACCAGCGCCACGCACACCGCCGCGTGCCTGACCAAAGTGTCCTTTTTCAGGCTCAAAATCTCTTCCGCAGAAGCTCCGCTGCTCTTGATCTTCTCACCGCCCAGCAGACTCAGCGCAGCGGAATAGTCGCTTTCCGCCTCGGCCAGTTTATCAATGTTTTCGTCTGCATCGGCGCGGCCGACATAGGCCTTGACCTGTTTGTAGGGCTGGTCATCTGTCCTTTCAATGACAGTGGTGTAATCTGCTGCAGCCTCTTCGTATTTTTCCAAGGCTGCATATGCCTGCGCCCGCGCCAGGTGCGCCTCAATGTCATCGGGATTCAGCCGGATCGCCGTCGTGAAAGCCGTGATCGCCTCGGTATAGTTCGTTTCCGAGAGATATTTCCACCCCAGTTCCATCCGTTTTCTGTACTTGGTGGTGCTTCCCGCGCAGGATGTGAGCAACATAGCCGCAATCATCATTCCAGCCACCGCCCTCAGAATTCGGGTTTTGATGTTTTTCCTCATAAATCTTCCTCCTGTTTTGTTTCATCAACGCCCCTGCCTTCATTATACCGCGCCTGCATCCCTTGGCAAGAATGCTTTCTGCACATAAAAAAGGAGCTGCCGTGCAGCTTTTTGCACAACAGCTCCTTTTGCATTCGTTCTGTTTATTTCTCGTAGCCAAGGGTCGCAGCCATGACAGCCTTGATGGTGTGCATCCGGTTTTCAGCCTCGTCGAACACGATGCTCTGGGGGCCCTCGAACACCTCATCGGTCACTTCCATGGCGTCACGGCCAAAGCGCTCACCCATCTCCTTGCCCACGGTGGTCTTATGGTCGTGGAAAGCAGGCAGACAGTGCATAAACACAGCCTTGGGGCCTGCAATATTCATCAGCTGCTGGTTGATCTGATAGGCGGACAGGTCGTTGATGCGCTCAGCCCAGACTTCCACCGGTTCGCCCATGGACACCCACACGTCGGTGTAGAGCACGTCTGCGCCCTGTGCTGCTTTGGCGGGGTCTTCCTCGAAGGTGATGGTCGCACCGGTCTCAGCAGCAATCTTCTGGCACTCGGCCACGAGGGCTGCATCCGGCTGATACTTCTTGGGAGCGCAGGCAGTGAAGTTCAGGCCCATCTTTGCGCAACCCACCATCAGGCTGTTGCCCATGTTGTAGCGGGCGTCGCCGAAATAGACGAAGTTGATGCCCTTCAGGTGGCCGAAGTGCTCACGGATGGTGAGGAAATCTGCCAGGATCTGGGTGGGGTGGAACTCGTTGGTCAGACCGTTCCACACAGGCACACCTGCGTAATGAGCCAGATCTTCCACGATCTGCTGGCCGTAGCCACGGTACTCGATGCCGTCGAACATGCGGCCCAGCACCCGGGCAGTATCGGCAATGGACTCCTTCTTGCCGATCTGGCTGCCCGACGGATCAAGGTAGGTAACCTCCATGCCCAGATCGTGGGCGGCGACCTCAAAGCTGCAGCGGGTGCGGGTGGAAGTCTTTTCGAAGATCAGGGCAATGTTCTTGCCTTCCAGCTGGTCGTTGTGGCGGATGCCGGCCTTTTTCTTGGCCTTGAGGTCAGCGGCAAGGTCGAGGAGTTCTTCGATCTCAGCAGGAGTGTGATCCAGAAGCTTCAAAAAGCTGCGGTTTTTCAGGCTCATTGTATATTTTCCTCTCTATGCAAATGTTTTTGAATATTTATACCGATTATATTTATTATAATGAGATTTATCAAAAATTGCAATACCCTGTCGAATATGTTATACTGAACCCGCTGCCCTTCTCCATTCTGGCAACAGAAGGGAGGTGAGCCGAATGGCTGAAATCTTAACCAACATTATTGTAGCCGTCGTAGCACAAGTAATTGCCGATTGCTTGTGCAAGTGGCTTGACGACTACAGAAAGGGCATGTAAGCACAAAGAACCCCCTCGGAGTTGCCGCTCCGAGGGGGTTCGCTTTTGTGAGCCGATGGCAAGAATCATAACCAACATTTTGCCTAACTCTAGTATATGCAATTCCTCGCAAAAGTCAAGCAGGTATGCAAAAAATTAACATCTCACAGCTCCAGTTCTGCCCTGCGTCCGCTGGGAGTATAAGACGTCAGCTTCACGCCTGCCTTTTTGAACATAAACCGTGCCGCCACGCTGGAATCACTGTCGTGGTACTTGTCGCCGTAGTACACCACCTCGGCAATGCCGGACTGAATGATGGCCTTGGTGCACTCGTTGCAGGGGAAGAGGGTCACATACACCCGGGCCCCTTTGAGGTTGTTGTGGGCACTGTTGAGGATGGCGTTGAGCTCAGCATGGCAGACATACATATACTTGGTGTCCAGCGGGGCGCCTTCCCGCTCCCAGGGCATCTCGTCGTCGTTGCAGCCGATGGGCATACCGTTGTAGCCCAAGGAGAGGATTTTGTTTTCCGGGCTGACGATGCACGCGCCCACCTGGCTGTTGGGGTCTTTGGAGCGCATGGCAGTGAGCAGGGCGATGCCCATGAAATATTCATCCCAGTTGATGTAATCGGTACGTTTCATTTTTTGATACGCTCCTTTTTTATGCAAATTGTTTCCCGTATATTATAGCGTATCGTCAGGGCTTTTACAACAAACTTTGGCTGCTCCGTGCAAAGTGCACAAAACAATGCCCCGAAGTTTGGCGTCAAAAAGAGCAGAATTTTCAAACGAAATATTTAAAAATCGTTTTGAGTGTGGTATTATCTTTGTAAAATATGCCACAAAAGCGGAGAGAATGCTCCGTGCGGCGGAAATGAGGGAAAAACCGATATGAAATACGCAAGCAACAACATCCGCAATATCTTGATTGCCGGTCATGCCGGCAGCGGCAAGACCACGCTCACCGAGGCGCTGGTCTATTTTTCGGGCGCTGCCGAGCGTATGGGCCGTGTCGAGGACGGCACCACGATTTCGGACTTTGACCCCGAGGAAGCAAAGCGCAAGGCCAGCCTGTCGGCGTCTGTGGTGCCCGTAGAGTATGACGGCATCAAGTACAACCTGATCGATGCCCCGGGCCTGTTCGACTTTGAGGCCGGTGAGTACGAGGGCATCCGCGCAGCAGAAAGCGTGCTGGTGGTCGTCTCTGGCCGCAGCGGCGTCACCGTCGGTGCCGAAAAGGCATTCCAGCTGGCCCGTAAGAACAACAAGTCGACCATGGTCTTTGTCTCCAAGTGCGACCTTGAAAACGCCAACTACTTCAAGGTCCTTGAGGACATGAAGATCAAGTTCGGCTCCACCGTGTGCCCCTGTGTCGTGCCCGCAAAGCTGGACGACGGCACCCCCGTGTACATCAACCTGTTCAGCCAGAAGGCCTTCAAGTACGAGGGCGGCAAACAGATCCAGGTGGACCTACCCGACATCGGCCACCGCTTCCAGGGCCTGATCGAGGCCATGAGCGAAGCCATTGCCGA
>CAVKKE010000210.1:0-3770 GCA_963656875.1 Barnesiella intestinihominis | reverse complement strand
CCCGGCAAGCTGCTGATCTTTGACATCTACGAGAACTGCGCCTACGAGCTTCTGATGGAACTGCAGCAGAAGTACGGCCGGGACATCCCGGTGACGGTGCTGATCGGCTCCATCCGGGACAAAAAGCGTCTGGACGAAGTGTTTGAGACCTATCACCCGACCGTGGTGTTCCATGCGGCAGCGCACAAGCACGTCCCGCTGATGGAAGTCAGCCCGGCGGAGGCGGTCAAGAACAACGTCCTCGGCACCAAGAATCTGCTGGTCAGTGCCAGCGAGCACGGCGTCGAGCGGCTGGTCCAGCTGTCCACCGATAAGGCGGTCAACCCCACCAGCGTGATGGGCTGCACCAAGCGGATCTGCGAGATGCTGATCCAGACCTTCGCAGGGAACACCGAGATGAAGTGTGTTGCCGTCCGGTTCGGCAATGTGCTGGGCAGCCACGGCAGCGTCATCCCACTGTTCGAGTCCCAGATCAAAAAGGGCGGCCCCGTCACCCTGACCGATGCCAACATCGAGCGGTATTTCATGACCATCCCGGAAGCAGCCCAGCTGGTGCTGCAGGCCGGTGCATTGGCCGAGAGTGGCAGCATCTATGTGCTGGACATGGGCGAGCCGGTCAAGATCATCGACCTCGCCAAGCAGCTGATCCGCTTTTACGGCTATGAGCCGGGCGTGAACATGGAAATCAAGATTGTGGGCCTCCGCCCGGGCGAAAAGCTCTACGAAGAGCTGATGATGGACGAGGAACAGGACAAGATGCGCCGCACCGAGCACAACAAGATCTTTGTGGCCCCGCCCCGGAACATTGATCTGGCGGTGTTCTACGAACAGCTGCAGGCTCTGGCCCAAGCTGCCGAGCACAACGACGACGGTGTGGTGGATCAACTGGAAAAGATGATCCCCACCTTTACCCCCACCCGGGACAATCTGAAACTCTAATTGCTTCAAACACTGGCGCGGCTGGTGTGATTATAAAATGAGAGGGATGTATTTATGGAAAAGAAACCGTTTCTGACCGAAGCACAGGCACAGGAAATCATTCAGGATGTGCCGACTCCGTTCCATGTCTACGATGAAAAAGGCATCCGCGAGAATGCCCGCCGCATCAACAAGGCATTCAGCTGGAACAAGGGTTTTAAGGAATATTTTGCAGTCAAGGCTCTGCCCAACCCTGTGATCCTGCAGATCCTCAAGGAAGAGGGCTGCGGCGTGGACTGCTCGTCCCTGACCGAGCTGATGCTCAGCGAGCTTTGCGGCTTCCACGGCAGCGATATCATGTTCTCCTCCAACCAGACCCCGGTGGAGGATATGAAAAAGGCCTACGAGCTGGGTGCCTACATCAACTTGGACGACGCCACCATGGTCGAATTCCTCGAGCGGGTGGCCGGTATGCCCGAGAACATCTTCTGCCGTTACAACCCGGGCGGAACCTTCCAGCTGGGCGAGAGCAAAGAGGGATTTCAGGTCATGGACAAGCCCGGCGATGCCAAGTATGGCATGAGCGAGGAGCAGATGATCGAGAGCTACAAGAAGCTGGCCGCTAAGGGGGCCAAGAACTTCGGCATCCACGCCTTCCTCGCTTCCAACACCATCTCCGATGAGTATTATCCCGAGCTGGCAGGCATCCTGTTCCAGCTGGCTGTCCGCGTCCAGAAGGCCACCGGTGTCCACATCGGCTACATCAATCTGTCCGGCGGCGTCGGCATCCCGTACCGCCCCGACCAGACCGAGAACGACATCATGGCCATCGGCGAGTGCGTCCGCAAGAAGTTTGAAGAGATCCTTGTCCCAGCCGGGATGGGCGATGTGGCCATCTTCACGGAGATGGGCCGCTTTACCACCGGCCCCTACGGTGCGCTGGTGGCAACGGCCATCCACGAGAAGCACATCTATAAGGAGTACATCGGTCTGGATGCCTGCGCTGCCAACCTGATGCGCCCGGCCATGTACGGTGCATATCATCACATCACCGTCCTCGGCAAGGAAGATGCTCCCTGTGACCACAAGTATGATGTGGTCGGCGGTTTGTGCGAGAACAACGATAAGTTCGCCATTGACCGGATGCTGCCGAAGATCGACATCGGCGATCTGGTCTACATCCACGACACCGGTGCGCATGGCTTCTCCATGGGCTACAACTACAACGGCAAGCTCCGCAGTGCCGAGGTCCTGCTCTGCGAGGACGGCTCTCACCGCCTGATCCGCCGCGCTGAGACTCCGCGCGATTACTTTGCGACCCTCGACTTCCTGCCCTTCATGAAGCCGATCTTTGAGGATTAACCTATGTTTTTTGGATTTCAGCTTACCTGCGGCCTGATGCTGGTCTTTTACGGCTACTCGGTCATGAAAAATCCCCGTGTCTGGGGCGAGCAGGGCCGCCGCGCCGTCAAAGCCGAAAACTTCCCCGAGTACTGCCGTCAGAACGGCTTGTTCTTCCTGAAGGCGGGCTTCGTGATGGCGATGATCGGCGCACTGGACGCCCTCTTCACGCTGGATGCGGTGCTGTACCTGCTGCTGTATGTGTTCGGCCTGACCTTCGCGTTCTATCCGCTGGTGCAGTGGTGCCGGAAAAACGAGGGCTTCTCGTGGCCGTGGCCCCGGGTGGAAAGCGAGAAAAAGCGGATCAAAAAACTCCGCGAGGAACAGGAAAAGCAGAACAAAGAGTAACGGCTGTTCCGCCCCTCTCCTGAAAACTGCATAAAAACCAGAATCGCCTCTTCGGTGTGATATCGCACGAAGAGGCGGTTTTTGTGTAAAAGGCATTCTTGCAAAGCAGAAACTTTCATGATACAATGAAGAAAAAGAACATAAGGAGGCGGAACAGTGGCTGTAAAAGATGCGACGGAAAAGATTCTGGAATCCTATAATGATGTGTTTTCGGATATTGTCAATGTATTGCTTTTCAAAGGAAAGCAGGTTCTGTCCGCTGACGAGTTGGAGGAAGAAGCACCGCGGTCTTATTATAAAGCGGACGGCAAGGTCCACGAGATCGAACGGGATGTGGCGAAGCGTTGGAAGAACGGAAACATTCGGGTTGCCTGCATCGGCTTTGAAAATCAGACGGCCGCAGACCCGGATATGCCGCTTCGCGTGATCGGCTATGATGGTGCAGAATACCGGGCGCAGCTTTTGGCAGAAAATGCGTCCGCAAAACGATATCCAGTGGTTACGCTGGTTCTGTATTTTGGCTATGATAAACCGTGGAGCGGGCCGCTGTCGCTGAAAGAACGCATGGAGATCCCGCAGGAATTGGATGAATATATCAACGATTACAAAATCAATCTGTTTCAGATCGCGTATCTGACGCGGGAACAGGTACAGCAGTTCCGGAGCGATTTCCGGATTGTTGCAGACTACTTTGTACAGAAGCGGGAAAAGGGCGAGTACCTGCCGAGTACGCAGGAGATTACCCATGTGCAGGAAACGCTTCAATTGCTAAGTGTGATGACAAACGATCACCGGTTTGAGGAAATCTATAACGAGAGAAACGATATGGAAGGGGGACTTCACAATATGTGTGATGTGCTGGATCGGGCAGTAAACAAAGGCGAAGATCAGGTTGCACTGCTGATGAAAAAGCTCTTCGACGAAAACCGCATCGAGGATGCAAAGCGTGCTTCGCAGGATAAAGAATACCGGAACAAGCTTTTGAGAGAATTGAAAATCGTCCACTAAAAGAAATAAGAATGAAAAACCGCCTCTTCGGTGTGATATCTGAACAGCCCCCAAATTAGTAGACATGAATAAAAAGCGCCCCATGTAGGGTGAGT
>CAVKKE010000209.1:2788-3777 GCA_963656875.1 Barnesiella intestinihominis | reverse complement strand
AAACAATACCTGCAGATTATACTTCAGAACAGAGATCCTCAGACTGCGGTCTGGGGATTTTTGTTGAAGTGTGCTATACTCAGATTAAACAACATCAGGGAGGGATTCCGAATGGATAATTTTAAAGAAAAAGACTATAAGGTATTTGAACTGTTCGATAAGCAGTGGGGCATCGTAACCGCCGGCTCCATGGAGCACTACAACAGCTGCACCGTCAGCTGGGGCAGTCTGGGCAATATCTGGGGCCATGCGGGCAAGAGCTGCCCGATCGTCACTGTTTATGTGCACCCTGCCCGCTACACCAGCGAATTCCTGAAAGACAGCGAAACCTTTACGGTCAGCTTCTATCCCGAAGCATATCGCAAGGCCGTGGGCTATATTGGCTCCCACTCCGGCCGCGATGGGGACAAGGCCGCAGCTGCCGGACTGACCCCGGTTGCAATCGGGAATGGCGTGACCTATCAGGAAGCTGAACTGACTTTTGTGTGCAAGAAGCTTTATCAGCACCAGTTCTCGCGGGAAGACCTTGCACCGGAAATTCAGGAATACTATGCTGCATCGCCGAAGATCTACCCGGACTTTCAGGGCGGCTGGCAGCCGCACATCGTCTTTGTGGGCGAGATCGTTGCGGTAGAGGATAAGCGATAAAACATCTTAGACAGCTCCCAAAAGAAAACTCGGAACACAACGGTGTCCGAGTTTTCTTTTGGCACAAAAATCAGATCAGCAGCCCATCGTAGGGCGGCAGGGGCTTTGAATGCATCGTACACAAAGCATTGACGACTGCTTCATGGTCGTGCCCCTGGTGCAGACCGGAAGTGGTGACAATGGCTTCCATATCTGTACCCAATTCCAGCGCATCCTGTGCCGTAAAGGCATCAAAATGGAGAAGCATGTTTTCCATTGCTTCCAGCTGAGAAACATGTTCGGTGGAAAACCGGCCCTTGTACTGTTCCAATAATTCCGTCAGTCCCGCTTTGTGATATGCT
>CAVKKE010000209.1:0-2693 GCA_963656875.1 Barnesiella intestinihominis | reverse complement strand
GTTCTTCGCTGTTCTCAGTCGCAAGAACGGGAAAATAATTGATCTTGATCAGCTTGTTCATGAAGCTGCGCAGTGTCAATTTTGCATCTCCGATGCCGAACAGAAAAATGCGGTCTGCCTCCATCAAACAGTTTGCCATCTGTTCCAGCACTTCCAGATCCAGCTGGGACTGTGCCTGATCCATGGTCGTTTTATAAAGGGAATAAATACGATTCACAACCGTTTCTGTTGGTTCTGCCGCGCGAAACGGCCGGGTGTAGTCGATGGTGCGGACCGTGTATTTGGAAGCCTCCAGTTCTTTGACCAGTGCCACCCGGAACTCACGGAAGCCCGCATAGCCGAGTGCTTTACAAAATCGGATGAGCGTTGCGTTGGAGGAATAAGTGGCCTGTGCCAACTCCTAAATCGTGATATGGGAAAGATTCTCTCGATGGTCAAGCAGATAATTTGCAATGACCTGTTCTGTTTGCGTAAAATTTTGCTGTTGTTCCAGCTTTTCCAGAATCCCCATGCTTGCACGCCCTTTCTTATAGAGATGTTTTTCAAAAAAGCATACCATGGAATGCATGAAAAGACAAGAGATGCGGAAAAAGCTGGCCAAGCCCCCAGGACGGATACAAAAAGAAGAGGGTGGAAATTTCCACTCTCTTCTTTCTGTATATTTATATAATGTAGGAACCAACCGCCCCTCAGCGTGCCAGAACGTACTTGTGCAGGGTCTTGCGCACAGCACCGGGTCCGGCAAACAGCTCCTTGGCCATGCCTTCGATCTTCTCACCCAGGCCGACAGCGTACAGGTCCACGCCGAACACATCCACGCGGCTGTAGAGCTGCTTCAGGCAGCTGAAGTCCTGCTCGCCTTCCCGGACTTCCAGCGGGGCCACAATGGCCTGCAGTTCCGCCAGTAGCGGGTCGGGAGAAGGCTCGAAGGGCTGGCCGTTGTCGTCCACGCCCTTGAGGTAGCGGGCATAACCTGCCAGCACCAGCGGAATGAGGACGAGATTGCTCTTATCCAGGCCCCGTGCTTCGTAGGCTTTGATGGTCTCGCCGAAGCGGATGGGCAGCTTCTGGGAGGTGTCGGTGGCGATGCGCTGGGGCGCATCCGGCATGAAGGGGTTGGGCAGGCGGCGGTTGATGACCGCGCCGATGAACTCGTAAGGGTTCAGCACGCCGGGGTCCACCACCACGGGCATGGCTTCGATGTAGCCGATCTTCTGGATGAAGCTGCGGATGTCCTCGTCCGCCATCTCAGCAGAGATCAGGGTGTAGCCCAGCATACAGCCATAGATGGACATGGCAGTGTGCAGCGGGTTCAGGCAGGTGCACACCTTCATCCTTTCGATCTTGTCCACGGTCTCGCGATCGCAGTACAGCACGCCGCCCAGTTCCAGCGGCGGACGGCCGTTGGTGTAGTGGTCCTCGATGCACAGATACTGGGTCTCCTCCGCGTTGACGAAGGGCGCGGTGAAAGTATGCTTCTCGGTGACAATCGTGTAGTTGTCCTCAAAGCCATCGTCCGCCAGCATCTGCTGCACCTTGGCGTCCGGGCGCGGGGTGATCTTGTCGATCATGCTCCACGGGAAGGTGACCTTGCTTTCGTCCTGCACATAAGCCAGGAACTCCGCAGGCACCAGCCCCTGCTCCACCCACTTGGCCGCATAGGTGTGCACGGCGTTCTTGACCTTATCGCCGTTGTGGGAGCAGTTGTCCATGCTCTGCACGGTCAGCGGCAAGGCACCGGCTTTGAAGCGCTCGTACAACAGGGCAGTCACCTTGCCCATGGCAAGCACAGGGTTCAGGCCCCGCTCCAGATCGGCAGGTGCCACGCCATAGCCCTTCTCGGTGATGGTAAAGGAGATCATCTGCAGGCTGGGTGCCCGGAAGATCTCCACCAGCCGTGCCCAGTCCTCGGTAAAGGAAGGGTCAGCTTTCAGGCTCTCGGTAACGGATGCGATCACCTTTTTCTCGATCTCGCCGGTGGATTTCAGGCACACCAACAGGCTCATGTTGTCGTAAGGGCGGTAAGCCTTGTCGATGATCTCGTAGTCAAAGCTCTCGGCCACAATGACGCCCCGGTCATACTTGCCGCTGTTCAGGGCCTCGTTCAGGATGGCTGCCGGGAAGGCGCGGAAGATGTTGCCTGCACCAAAGTGCACCCAGGTGGGTTCGGCGTGGGTCTTTGCCTTGACGGCTTCGATGTCGAATTTGGGCAGCTCATAGCCCTTTTCTGCCCACTCGGCGGACAGACTGCCGTTTTTGATCTCAGAAAGCTTCATGATGTTCAGCCTTTCTTTTTCTCTTCGTCCAGACGGTCCAGCAGGTCCCAGACGCCCAGCATGTACTGGATGCCCAGCGCACGGTCGTATTTGCCGTAGCCGGGGCGGCAGCTGCCGGGGCCTTCCTCCCACAGCTGGCGGCCATGGTCCGGGCGGATGTAGCCCTCAAAGCCGCAGTCATGGTAAGCACGCAGCACCTCGATGATGCCGGTCTCGCCGCAGCAGTCGCGGTGGGCTGCCTCGGAGAAGTCGCCGTTGGGGAAGTGATGAATGTTGCGGATGTGAGCAAAAGCAATGCGGCCGCAGTGCTTGCGCACGATCTCCGCACAATTGTTGTTGGGGTTGGCGTTCAGGCTGCCGGTGCACAGGGTCAGGCAGTTGTACGGGTCGTCCACCATCTTCAGGAAGCGGTCGATG
>CAVKKE010000208.1:0-3796 GCA_963656875.1 Barnesiella intestinihominis | reverse complement strand
GCCCAGCTGCACAACGATGCCGGCATGGTGGGCGCTGTTTACTACTTCCGTCAGACTTACGAAAAGGAGTAATGCCTTATGAAAACTCATATCCTCTGCCTGGGCGATTCCAACACCCACGGCTATTGCGCTGACCCCAATGACTGCGCCGATCACGGCATCCGCTTCAACGAAGATGAGCGCTGGACCTGCCGCCTGCAGGCCGCTCTGGGCGACAAATACCTCGTCACCGAAGAGGGCCTTTCCGGCCGCACCACCGTGTTCGTGGACCCCATCCACGAATCCATGGACGCCCTGAGCGTGATCTATTCCCTGCTCAAGAGTCATGAGGTCATCGACCTGCTCATCATCATGCTGGGCACCAACGACGTGAAGGAGCGCTTCGGGGCCAACGCCGCCTGCATCGCTGTAGGCATGGAGCGGCTGATCCTCAAAGCCAAGAGCGTGGACTGCTGGGGCTCCAAGCAGCCCAATATTCTGGTGGTAGCTCCCCCTCCCATCGGCGAGGGTTTCCACGATGCTGTGATGGGCGACGGCTGCGTGGAGAAGTCGGCCGGTGTGGCAGAGCAGTTCCGCATCATCTGCGAGCGTCAGGGTGTACACTTCCTTGACGCTAAGGACTGCGAGTTCAACAAGGTGGACTTCATGCATCTGACCCGCAAGGGACATACACAGCTGGCGGAGATGCTGGCAAAAGAGGTTCCTTCGCTAATTTGATTTTGAATGCTCTCCGTTTCACTCTGAGCATTTTCAGCGGAATCATTATTTATTACATTGGGGGTTCCAAAAGCCTGCGGGCTTTTGGAACCCCTTTTTTCACGGGATGGGGACGTAACTGTAAACGGTATCAAATATTCAAGCAGCAATGCATTACATTTTACTTTTCCATTTTGCCAAAGACTCTCACTTTAGGCAAGCTTTCGAATGCAGTAAGATTGATAAAGCGAGGACGTTTCCCGATTTTATTCATCTTGTAAACCGCATCAAAATCGGCTATACTCTCCACAGAAACCCTGCGGCCTTTTTGCGCCGCTTTTTATACGGAAAGGAAATAATCATGGCTGAACTTTTCAAAACTCCTGTGACCCCTGCAGAGCGGGCGAGAGACGAACTTCTCGGTGCGCTTGTGGGGCTGGCACGTTCCACCACCAGCGAGCCCAAGACCGAGGACACCGACGATGTGCTCAACGCCGGGCTGCGGCTTGCCGCGCAGGCGGATGCGCCCGAAGAAAAACTGCAGCGGATGCTTGCCATCGTCCGCACGGAAAAGCACCGTGTGGCCCCCAACTGTGCCACCTGCGCCATGCCCTGCGGCAACACCACCGACTATGACTTCACCCGCCTGTGGAACGCGCCGGAGCGCATCCGGGAACTGAAACTGCAGATGCTTTCCGCTGCCGTCACACTGGCGCAGAGGCACCCTTCCGGCGACGCCCAGACTGCGGTCTATCAGGTACTGTTCACGCTGGCCGAGGACTGGGACGAAACACTTCTTCTGCCGGTGGTGCAGAACGCGCAAAAGCTTTGCGCCGGGTAAATCTGACCCCGGAAAATCCGTCTTTTACCCGCCGGAGTTTGTCCCGTTGCCCGGTCCGGAATTTCCCTGAAAAAGTCCGGTTTTTCCGGGAGACAACCCCAGATGCAGCGGCCTGTGCACATCATTCGGAACATTCTTCCATTGATGCTTTCATTTCTGACCAGTTTTCGAAAGTTTTTTCAAAAAAAGACTTTACAAATGTCCCTCAAAAAACTATTATATAGATAATCGGACTTTCATGGAGCCGTTTTTGTGCAGTCCGCTGCACAGCTTAAAAAATGAAGGAGGGTTTGAACCATGCCCGAAAAGAAAAAGACCACTGCGGCAGCTCCCGCAGTGGAGACCCCCGCAGCTGCTTCTGAAGAAGCAAAAGAAACCAAAACCCGCAAATCCGCCAAGGCCCCCGCACGCCGCGGCCGTCCCCCTCTGGCACCGGAGCTGTACGTTGAGTTCAGCGGAAAACAGTATAATGTCACCGACATCATTGACCGTGCCAAGGCTGACTACCGCACCACCCACAAGGTCGGCGTGCAGTCCTGCAAGGTTTACGTCAAGCCCGAAGAGGGCGCAGCTTACTATGTGATCAATAAGGTCTCCGGCAAGCTGGAACTGTAATGTTTTTCTGATCTTCCGCCCGTTTTTCGCTGCCTCGCATCGGCTGAAAAAACGGCCCTGTCCGTTCCCACACAAAGGCTCCATTTTATGGCTAAAAAAGCGCCGCCCCGCAGAAATACTCTGCAGGGCGGCGCTTCTGTTTTTACGGGATTATAAACTGAGCCACTTTTTCCAGAACGGCTTGCGGCTGATGTCGGGGTCCGGGTCCGGGATCTCGAACACATAGCGCTCAGTCGCATTGATCACTGTGGTGCTGCCGCGGGTGCACACCCGGGGCAGCTTTGCATCGTAATTCAGGTGGACATGCCCGTGCACGAACCACTGCGGCTCATACTCATCCAGCAGTTCGTTGAAGCATTCAAAGCCCTTGTGGGCGCGGTCGGTGCTGTCGTTCAGGCCCGCTGCCGGGGAATGGGTCAGCAGCAGGTCAATGCCGCCCACCTGGTGGGCCTTGCCGCGCAGCTTCCGCACACGGCGGCGCATTTCTTTCTCGGTATACTGAAAACTGTCTTCTTTCAAATTGTAGCGGATGCTCCCGCCCAGGCCCATGATCCGCAGCCCTTTCCACACATATACGCTGTCATCCACACAAATGCAGCCGCCGGGCTCATTGTGGCGGTAGCTTCCATCATGGTTGCCGTGGACGTACAGGATGGGGGCTGCAGTAAAGTTGGTCAGATACTCCAGATATTTCTGGGGCAGATCTCCGCAGGAAAGGATCAGGTCGATCCCTTCCAGATGCTCACGGGTGCCATAGTCCCACAGAGCTTTGGAGGGAACATCCGAAATCGCAAGAATCTTCACGTCAGTTTTGCTCCGTTCTCTCGGCCTTGGCCGGTTATTTCGTGAGTCCTTTCAGGTTGTCCAGACCATTGATTGCCATCAGGGTATGGGTCTTGACGTCCAGCTCATCATAGTGCGGCAGAGCACCTTCCACGCATTCGTCCAGCCAATCCATCTCCATCAGCTCTTTAGGGCTGTAGGCCGCTGCTGCCGGAGAGTGCAGCTCATGTCCTTGTGCGTAGACATCCTCCGGGAAAATGCGCAGGTCGTCCTCACTGAGCATTTTTTCCATCAGATCCAGCAGCTGCAGTGTTCCCGCAGGCAGCGCAGGATCGTATTCGACCTCTTCCGCGCCGCTGCGCATTCCCCACCAGTAATTCACTGCGCGGGCACCAGAGGCGCTGCTGTCCCACGCGCCGTCAAAGATGGAACGGATGATTTCCACATAGAAGGTGTCCCACCGCCACACCGGCAGGCCCAGCGGGTGCAGCGTGCCGTCCGGCAGGCGGCGGCACAGGCCGTAGTCACGGTGGGTCCCGGCAGGCTCACGGTTGTCGCGGGCATAGAAGATGTCCACGTCCGGCCGGTCGGAAAAATCCAGCGGGTGCTTCTCGTCCTGCAGGCAGGCCCAGCGCAGCACGATCTTCGCATCCGGGCGCACCGTTCTGAGGCCCTGCGCAAAGGCATTCACCGCCGCCGGGATGCCGTAGACGGGGTTTGCCGCCACATAGCCCACCCGGTCGGTCTTGGCCAGCACACCGGCCAGAAGGCCCAGCAGATAGGTCACCTCATAGGTGCGGGGATAATAGGTGCGCACCAGCGGATGCGGTGCGTTCAGTGAGCAGTTCAGGATGCGGGTCT
>CAVKKE010000207.1:0-3856 GCA_963656875.1 Barnesiella intestinihominis | reverse complement strand
TGCCGGAGAACACATACACGGCGGGGATGATCATGGCACCGGCCAGCAGAGCCACGCCAGTGTCAAAAATCTCAATCTGGTTCACGGCCTTGTTCAGGTTGACTTCCGGTTTTACATAGGAACCGTAGGTGATCATAATGCCCATGGGCACGCTGAGGGAGAAGAAAAGTTGGCTCATGGCATCCAGCAGAATCTGCAAAAAGCGGCTGACGGTCAGCCCTTCCATGTGCGGGGTCAGGTAGTAGCGCAGGCCTTCCAGACCGGTGCGCATCTGGCCGGAGGTGTCCTCGTGCTTCAGGGTGAGCGAGTAGCCCGCAATGACGACCACCAGCACCAGCAGGATAGGCATCATGTAGCGGGATACCCGCTCAATGCCGTCCTGCACACCGTTGTACACGATGAAGGCCGTCACACCCATGAACAGCAGGGCGAACACCACAGGCGACACCGACGAGGTGATGAAGCTGGTGAAGTAGCCGTCCTCGGCAGCGGCGGCGGACTGCCCGGTGAGGTAGACCACCGCATATTTCGTGATCCATCCGCCGATGACAGCATAGTAGGTCATGATCAGAACGGGCACCAGAAAGGTCAGGATGCCGAGGAATTTCCACTTCGGGCGCATGGTCTCATAGGCGCGGATAGCACTCTGCTTGGTGCAGCGGCCAATGGCGATATCCGAGGTGAGCAGAGTGAAGCCGAAGGTCAGCACCAGCACCAGATACACCAGCAAAAACAAGCCACCGCCATCCTTTGCGGCAAGGTACGGGAACCGCCACAGGTTGCCGACACCCACCGCACTTCCGGCGGCAGCAAGGACAAATCCGATTTGTCCGGAGAAATTGCTCTGTTTCTTTTCCATGATTCTCAAACTCCTATCCTCTTATCTCTTGCAATTTAGGATAGCACAGGTTATCATATCAGTAAACCGAATGATTTTGCTATGGCGTATAAATTTTACTAATGGGGTGTCTTTGATGCGGGAACAGAAAGACCGGTACGAGATCTTTTTGAAGGTCTGCGAAACGGGCAGCTTCTCCAAAGCGGCGGACGCACTGAACTATACCCAGTCCGGCATCAGCCAGATGATGGCGGGGCTGGAAGAAGAACTGGGCGTGCAGCTGTTTGCACGCATCAACCGCGGCGTGACCCTGACCGACAACGGTACCCGCCTTTTGCCTTACGTCCGGGAACTGGCAAACCAGAAAGCCCGGCTGCGGCAGGCGGCGTTCAACATCAACCATAAGGTGGAGGGCAAGCTGCGGGTAGGCAGCTTTTCCAGCATCACGACCCTCTGGATGCCGGAAGTCGTGCATTATTTTAAGGAAAACTACCCGAAAGTAGACGTGGAAATCCTTGACGGCAACTACGATGAGATCCAGGACTGGATCATCCCCGGGCAGGTAGACTGTGGTTTTCTCTCGTCCATCGTGGCGGACGACCTGAAATTCTATCTGCTCTGGGACGACCCGCTGTGCGCTGTGTTCCCGGAGGGGCATCCGCTGGCGGCACAGCAAAGTGTGACCCTGCCGTAGCTGTTCCAATATCCGCTCATAATCGAAACACCCGGATGCGACAACGACATCCAACACCTGATGCTCAAGTGCCCGGTGAAGCCGAATATCTCTTATAGTTTCCGGGACGATACCCTCATTATGGCGTTCGTGCGCAGTGGGCTGGGCGTGACCATCTCGCAGGAACTGGTGATGCAGGCATTCGGCTGTCCGAGCGTGGTGTCCCGCCCGCTGGAGCCCGCCTGCTGCCGGACGCTGGGGCTGGCGTTTTCCAAGACGGCCAGCTCTGTGGTGAGCCAGACACTGCTGGAATATCTGAAATCCACTCGACAGCGGAAGGATGCGCCGCCAACAAAATAAAAACAAAACGGAGAACGGCTTTACCACCGCTCTCCGCCTTGTTGTCAGAAGAAAATTGTTTTACTGGTCTGCACTCTCGTACATCTGAGTCGTTGTGCCGACCTGCTCGGTGTCGGCGTCTCCGTCAATGGTTACATTGGCGGTGCAGCTTTCAATGGTGCTGCCCTCGGCACGGCCAGCAATGGTGCCGGGTGTAACGGCTCCGTCAATGCTGCCCTTTACAGAACAGTTGGTGATCTTGAAAGCGGTCTCTTCGCCATAGTAGTACAGGCCGGTGCCTACAAGACCACCCACATGGGTGGCACCGTTTGCCTTGATGTTCACGGTCACATTGCAGTTGTCGATGACAGAAGGATAGTTTTTGGTGGAGAAGCCTTCCGTTTCAAGACAGACATCCGGGTTGGAATGGGTGCCCGCATAGCCGCACAGACCACCAATGGCATGACCGCCATTTTCGCTTTCGATGGTCACATCGGCGGTGCAGTTGGTGATGGTGTCCATCATTTCCAGACAGCCGCCGATGCCGCTCAGGCCCACAGGCTCATTGCCGGTAGCTTTTACGGTGCCGGATGCGGTGCAGCTATCGATGCTGCCGCCAAAGCCGCCGCCGACTACCAGACCGCCACACTCGGCAACGTCTGCCTGAACGATCTTGTCGGTAAAGTGGTTGTCACCGATGACGACTACGGTGGCACCCTCTACCGTGCAGTTGGTGACGGAGTTGTTGTTGCCGCCCACGATGCCGCCAACACAGTTGTTGCCGGTAATGGTGGAATCACCTTTCAGCGTGATGTTGTCCACAGAGCCCATGTTATAGCCCACGACGCCGCCGATGGCCATGGAAGTGCCTTCCATTACTGTGACCGTGGCATTTTCCAGTGTCAGATTTTTCACTTCGCCGCAGCTCACGCCGAACAGACCGATACCGCAGTTGTAAACATCCGAAGTGTAGCTCAGGTTGGAGATGGTGTGGCCGTCACCATCAAAAGAGCCGAGGAACAGGGTGGAGTGGGTCTCCATGTCGTTCATGTTGCCGATGGGAGCCCACTCAACGCCGGACAGGTCCAGATCACTGGTCAGTTTGAAGCAAACACCGGCATAGCCGCCCTGCGAGCCATCGTTGACATTGGAAGCAAAGGTCAGCAGGGAATCCACGCTGTTGATCTGGTAGGGGTCCTCCTGCGTGCCGGAACCGCCGTCATAACTGGCAGAAGCAGCAGAAGTGCTGACGGTAGAAGCAGCCGCAGAGCTGCTTGCGGTACTCTGGGCGGAAGAACCTGCACAGCCTGACAGGAGAGCTGCGGCGAGGCATACGGCGATCACGCCGGTTTGAATTCGTCCCATAATGGAATATCCTTTCTTTGTTAGTTTTTTCTAACTAGAAAGTATAACCAAATGAAGCTGGTCTGCCACTCCAAACCGTCAGGGAACATCCGATTCGGACGGCGAGTTTCGGAACAGAGTGGTGCTTATGCCGTATTCCTTTTTGAACGCTTCTGAAAATTTGCTGGGATTATCATAGCCGAGTGCAGCTGCGATCTCGGTCACACTGCGGCTTGTATCTTGCAAAAGAACGCGGGCGGTCTGCATCCGGTAAGCTTTCATGTATTGATAAATGGAACTGCCATAAACGGCCTTGAAACAGAGCTTCATGGAAGTCTGTGCAATGCCGAACTGCCGGGAAAGCTCAGCCAATGTATAATGGTGACTGAGATCCTGTATCATTGCGTCGTGCATCGCCCGGACAGCCGTGACTTGACTGCGCGAGAAAAACTGCCGCTTTTCCGAGAAGGACTCCTGCGGCAGGTCGTTCAGGAGCATGAGCAGCTCCAGTACCTTGGCTTTCAGGTAATGGGCCATCCGTTCCGGCGGGGCGGCATACAGCTCCGAGAAAATGTGCGCGACTTCCCGGTTGCTGCGCAGCACATAGCAGCTATCTTCCCGGCAGAAACGCTCGGCGATGGTTTCCAGATGGCTGTCAAGAT
>CAVKKE010000206.1:0-3856 GCA_963656875.1 Barnesiella intestinihominis | reverse complement strand
CCCCAGACCCCCTGCGTGTGATGCAGGTGCTCTAACCAGCTGAGCTAATCCTCCATATTTTGTTGTGCGTTCCGAATTGGAACGTGATTATTATAGCACGGCTCGTGCAGAATTGCAAGCCCAAATTTGAAAAAAATCACACTTTTTCTTTTTATCTTTCAGTTGCTCTCTGGAGAGAAATCGTGTATACTGGAGCCAGAAACACCCCACAGGGGGAAAGAGGGAACAAAAAATGCTGACACTTCGTGGAATCATCACCCTGATCGTGCTGATCGTACTGTTTGCGCTGGCCGTTGTCTGGATCTCCAAACAGGGCGGATGGAAGGGCGAAGGCTGTGGCGGCAACTGCGCATCCTGCCACAGCCGCTGTGAAAACCCGGACCCCAAGAAACACTGACTGCACAAAATCCCCTGGACAGCTGCCTTCCGGCAGGCCCGGGGGATTTTTCTGTCAAAAGGCGCCTTTCTGGGCGGCGTAGATGGCCACAGTGCTCAGCAGATCCTGCTGTGCCTTTTTGTAGGTCGTGCGGCCAATGTGCAGCAGCTCGATCACCTCTTCCTCCGGGCGGTTCTGCACATAGCGCAGCTCAAACAGCTGGGCCCGGACGGGATCGTGTTCCTTATAATAATCCACGCCCTCTTCAATGGCTGCGCGCCAGCTGCGTTCTGCCGGGTTTCGTGCCCAGTTGTGCATACCGTAACGCCGAAGCGCCTGTCTGGTTGTCTTGATCTGCTCGCTTGTCATCTTCTGCCCTCCTTCTTGTCTCCTGTGCCCGTTGCATCAGCCGGTCTGTGCGGTGCTGCTCATCGAAAAAGCAGGCATCCCGCTCGGCCATGTTCAGCCCCAGCATCGTGCTGAGCCGTTCGGCTTCGCTCAATTTGAACTGCGTTTTGCCCTGCAGCTTCTGGCCCAGAGCTGTCGGACTGATCTTCAGGGCCTGCGCAATGAAGTTCAGCTTATAGCCGCTGTCCTTGATGTAGGCCCGGATCATTTCGGTGTTTGCCATTGTCCTCTCTCCTTTTTGTAATCGATTTGCATTGCAACAATCTTTGGTTGTATTATAATCTCATGTTGATTTTCTGTCAACCATATTTTTGCAATTCGCAGAAAAAAGTTGATTTTTAAGAACTTTTCTGTTATACTATAAAAGAGAGATTCTGTCCTTCCGAACAACATTACGTTTTCAGAGAGGTTTTGTTATGTCTGAGCTATCCACCCGCCTGCGTCTGCGCCGCGAACAGCTTGGCCTTTCGCAGGAACAGCTGGCCCAGCGCATGGGCTACCGTTCCAAATCCTCCATCACCAAGCTGGAAAAAGGCGTCAACGACATCCCGCAGTCCAAAGTCGAAGAGCTGGCCGCCGCGCTGGAGACGACCCCTGCCTATCTGCTGGGGCTGGACACTCCCTGTCCGCCGCCTCCGGGGTTCGAGCCGCTGCCCGCGATGTCCATGGTGCCTTTGGTGGGCTCTATCGCCTGCGGCACCCCTATCACCGCCGAGCAGAATGTGGAGCGCTACATCGGTGTTCCCGCTGCGTGGCATGCCGACTTCGCGCTGACCTGCCATGGCGACAGCATGGCCCCCACCATCTGCGACGGCGACATCGTATGCATCCGCTGCCAGCCCGAGGTGGAGCAGGGTGAGATCGCCGCTGTGCGCATCGGCGGCGAAGCCACACTCAAGCATTTCCACCGTCAGGGAGATGCGGTGATGCTGCTTGCGGACAACGCCGCCGTCTGCCCGCCCATGGTCTACACCGGCCAACAACTGGAAGACATCTGCATTGAGGGCCGGGCCGTCGGGTTCTGCCGGGGATTATAAAAGGAGTTCCTTATGTTCTTCTCCCGCAAAAAGCAAACGCTTTCCTATGATCCAGCCACGCAGCGGCCCGCACTGCGGTGCAGCATCTGCACTGGGGAACAGGTGGCAGGCTTCCTGAACGCGGATGGCCGCTTCGAGGACATTCAGCTCATCCGCACGCCCCAGGAGCTGGACGCTTTCCGCGCTCGATACGGCATCCCAGCTGACTACACCATTGAAAAAATCTATTGAACAAGGAGCACTATATGCCCACAGCACCTGAAGAAATGACCCTGAAGGTCATCGCTCACATCCATACCGCCTTCCCCACCAAGTTCGGCATCCCGCGCCAGAGCGGCCTTGTGGACAGCCTGCGGGGCGAGGTAATTTTCACTCCGGAATACCGCAACGTCGATGCCGTGCGCGGGCTGGAAGACTTCAGCCACATCTGGCTGGTGTGGCAGTTTTCCGGTGCCGTGCGGGACACCTGGTCCCCCACTGTGCGCCCACCGCGTCTGGGCGGCAACACCCGCATGGGTGTGTTCGCCACCCGCTCCCCCTTCCGTCCAAATCCTCTGGGCCTGTCCAGCGTGAAGCTGGAGGCTATCGAGCACCGCCCGGATGTGGGCCCGGTGCTCATCGTGCGGGGTGCCGACCTGATGGACGGCACCCCCATCTACGACATCAAGCCCTATATCCCCTATGCCGACTGCCATCCGGACGCTGCCGAGGGCTTCACCGGTCAGACTCAGTTCCACCATCTGCAGGTGGAGTTCCCGCCCGAACTGCTGGCCCGGGTGCCGCAGGCCGACCGGGACGGCCTGACCGGCGTGCTGGCCAGTGACCCACGCCCGTCCTATCAACACGACCCGGAGCGCATTTACGGCATGGAATTTTCCGGGCTGGAAGTACATTTTAAAGTGGACGGTGAGGTTCTCACCGTCACCGGCGTTGACCGCCGCTGAGAAAGGCATTTTATGGAATTGCGGAACATCAACACCTTTCTGCATATCGCAGAGCTGCACAGCTTTTCCCGCACGGCCCGGCAGCTGGGCTATTCCCAGTCGGCTGTGTCCTCCCAGATTGCGCAGCTGGAAGCAGAGCTGGGTGCCCCGCTGTTTGACCGCGTGGGCAAGACCGTACGTCTGACCGATGCAGGCCAGACTTTCCTCGGCTACGCCCGCACCCTGCTGGCCACCGCCGAACAGGCGCAGGCCGCGCTGCAGCCTGCGAAACAGATCAGCGGCAGTCTGCGCATTGCGCTGGCGGACTCTGTGTGCTCCACCTTTCTGCCCGGGCTGCTGAAACGTTATCACGCCCTCTGCCCGCAGGTAGAGCTGGTGCTCTGCACCGCCACAGCGGACGGGATGCTGCAGATGCTGGGCACGAACCAGATCGATCTGGCCTACACGCTGGACCAGCCCCTTCTGCAGCCGAACATCGTTCTTGCCGCAGATGTACCGGAGCCAGTGTGCTTCATCGCACCAGTGAACCATCCGCTGGCCGGGCAGGACGCTGTCACGCTGGAAGAGCTGACCCAGCAGGATTTTCTGCTCACTGAGCGCGGCATGAGCTATCGGGATGCCCTTGACCAGCGGCTTGCATCCCGGGGGCTTTCCATCCAGCCCTATCTGGAGCTGGGCAGTGCTGCTCTGCTGTGCCAGATGGTGGAGCAGGGCATGGGGCTCTCATTCTTGCCGGAATATATCGTGCGCCCAGCGCTGGCGGCGGGCCAGCTGGCCCGGCTGAATGTGCCGGACTGTGCCTTGGAGATGCACCGCCAGCTGTTCTACCACCGGGACAAATGGCTGACCCCGCAGATGAAGACTTTCATTGAGCTGGTGCGGGACACCGCTTCCGGCCCGTCCGCAAAGCGTTGAGCAGTATCTTCTTAACGCTTCGCCAAACAAATCCGTATAACGAAAAACCGCCGAAGATCTCTCTTCGGCGGTTTTTCTTATGATAGGAGGATCAAAAATGATCGTCGCTAAAGTGCAGATTAGTTCAGGATGGTCTGCTCGGTCTCGATGTCGAACAGGTGGACCTTGTGCGGGTC
>CAVKKE010000205.1:1401-3860 GCA_963656875.1 Barnesiella intestinihominis | reverse complement strand
CAAAAATAGGACGCAAGCTTAACTCACGCCCTATAAGTGGTTCAAATGCAATTTTCAGTTTTAAGGGTTGCGCCGTGTGTCACATCGGAGCTCTTTGATTTAAGACTCAAAATCGGATTTGATTGTGCAATAAACGAAATTGGTGTAGTAGTGGTGTAGTAGCAGGAGTTTATAGCAGCATTTTGAACGATATAGCGTAAAACAATCGAGGATTGTATATACTGTACCACAAAGCCCGCCAGAATACAAACCCCCGCCCCGCCAAACTTTGCAAATGTCCTTTGCAGAAAAACAGGCAAAATGCCCACCAAAATGGCGTAAGGTCATACTTTCCCGCATGAAAAGCCGGTTTTTGCCTGTTTTTGGGGTGCAAAAGAGCCCGTCCGAAAACCAGACGGGCTCTTTTGCACACGAAGCGGGATATCGCCTGTGCGGCACACGGATCGCAACTGTGAAGGAGAACAGTCGGAGGAGGAGAACCTGTGCCCGATATCCCAAAAACAAGAAGAAAAAGATTTCACACTCAGCAGGGTCTCTTGCCCTTGCTGTAACCATATTGTAACTCTTTTGAAATCATTTTGCAATAGGGTTTTGTAATTTTTTTGTAATTTCTTTTGTTAACTTTTTGTAGACGGGCAACGGACGCAAGCCGGCAGCTTTCTCCTCAGACACGATTCGGGCCATTCCATCGCCCGCCCTATTGCCTGCGGCAACAGGGTCCCACCCCAGCGGACGGTCTTCGGAGAAACTTCCGGCTCACGTCCGCTGGTCAGGTGCGCCTTTACTCTCCCAGCTCCAGATAACATTCAAAGCTGGTCTGGCCGTTGTGCTTGCCGATAAGATACCAGCCCTCTGCCGACGGCGCATAGAACACCTCTACAGATTCCCCCAGCGGCACCTCGCGGTGATAGTTGATGGATGCAAAGGTCACGGGCCCTTTGCGCACCACATCCAGCGGCAGTGCATCACAGACAAGGTCTAGATAAAAGGCGTTGTTCAGGTGGCCGTTCAGGTCGCACTGGGAATAATGCACCGTCCACTTCCCTGCACTGGTCAGGCCGTCGCGGCACTTGTGCAGCTGCAGGGGCAGCTCACCCTCCACGGTGTCATTCCAGAATCCTTCCACCGTCCAGCCCGGCTCCCGCAGGATGCGCCCCTCGGCGAGGCTCGCCACGATCCAGCGGCAGTCCACCATGGCCACCTGTTTCCCCTCGGCGTCGGTCACGGTGGTGATGCGCTTGATGGAGCCGCGCCTGCTGCCCTCGGCACGGGTGGTCAGGGTGAGCTTTTCGGCACGTTTGGGCACGCGGTCAAATTTCAAAGCCTGTTTGCCCACCAGAAACGCCACACCGTGTTCCTTAAAAAATTCATCCGTCATGCCAAAGGCCCGGGCGTGGTCGGCCGACACCTGCTCCACATAGCGCAGAAGAGCGCTGGGCTTGAGCAGGCTGCGGAAATCGGCGTCCGCGTTCATAACAGTCATGGTCTCCGTATAAATATGCTGTTCCATGATTTTCCCTTTCTGTAAAAAACAGGCTGCGCTTCACGGCACAGCCTGTCTGGATTTTTAATACTGATTGCGGGTGCGCTTGCGCACTTTGCGCCAGATGTTGAAGCAGGCCAATGCCAGCATGGCAGCCAGCAGCGACAGGAACAGGTAGCTGCTGCCGCCCTCGTCGTAGCTCTTCATCTCGCTCCATTTGACGTCCAGCTCACTGTTCACATCATCGTCCAAGGCAGTGAAGATCTTTTCCTTGGCAGCTTCTTCTTCGGACGGGTAAGCGATCTCGCTGTACTTCAGGTCTTCATCCAGCACTTCCCACACATCGTGCATGGGGGTGGTGTAGCCGATGTACTCAATATTCGCCTTGCCCACATCCGTTTCGCACATGAAGTTGATGAACATCTCAGCGGCTTCCTCGTGTTCACTGGCAGCCGGGATGGCCATGCAGTCCACGGACAGCACACTGCCCTCTTCCGGGAAGACCCATGCCAGGTCAGGGTTGTCATCGATCATGGTAATGGCGTCACCGGAGTAATACACACCGATCGCCGCCTCGCCGCCGATCATCTTATCGAAGATCTCGTCCATGACGTAGGCCTGCACCAGCGGCTTCTGAGCCTTCAATTCTTCCACAACCTCATCCACTTCTTCAGTGGACTGCGGGTTGATGTCGTGGCCGCTCTTAAAGGCAGCAATGGCATAGGCGTCGCGGCTGTTGTTGAACATCAGGATGTTGTCCGCATACTGCTCGTCCCACAGGTCGGCCCAGCTGGTGGGCGCTTTGTCTACCATCTTGGTGTTGTAGATGATGCCGGTGGTGCACAGCGTATACGGCACTGTGTAGGCGTTCTGCGGGTCATAGTCCGCATTGCGGTATTCTTCGTCGATCTTCTGGAAGTTGGGGATGTTGTCGTAGTTCAGCGGCATGAGCATCCCCTCTGAGATCATCTTGGCC
>CAVKKE010000205.1:709-1391 GCA_963656875.1 Barnesiella intestinihominis | reverse complement strand
CGTCGTAGTTGGCAGCGCCGGATTTGAGTTTCGCATACATGGACTCGTTGGAGTCGAAAGTGGGGTAGTTGACCTTGATGCCGGTGAGCTGTTCAAATGCAGCCACCACATCCACACTGTCGTCCGAGCCATTGGAGATATACTCGCCCCAGTTGTAGACGTTGATGGTGACATTCTGGCCCTTGAAACGGGTCCAGTCGTAATCACCCGACACCGAAATATCCTCGTTGACCTCGATGGTGCCGGCAGCAAAGGCGGGCAGCGCACAGCACACCGTCATGGCCAGCGTCAGCAGCAGCACAGCAAAACGTTTCATCATGCGTCCTCCCCTCTCAGCGCCTTCTGGTCACGGCGGTAGTTCCTGCTGTCCATCGCATTGGAGAACAGGATAATGGCCAGAATGACCACGAACATGATGGTGGACAGCGCATAGATCTCCGGGCTGACCTTCTTGCGGGTCATGGAGTAGATGGCAATGGGCAGAGTCTCCACGGTGCCGCAGTTGAAGTAGGAGATCATGAAGTCATCGATGGAGTAAGTCAGGCAGATCAGGAACGCCGACATGATGGCGGGGCTGATCTCCGGCAGAATGACCTTGAAGAAAGCCCGCTTCGGGTCACAGCCCAGATCCAGTGCAGCTTCGTACAGCTTGATATCCAGCTGCTTGAGCTTGGGGCTGACA
>CAVKKE010000205.1:0-643 GCA_963656875.1 Barnesiella intestinihominis | reverse complement strand
CGCGATATGCGCAATGAGCAGCGTCGGGAAGCCCATGATGGTGTCC
This sequence comes from Barnesiella intestinihominis, assembly GCA_963656875.1. Taxonomy (GTDB): domain Bacteria; phylum Bacillota; class Clostridia; order Oscillospirales; family Ruminococcaceae; genus Faecalibacterium. The sequence continues at coordinate 597 of CAVKKE010000205.1, read as the reverse complement.
GGCAGCCAGGAAACGCCGGATGCAAAGCGCTGATAGGCCACGAACAGCAGCATCAGCGAGATGCCGGTGATGATTTCAGGGTTGACTACCGGGATATAAGTGATGTTCGTGACCACAAGGCGGCTCTTGCGGCCCATGGACGCAATGCCCAGAGAAGCCGCTGTGCCCAGCACCGTAGCGATCACCGCAGACAGCAGAGCCACTTCCACCGAGACGAGCAGTGCGTGCAGGATGGAAGAATTGTGGAACAGGCTGGAGTACCACTTGAGGGTGAAGCCGGTGAACAGCGAATAGCCTTTGGACTGGTTGAAGCTGAACACGATCATGTATGCGATGGGCAGATACATGAAGCAGAAGAACAAAATGACGTAGGCGCGCTGCATCAGGCGCAGATGTTTTGTTTTCATCAGGACACGCCCTCCATTTCATCTTCATCAAAGCTGGACGTGAAGCTCATGCACAGCAGAACGATGATCATCAGCACAAGGCTCATGGCGGAACCCACGTTCAGGTTGTAGCTGTTGCCCAGGAACTGCATCTCGATCAGGTCGCCGATCAGCAGGTTGGAGCCGCCGCCCAGCATACGGCTGATGACGA
>CAVKKE010000204.1:0-3954 GCA_963656875.1 Barnesiella intestinihominis | reverse complement strand
GTGTGAATTACTTTTGGAATTGTTTTAAGTGTTTTTCCAAACACATAAAGGTTCCTTACAAGTTTTTCGATATTGTTCAATTTTCAAGGTCCTGGGCGCCTCAGCCGACCGGCTGACAGCTCATTTATTTTATCACTTTCGTGATAATCTGTCAAGCACTTTTTTGAAAGATTTTTGAGATTCATTTTTGATTCTGTCGAATCTTTACGCTAGGGCGTCCGCTTCAGTGTTTTCTCTGTGTCGGTTGCCCGCCTGACGTTAATGAATTTTATCACAGCATCCTTCAAAATGCAAGTGTTTTTATCATATTTTTTCGCAAAAATCCGTCTTTTGACCTTTTGCCCAGTTTTTCCCTTTTATTCTGGAAATTATGACGCCTATTCTTCCAAAAGTCGTTGCCGAAGCAGGGTCAGGATCTTGCGTTCCCGCCGGGATATCTGCACCTGCGTAGTATGCAGGACTTTTGCAGTCTCACTCTGAGTCTTGTTTCCATAGAAGCGCAGACGTATCAGCTGACGGTCTTCTTTCGGCAGGGCTTCGATTACCTCTGACAGGCTGATACGGTCCGACAACATTTCCTCAGGTGATTCCACCGGAATATCCAGCTGTCGGTCACCTTCCTCCGTATTCTCCGGGGTCAGGCTCATGGCGGGCTGTGCCGCCTGAACGGCCAATGTGATATTTTCCACCGGTTCCCCCAGTTCCTCAGAAAGCTGAGAAAGGGTAGGCTCTACCCCGCAGACTTTCATATGATGCTCCCTTGCCGCCTGCACCCGCATCCCCAGTTCTTTCAGCGAACGGCTCACCTTTACCGTGCCGCCGTCCCGGAACAGCTTTTTGATCTCGCCAAGAATCACCGGCACTGCATAGGTGGAAAAGCAGACGCCTCTGCTTTCATCGAAATTGTCATATGCCTTGACCAGCCCCATACAGCCCGCACTGTACAGGTCATCATAATCGATCCCTCTGCCACGGAATCGCCCCGCGCAAGAATGCGCCAGCCCAAGGTTCTGCTCAATGAAGCTCTCCCGCCGGGTCTTGTCCGATACCATAGTCTCTGACCGCCTTTCCTATTATGTAGAGGCTCCCCGTTCGGACAGGCGCTTGACCAGCAGAACTTTCGTTCCCTTTCCCGGCTTTGAGGTAACTTTTACCTTGTCCATAAAGCTCTGCATCACCGCAAAGCCAAGGCCAGAGCGTTCTTCCGGATTTCCGGTGGTGAACAGCGGTTCCATGGCCTGCGGGATATCTGCAATGCCGATGCCCTTGTCTGCCACCGTAATGTGCACTTCCCGCCCGGGGTAGACCGCAATGGTCATGGTGACCGTCCCGATCTGATCCGGGTAGGCGTGGACGATGCAGTTGGTGACCGCTTCCGACACAGCCGTCTTGATGTCCGCCAGCTGAGGCACAGTCGGGTCATAACGCGCCAGAAAAGCTGCTGCTGCGCCCCGGGCATAGCTTTCGTTCACGCTGAGAGACTCAAACTGTATTTTTGTGGTGTTTTCCGCTTTCATGGTTCATTCCTCCTTCTGCCCCGCATCCGTGCAGGGGATATGCGCCAGCTGCAGCACCCGGGTCATCTGAGCGGGTGTATGCTGTACCCGCAGGGCCGCACCCAGCGTGCGGGCAATGCGCTGACGGCCCAGGATCAGCCCCACGCCGGATGAATCCATAAATCCCACGCCGCCGAAGTCCAGGATCATCGTGCGGGGGCTGCGGCTGACCAGTGCGTCGTCCAGCTGGATACGCAGGCTTTGGGCCGCGTCGTGATCGATCTCACCGGCAAGAAAGGCGTAAAGTGTTTCTCCCGCCGGGCTGAAGTTCACCGTTGCCATGGCTTGTCCATCTCCTTCGTCTAAAAATAAAAAGATCCCGTACACATAGTTTCAGTGTACGGGATCTTTGGTTTATTTTTTAGGGAACGGTGTCGTTCAGCTGTTTTCCAGCAGCTCGGCGGCTTCCAGCGCTGCAGCTTCGCTGCCGCAGACCAGCAGGCCGCGGCGGGTGTTGGCATGGGCCAGCTTCACCGCTTCCGCCAGATCTTTGCACAGCTCAGCATCAAAATGATACTTTGCCTTCTCGGTCAGGCGGGCAGTCAGGTCTTCGTCGGTTCCCGCCGGGGTGATAAGATACACCTTGTCGAAGGGGTTCTCACTCATGCCGGGCATAGTGGACTTGTCCTTTTTCTGCTCCTCAGGGGTCAGGCCGGTCTCCAGCGCGGAGAAGAAAGCTTCTGCGCCCTCTTCCTCAGCCAGGCCGATGATGGCGCTCATATGGCGCACTTTGGCCATGTTGAGCACGCGCAGCAGTGCTGCGGCCTGCTGCGGGGTGCGGCAGGCATCCAGAATGACCAGCGGGCGCTGGGAGATGACCCGGATGCTGCTGCGGTTTTCCACTGCAGCCAGGCCTTCCAGAATGGCTTCGTCCGAGATGTCATACCCCTTGCGACAGAGAGCCAGTGCCAGTTCCACAGCCATGGCGGCGTTGCCTGCCGCGTGACGGCCCAGAAAGGCCAGCGGCGCAGTGTATCCGCCGTAATCCACCTTGCTGACAAACTTTTCAGCTTCCAGGAAAGTGATATCCTCCGGGTCGGGCACCACCAGCTCACAGCCGCACTTGCCCGCAGCCACAATGAGCTCACTGAGCACAGCTTTGGGCTGTTCCGGCGCGGTGACACAGATGGAATCCTTGCGCATGACACCTGCTGCCAGAGCAGCCAGACGTTCCACCGAACGACTGACGCCATCCGGCCCCACCGAGGTGACGGCACACACCGGCATGTTGGGCAGAGCTTCCGCTAGCCCGGCGTCCGGCAGCTCCACCACGGCCAACGCACAGCCCGCTTCGCCAAAGCAGCAGGCTGCAGCAGCCAGCTCTGCAGCATCCTTCGGCAGGGTCTCTGCGGCAGAGAGCGCGTCCGCGGTCAGGCAGAGCAGGCCCTCGTCCACCGGAGCGCCGTCGATGCGGATTCGCTTTGCCAGCGGCTCACAGCCTGCATGGTACAGACCGGTGCGGATGCCCTGTGCGTGCAGGATGGCCGCCAGAAGGGCTGCCACGGCGGTCTTGCCAGCCGTGCCTGCCACACCCACAAAAGCCACCCGCTGCACCGGAGCAGTCAGCGCCGCACGCATCTGCTCCGTGGAAGCAAAGCCGTCCGGCAGAGAAGCAAAATACTGATTTGCCTGTTCGATGGTCATTGGTTACTCCTTATCACGATGATGAAACAGCAGACTACACAGCGCCATCAGAATCAGCGCCGCAAGGATGCCCGCCAGAACGCCGGCAGAGTCCAGCCACACATCGGTGACCTGACTGCTGCGCCCCGGCGAAAAGAGCTGGATGGTCTCATCCGTCAGGGCCGTGAGCACACCGCCCAGCATGGGCACCGTGATGTGCCGCAGCGGATGGCGGCTGTAGACCCGCATGCACAGCATGAGCAGAAATCCCTCCAGCATATACTCGCAGAAGTGCGCCATCTTGCGCACGATGTGCATGGTCAGGCGGTTTGCCAGCCCCGGGTGCCCCAGGCGGCGCAGGATGACCTGCATCCAGTGCAGCACACGGCCACTGGACATGCTGGAAACTTCTGCCACCGCCATGGAATTGGAAAAGATGAACACAATGCAGCCGATGAGAGCAAAGGTGAACACCACCCGCCCTGCGATGACCCACGGGGAGGTGCGTTCCGGCTCACGGCTATAGGTTTCATTCATATCGTTCAGCCCAGAGCCTTGATGCTCTGTTCAATGTTGGCCAGCTTGTCCTGGCTCTTTGCAAACTTATTGCGGATATCCTCCACGAGGGCGGCAGGAGCACGCTCCACAAACTTGGGGTTGGCCAGCTGGTTCTGGAACATGGCCATTTCCTTTTCGGCCTTGGCCTTTTCCTTGTTCAGACGGGCCAGCTCCTTGTCGCGGTCGATCAGCTCCATCATGGGGATGAAGCCGCGGG
>CAVKKE010000203.1:0-3982 GCA_963656875.1 Barnesiella intestinihominis | reverse complement strand
GAACTTTAATTATTCATTTTTGAACCTGTGTCCAGAAAACTGGGTACATATCAAATGCCTGATAGCTTCGGTCTTTTTTGTATTTATGTGAATTTGGCAAACTGGAAGTTGCCGCCTTACTTAGCCCTGTATAATCAAATCGACAAGCGCATTGATATGTATCTGCATCACGTCGATGTAGGGTACCGACAGTTTCACATCGTCAAAAATCAGTGGCAATTCCGTACAGCCTAGTACAACGGCCTGCACCTGTTCCTCACGGATGATGCGCTCCGCAATCTCTTTGAACACACGCTGTGTCTCTGGCAGCACTTTTCCAAATTCCAACTCTGTTTCGATTTTCGTTCCAATATAGTTTCTTTCCTCTGCATTGGGCGTTACCACTTCGATGCCGTGTTTGGTAAAAGAGTTCTGAAAGAATGTCCCCTCCATAGTGGGCAATGTTCCCAGCAGGCAGATCTTTTTGTGGCCATTCGTCTCCGCATAGTCCCGCGCCGTGTCTACCATGCTGACGAGTGGAATAGGTGAGGCTTTGGACAGCTCATCAAATACGATGTGAGGCGTGATGCCTGTCAGTGCAGCATACTGCGCTCCAGCCGCCGCCAGATTACGGATGCCTTTCAGCAAGTAAGCTGTTAATCCAGCATAGTCCTGCTTTTGGCAAAAGCCCAGCACATCAAACACACTCAGGCTCTCAATGGTCAGATTCGGGAAGAAACTGCGCCCTGACTTTTGCTGTACGCCGTATTCAATGCCCTTATAATACTCGATAGTAGATTCCGGCCCCGTACTGCCGATTAGACCAAGCTTGTTCATTTCTGTACCTCACATCTACAAATTCCGATTTATTTCAATATCCCCAAAACCCCACATTCATAGCGGGGCCCCTCCTGCACAGTTCTCAAGCTTGCACTTTAACTGTTTTCCTTCCAGAACAGTCCGCCGGAGGTCTGGAACAGCAGCCAGGGGTTCACGCTCTTGCTGCCGAGCTTATAGTCCATGGTCAGCTCTTCGCCCAGAACGCCCACGGCCTGCCCCTTTTCCACGGTCTGCCCGGCGGAGACGGAAAGGCTTTGCAGACCGTAGAGATAGCTGCGCATCCCGCAGCCATGGTCGATGACCACCGTGTTGCCAGTGAGGGCCAGCTCTGCGGCCAGCACCACCACGCCGTTTGCAGGCGCGCGGCAGGGCTCACCGGGGATGGTGTAGAGCTTTGTGGAGTTGGAGCGGCTGCCCTGCTGGCCGTCCACTGCCTTTACCTGACCAAAATCCACCAGCGTCATGGAGTTTTCGGCCGGGTTCACAAAGCCGCCCTGCCACAGCTTTTCCCGCGCGGGGGCTTCGTACAGGCCCCAGACTGTATTGCGGAACTGGGTGTTGGCGGCTTCCGATGCGGCCGGTTCCGGCTCCACTTCCACGGTGCCAAAGTCCTTGGGCAGCACGATGATGCTGCGGCTGATCGTCTCGCCGTTTACCGTGATGTTCACCTCATGCCCGCCGGAAGAAGCGTTGTATGCCGCCGGGATGTAGGCCCGCCAGCCGTCAGCGGCGCGCACGCACTGCACATTGCCAAGATCGGTCTCCACGGCGGGGGCCGCGTCGCCGGTCATACCGGAAATGCGCAGGCCCACGATGCCGCCCTGCTCCACCCGCTCGGCGGAAAGCTCCACCTCTGCGCTGGCCTGCAAGGTGAACCGGAACGCGTAGCGGTACCAGCCGGTAGGCTTTGCGGGCTTTTCCAGCCCGAGGTTTTTGCGCACCGCACCGGTGCTGCCGCCCTCAAATTGCAGCACGGTGCCGCCTTTGGGCACCCGCCATACCGTCAGCTCGGCCTTGTACTCACCGTTTGTGGGGAACAGAAAGCTCTCGTACTCGCTGGCCGTGCCGGTGAACACCACCTCGCCGGAAACGCTCTGGATGGTCAGGGTGGTGTACACCGTCCAGTCCGGCAGGGTGAGGGCCGGGTGGGCCGTGTACAGCGTGCCCAGCTTCTGCACCGTGAGGGTGGCAGGGCTGGCAAACACTTTATCCAGCTGCCCGCCGATCAGCGGCACCTGCCAGCAGAAGCCGTTGGGCTCCAGCGTTTCGGCACCGAACTGTGCGGTGCTGTCCGGGCAGCCTCCCTCGGTGGTAAAGGCGTAGCTCACGCCCATCACCGCGCCCAGAAACACCCCAACGCCCAGCACCACGCCCACGAGCCAGAGCAGAAAACGCTTCATGATACACTCCTTACTATGTAGCAAAAAAGGCGCACCGGCGCAGCCTATTGCAGACTGCCGGTGCGCCCTGAGGGTTACGGTTTTGGTGTTTTATTCCGCAGTATCCTCTGCGGGGGCAGCCTCTTCGGCAGCAGCCTCAGGCTCCACCGTTGCAGCATCGTCCTCACCGAACAGCAGACGCTCGTACTCGTCCAGCTCCTTTTCGCGGCGGTGCAGGTAAACAGCAACAGCGGCAAGGGCACCGGCAACAGCGGCCAGAACAGTGATCACAGCGATCAGGCAAGACTTTTTCATAGGTTCAGTACACTCCTTTTTTCGGTCGAAACGATGTTTCAGCTTATTTTTCCAGCGGGAGACCCGCAGACAGATCTCAGCCACCTTCCAGAGGAAAGACAGCATGTGAAGCGAGAGTTTTACCAGAAAGATCATCCGCAGCACCTTCCGTTTGCAGAACAGCAGAAACTCTGCTGCCCCTCGCGAGTGCGGCCGACGGCGCAGGCCGACAGCCTTCTTGTGGCTTTTATTATACCCGTTTCGGTCAAAAATTACAACCATTCCGGTCAAAAAGCCCGAAATTTTATAGCATCAGCTTCCGGTAGGCCTTGAATGCGCCGGGCAGGGTGTATTCGTTCTGCAAAGCTTCGCGGCTGGCCCACACGCAGCCCGCAGGGGCAGGCTGGGCAGGAACGGCCAGCCGGATGCCGTTCATGTGCCATTCGATGTGGCTGAAGATATGTTTTGCGGTGGGCAGGGCTTCCGGAGCGGCGGTGCCGGTGTCCAGCCCCATGGCCTGCAGGCGGGTGAGGGCTTCTGCAGAGGAAAGGGCTTCATCTTCCCACAGCACAGGCTGCCACAGCCCGGCCAGCAGGCCCTTTTCCGGCCGCTGCTGCAGCAGGAAGCCCGCCGGGCTTTCCACCAGCGCCACGGTCACGGGCATCCGCTTCCGGGGCTTGGGTGCGGCCTTGCGGGGCAGCTCCAGCGCGGTGCCTGCGGCCCGGGCCTGACATAGAGATGCAAGCGGACACTTCCCGCACAGGGGCGCACCGTTGGGCGCGCAGACCAGTGCGCCCAGTTCCATGAGAGCCTGATTGTAGTCCCCGGCCTTTTCCGGCGGCTGGTGCTCCATGACCCGGGCTGTGAAGGCCTTTTTCACTGCCGGTTCGGTGGCGACGGCGGGGTCGTTGTACAGGCGGGAAAACACACGCAGAACGTTCCCGTCCACGGCGGGCACCGGGATACCGAAGCTGATGGAAGCGATGGCCCCGGCGGTGTAATCCCCGATGCCGGGCAGGGCCCGCAGAGCGTCATAGTCGGCGGGCAGCTGCCCGCTGTACTGCTCGCAGACGATTTTCGCCGCCTTTTGCAGATTGCGCACCCGGCTGTAGTAGCCCAGGCCTTCCCACAGCTTGTGGAGCTTTTCTTCCTCGCAGGCGGCCAAGGCCGGGATGTCCGGCAGGGCGGCGAGGAAACGCTCGTAATAAGGCAGCGCGGCGGACACCCGGGTCTGCTGCAGCATGATCTCGCTGAGCCATACGTGGTAGGGGCTGGGGTCGGTGCGGAAAGGCAGGATGCGATGGTTCTTATAGAACCAGTCCAGCAGTGCGGGAGAGATGTTTTCCACTTGTTTTGTGCTCCTTGTTGAAATACCAAAAAAGCCGCCGCCAGGGGCGACGACTTTTATCAGTTTACGCGATTTTAGAAACCGTATGCAGTGCGGGGGAACGGCAGCACGTCACGGATGTTCTGGATGCCCGTGAGGTACA
>CAVKKE010000202.1:0-4010 GCA_963656875.1 Barnesiella intestinihominis | reverse complement strand
TTCGCAGATGGGTTTCACGGAAGGCTTGACCTTCATGATGTTGAACCTCCTTTTGGTTGATACCCTGGTGCTTATTTGGAGCGCCAGGTGATGCGGCCCTTCGACAGGTCGTAGGGCGACATTTCCACGGTTACCTTGTCCCCGGGCAGGATACGGATGAAATTGGTCCGCAGCTTGCCGGAGATGTGCGCTAAGAGGATGTGACCGCTGGGAGTGAGCTTCCCGGTGTTCTTATCCTCGCTCAACATTTCCACCTTAAAGATGGCGTTGGGCATGGCTTCACGCACAATGCCTTCGATCTCGATGACGTCTTCTTTAGACAAGCTATTTGCCTCCTCATTGGATCTGCTCAGTTTGTCGTTGAACGGGGCCATGCCTTCGTCTCAGTTCTTTACGCCGCCCTCACAGTTTCTCGTGCCTGCGCCCGATTTACTGTTTTGAGCAATGCGCTCTGATCTTCGCTTCCGGCCTGACTCACAGACGGACAGGTGGCGATGAGCGCCACATACTTCATCTCCTGCGGCACGAAATCCGCAAAACGGGCAGAGAGACCCTGTCCGTCGAGGAAGTATCTGGCTTCCACAGCCATTTATAGATTATACACCTTTTGCTGTCAATTTGCAAGAGGTTTTTTCCGTATTTCCGATAAAAATTTCTCGAAAATCAAAAGCCGCTCTTCCCCGTCCCGGGTTTCGGGTTTCTCCACCGTGAAGATGAAACTTTTTCACCAAAAGTTGTCATAATTGCACAAATGGCAGGTCTGACTTTATAAAAACGCCGCCCGTGAAGGAGCATTTCTGCTCTTCCACAGGCGGCGTCTGCCATATTCAGGACATCTTTACTTCAGGCTGAACTTCTCCGGGTCAAAGTCCGGGTCATCCCAGAAGCGGGTCATGATCTCGGTGTGATCCTTCAGGATCGCGTTGGAGTGCTCGAAGTGAGCAGCCAGGCCGCCATCCTTGGTCTTGACCGTCCAGCCGTCCTTGGACTGGAAGATCTTGCAGTCGTACTGGCAGATCATCGGCTCGATGGCGATGGTCATGCCCGGCACCAGACGCGGGCCGCGGCCCTGATGGCCGTAGTTCGGGATCTCCGGGTCCTCATGCAGCTCCTTGCCGGTGCCGTGGCCCACGAACTCGCGGACAACAGAGAAACCGGCGTCCTCGCAGTAGCTCTGCACTGCGTAGCCAATGTCGCCCACACGATTGCCTGCCTTGGCCTGCTCGATGCCTTTGTAAAGAGCAGCCTTGGTCACATCCAGCAGGCGCTGAGCCTCCAGGTCGATCTTGCCCACTGCATAGGTGCAGGCATTGTCGCCGTTGAAGCCGTCGATCTTGGCACCGGTGTCGATGCTGACGATATCACCAGGACGGATGACGATGTCATGCGAAGGGATACCATGGATGATGGTATCGTTCAAACTGATGCAGGCCGTGCCCGGGAAACCATACAGACCCTTGAAATTGGGGATGCCGCCGTGCTTGACGATGAAGTCATAGATCAGCTTATCCAGTTCCCAGGTGGTCATACCTGCTTCGATATGTTCACCGCCGTATTTCAGGGCAGCTGCGCTCAGGGCATTTGCCTTGCGCATACCGTCCAGCTCTTTCGCATTCTTGATCTGAATCACAATTACGCCTCCAAAGCCTTCATGACTTCAGCCGTGGTCTCCTCGATAGAGGGGCAGAACTTGATCTCTGCCAGCTTGCCGCGGGTGCGGTAGAAGTCCACCAGCGGCTCGGTCTGCTCATGATAGGCTTTCAGACGATCCAGCACGGTAGCAGGCTGGTCATCCTTGCGGATGACGGTTTTGCCGCCGCACAGATCACATACACCTTCGACCTTGCTCTTCTTGTTGACAATGTGGTAGCTGGCACCGCACTTCTCGCAGACGCGGCGGCCGCTCATGCGGTCAACGATGATATTGTCCTCGACCTGCAGCTCCAGCACCTTGTCGATGCGGATGCCCATGGTCTCAATGGCCTCGGCCTGAGCGATGGTGCGGGGCACACCGTCCAGAATGAAGCCGTTTGCACAGTCGGGCTGTGCCAGACGCTCCTTCAGGATGCCGATGATGACTTCATCGGGCACCAGTGCGCCTGCATCCATGAAGCTTTTTGCCTTCAAGCCCATCTCGGTGCCTTCCTTGACAGCAGCGCGCAGGATGTTGCCGGTGCTGATGGAAGGAATGTTCAGCTTTGCGCAGATGATCTCGGCCTGAGTGCCTTTGCCGGCGCCGGGAGCGCCCAACAGAATCAGATTCATAGGATCTCTCCTTTCCTTCTATAAAAGGACGTCGTTCTTGTTTGGGCTGACAAACAACCCAAAAGTAAAAAAGCACTGAAAAGTCCGAGCGTACTCTCCTTTCCAGTGCTTTCTCACATCTTAATTATTGTGGATCAACCAAGGAAGCCCTTGTGATTGCGCATCGTCATAAAGCTGTCGAGACTGCGGGTGGTATCAAGTGCCACACCAACCACGATCAGCAGGCTGGTACCGCCCAGCTGGATGCTCATGCCGGTCAGGTTGCCCAGAATGATCGGCAGCACAGCCACCGCAGCCAGGAAGATCGCGCCGATGAGGGTGATCTTGTTCAGGGTGCGGGTGATGAAATCGCTGGTCGGCTTGCCGGGACGGAAGCCGGGGATCGAGCCGTTGTTGCGGCGCAGATTGTTGGCGATCTCAACGGGGTTGTACTGAATGGCCACATAGAAGTAGTTGAATGCCAGGATCAGCAACAGATAGATCACAACATACAGCCACGAAGTGTAGTTGAAGGTGTGGAAGAATGCGTACCACACAGGGTGAGCATTCTGATCGATCTGCAAGAAGCTGCCGATAGTGCCCGGAATGGACACCAGAGCCGAAGCGAAGATGATGGGCATGACGCCGCTCATGTTCAGCTTCAGGGGCAGGTAGCTGTTCTGGCCGCCCATCTGCTTGCGGCCCACCACGCGCTTTGCGTACTGGATGGTGATGCGGCGCTCTGCGTTGGTCATGATGACCACGAAGACCACAGCGACCAGTACCAGCACGATCAGCAGCGGCAGGAACACATAGTACTGGGGCTTGCCGGACGCTGCCTGGGTCAGCAGACCCGTGACGGAAGTGTACAGCGAAGACCAGTTGGAAACGATGGATGCGAAGATGATCAGGGAGACACCGTTGCCGATGCCCTTATCATCGATCTGCTCGCCGCACCAGGTGATCAGCTGAGCACCTGCCACGAACGTTGCGATGATGACCACGGCGGCGAAAACGCCGGCCGCGCCGGAAGTGTACTTCAGTGCGCCCATATTGCGGATCACGAAGTAGTAGCCGATGCTCATGATCAGAGCGATCACGCCGCCGGCATACCGGTTGATCTGCTGCAGCTTCTGCTGGCCGTCGGCTTCCTTAGCCAGGTTCTCCAGCGAAGGAATTGCCACGGTGAGCAGCTGCACAATAATGGAGGCGTTGATATAGGGTGTCACACCTAACGCGAAGAGCGTGCAACGAGCCAGTGCACCGCCGCTCATCATATTCAGATAAGAGAGCATGTCGCCGTTTGCAAACATCTGCGTCAGCGCAGAGCCGGAAACGAACGGCACCGGAATGGCACAGCCCAGACGATACACCACGAGGATCGCCAGCGTGAACAGGAGACGATTTTTAAGCTCGGGGATCTTCCATGCGTTACGGAATGTCTGGAACACCTTACATCACCTCAGCCTTTCCGCCTGCCTTTTCGATTTTCTCTTTGGCAGAAGCGGAATAGGCTGCGGCCTTCACGGTCAGAGCCTTGGTCAGCTCGCCGTTGCCCAGAACCTTAACGCCGTCCAGGGTCTTCTTGACCAGACCCTTTGCCTTCAGAGCCTCGGTATCGACGACATCGCCGGCGTTGAAAGCAGCTTCCAGATCAGCCACGTTGACAATGGCATACTGGGTAGCAAAGATGTTGTTAAAGCCAACCTTGGGCAGGCGGCGTGCCAGAGGCATCTGGCCGCCCTCGAAACCAGCGTGCTTCACGC
>CAVKKE010000201.1:0-4041 GCA_963656875.1 Barnesiella intestinihominis | reverse complement strand
GAAGCCTATATCTGCCCCTACAAGCGCACCTGGAAGACCAAGAGCGCCACGGCTGCGCAGGACGCTCACGAAGCGATCCGTCCTTCTGTGCCGTCCCTGACCCCGGACGAGGTGGACAAGAGCATCAGCGGCGACACCGCCAAGCTCTACCGCATGATCTGGAGCCGTTTCATGGCCAGCCAGATGGCAGACTGCCAGCAGGACACCGTGTCCGTCACGGTCAGTGCGGCGGACTATCGCTTCAAGGCCAGCGGCTACACCGTGACCTTCGACGGCTTCACTGCTCTGTATGAGGAAGCCACCGACGAAAAGGAAAAGAAGGAGACTGCCCTGCCCCCGCTGGAACAGGGCCAGGTGCTGAAGCTGAAAGACCTGAAGAGTGAGCAGAAGTTCACCCAGCCGCCGGCCCGCTACACCGAAGCCACCCTCATCAAGGCGCTGGAAGAAAACGGCATCGGCCGTCCTTCCACCTATGCGCCCATCATCACCACCATCATCGACCGCGGCTATGTGGAGCGCGACCAGAAGAAGCTCAAGCCCACTCTGCTGGGCCGGGCTGTGGACGGCCTGATGCTGGAGCAGTTCCCGCACATCGTGGATGTGGACTTCTCCGCTCAGATGGAAAAGAACCTGGATAAGATCGAAAGCGGCAAGGCCGACTGGCACAAGACCGTGGATGATTTCTATCAGGGTTTTGCGGCAAGTCTTGAGCAGGCCGAGAAGAACATGGAAGGCAAAAAGGTCAAGGTGCCGGACGAACCTTCCAGTGAGGTGTGCGACCTGTGCGGCCGGCCCATGGTCATCAAGGTGGGCAAGTACGGCAAATTCCTGGCCTGCAGCGGCTTCCCCGAGTGCCGGGGCACCAAGCGTCTGGTCAAGGACACCGGCGGCATCTGCCCCAAGTGCGGCAAGGGCCGCATGCTGGAGCGCAAGAGCTCCAAGGGCCGCATCTATTACGGCTGCGAGCGCTACCCGGACTGCGACTTCATGACCTGGGACACTCCGGTGCCCACCAAGTGTGAGAAGTGCGGTAGCACCATGTTCCGCAAGGGCTCCAAGCTCTACTGCGCAAAGGAAGGCTGCGGTTTTGAGATGCCGGTGCCGAAGAAGGATTAAAAACGACGAACGGGCTCGCCCTCTCAGTCACCTCCGGTGACAGCTCTCCCAAAGGGAGAGCCCTTGGCAAAATGATAAAATTTGCATAAACTGCCAAAGCCTCCCACTTTTGGGGAGGTGGCAGCGCGTGAGCGCTGACGGAGAGGGCGAGGACGCTAAAGGATTAAATATGAACTATAAAGTAACTGTTTTGGGCGCAGGTCTGGCGGGCTGCGAAGCCGCCCTGTGGCTGGCTGGCAAGGGCGTGCAGGTGGACCTGTACGAGCAGAAGCCCGTCCACTTTTCGCCCGCGCATAAGAGCGCAGGCTTTGCAGAGCTGATCTGCTCCAACAGCCTGAAAGCCGAACGGCTGGACTCTGCGTCCGGCCTGCTGAAGGAAGAAATGCGCCGCATGGGCAGTCAGCTGCTCAATGCCGCCGAAGTGGCCCGTGTGGCCGCAGGCGGTGCGCTGGCTGTGGACCGCGACGCGTTCAGTGCCGAAGTGACTCGCATGGTGGAAAGCTGTGAGAACATCACGGTCCACCGGGAGCAGGTGGAGCACATCGACGAATCCGCCCCTGTTCTGGTGGCCACCGGCCCCCTGACGGACGGTGCACTGGCGGACGAGATCGGCCGCCTGACCGGTGACGAGCGCCTGCATTTTTACGATGCCGTGGCCCCCATCGTCACCGCTGAAAGCCTTGACTACAACAAGGTGTTTGCTGCTTCCCGCTACGGCCGGGGCGAAGCCGACTATCTGAACTGCCCCTTTAACAAGGAAGAGCATGAGAACTTCCACGCAGCGCTGGCTTCTGCCGAGCGTGCACCCCTGCACGATTTCGACACCGGTGCAGAGCAGTCCGCACAGCCCGACCCGGATGCCCACGGCAAAAAGGCTGATACGGTCACGGTCTACGAGGGCTGTATGCCCATCGAGATCATGGCCGCCCGCGGCGCCGACACCATGCGGTTCGGCCCGCTGCGCCCGGTGGGCCTTGTGAACCCCAACACCGGCCACCGCCCCTGGGCAAATGTACAGCTGCGCGCCGAAAACAAGGAGCGCACCCTGTATAACATTGTGGGCTTCCAGACCAACCTCAAGTGGGGCGAGCAGAAGCGGGTGTTCAGCATGATCCCCGGCCTTGAGAATGCCGAGTTTGTGCGGTACGGCGTCATGCACCGCAACACCTTCCTCGATGCGCCCCGTGTGCTCAGCGCCCAGCTGTGCCTGAAAGAGCACCCCAATGTGTTCTTTGCGGGCCAGATCACCGGCTTTGAAGGCTACATGGAAAGCGCCGCCTGCGGTCTGCTGGCGGCCCGCAGTCTGTATGCCCGCCTGGAAGGAAAGGAACTGCCCGCTCCGCCTGCCAACACTATGTGCGGCGCATTGGTGCAGTACCTGACCACCGAGAACAAGCACTTCCAGCCCATGGGCGCAAACATGGGCATCCTCCCTCCGCTGCCGGAGGAGAGCCGCCCGCGGGACAAGCGCCAGCGTTACATGGCACAGGCCGAGCGTGCTGTTGCCAGCTTCCAGCAGTGGCTGGATGAAACCGCCCTGTGACCACAGGGCCGATCTCCGCAAATAGAAAGGAGAGCAACTCATGAAAATTATCGTGGATATGATGGGCGGCGACAACGCCCCTCTGGCTGTGCTGGAGGGTGCCGCACAGGCGGTGAAGGAGTACGGCGTCACCGTCATCGGTGTGGGTGACGAAGCTCTGGTGCGCAAGACCGCGCAGGAGAACAATATCCCGCTGGACGGCATGGAATTGGTGAACTGCACCGAAGTCATCGACATGTGCGACGAGCCCGCCCGTGCCATCCGCCAGAAAAAGGATTCCTCCATCGTGGTGGGCCTGAACATGCTGAAAGACGGCAAAGGTGACGCCTTTGTCTCCGCCGGCAGCACCGGCGCTCTGCATGTGGGTGCAAGCCTGATCGTGCGCACCCTCAAGGGCATCAAGCGTCCGGCTCTGGCCACCATGGTGCCTGCCCAAAAGCAGGCCTACCTGCTGCTGGACTGCGGCGCAAATGTGGAGTGCCGTCCCGAGATGCTGGCAGCGTTTGCCGTCATGGGCAGCTGCTATGTGAACAAGGTGGAAAACCGCGCGAATCCCACTGTGGCGCTGGCAAACAACGGTGCTGAGGAAAGCAAGGGCACCCCTATGCTCAAGGAAGCCCACCAGCTGCTCAAGACCACCCCGGGCATCCACTTCGTGGGCAACATCGAGCCCCGCGACGTGCCCAACGGCGAGGTGGACGTGGTGGTCTGCGACGGCTTCACCGGCAACGTGATCCTCAAGCTGACCGAGGGCGTGGCCAAAATGCTGCTGGGAATGCTGAAACAGATGTTCCTTGCAAACCTCGGCGGAAAGCTGGCCTACCTGCTGCTCAAGGGCGGCGTGTCCGACCTCAAGCACCAGATGGACAGCGAGGAATACGGCGGCGCACCCTTCCTGGGCGCAAAGCAGCCGGTCATCAAGGCACACGGCTCTTCCAAGACCAAGGGTATCAAGAATGCTATCCGTCAGGCCAAGATCTGCGTGGAAAACGACCTGTGCGGCACCATGCAGTCCGCACTGGATGAACTGGCCACAGCACAGAAAACAGAGGAATAAGGGCAGCGGGCTCGCCCTCTCAGTCTCACATTCGTTCGACAGCTCCCCCAAAGGGGGAGCCCTTGGCAAATTAATGCAGTTTGTGTTGATTGCCAAGGCCTCTCACTTTGGGAGAGGTGGCATTGCGAAGCAATGACGGAGAGGGCAAGGACGCTGACCATAAATCAAGGGAGCTAAAACATATGAGCCATCAGTTGGAAACAATTATTGGTTATAAGTTCAAAAACCCGGAGCTGCTGGAAACGGCACTGACCCACACCAGCTATGCCAACGAGAGCCGCACCCCGGTCAAGCACAACGAGCGGCTGGAATTTCTGGGCGACAG
>CAVKKE010000200.1:0-4061 GCA_963656875.1 Barnesiella intestinihominis | reverse complement strand
TCAGGGAGATGCTCATCAGCTCGTGGTTGATGAACGGGTTGTTGAAACGATCCTGAACCGCAGACGCGAACTCTTCCAGATCCTTCTTGTCCAGAGGCAGGGTGGGGATGACTTCCTCGTGCAGCATCTTGTTCATGAAGCCGCGGATGGTGTCATTGTGCATGCAGTCACGCACGATGTCGAAGCCGGCCAGATATGCGCCCAGAACGAAGCCGGTGTGTGCACCATTCAGGATGCGGACCTTGCGCTTCTTGTAGGGGGTGACATCGGGCACGACCATGACGTTGACGCCGGCCTTCTTGAACGGCAGCTTGTCCTCCAGACCTGCAGGGCCCTCGATGACCCAGACGCCGAAGACTTCGCCGACATCCAGAACGGTGTCGTGGTAGCCGTTGGCCTCTTCCAGAGCAGCCAGTTCCTGAGGATCGCGGATGCGGCCCGGAACGATGCGGTCGACCAGAGTGGAGCAGAAGGTGTTGGCGTTGTTCATCCAGTCGATGAATGCGGGCTCCAGATTCCAGTCCTTAGCGTAGTTGTTGCAGCACTTCTTCAGCTCTTTGCCGTTGTTGTCGATCAGCTCACAGGACAGGATGACCAGGCCCTTGTCGGCAGCGCCGTTGAAAGCCTTGTAACGCTCGAACAGAACGCGGGTCAGCTTTGCGGGGAAGCTGTTGGGAGGAACCTGATCGAACTCGCTGTCGCCCTGAGTGTAGGCGATGCCGGCCTCAGTGGTGTTGGACACGATGGTCTCCAGATCCTCAGAACGGGCCAGAGCCAGCACTTCGTCCCACTTGCCGTCGATGTAGGGGCACACGCAGTCGGACACGCAGGAGATCACGCGCTTTGCATCGACCTTCTGGCCCTTCTCGCTGCCGCGCAGATACAGGGTGTACAGGCCCTCCTGCTCGTTGATCCAGTCAGCCATCTGGGGGAAGTTGCCGATGGGCTGCACCAGCTTGACCTTGCCGTTGTAGCCGGCCTTCTCGTTTGCGATATCATAGAAGTAGTCCACGAATGCACGCAGGAAGTTGCCCTCGCCGAACTGCATGACCTTGACGGGAGCATCCTTCAGGATGTAGCCGTTGTAGCCGGTGTTCTCCAGAACCTTGTAGTTCAAAGTTTCCATCTCATTGATCTCCTTTATAAACTTGCTTTGCTCTCCAGAACCCCTTTGAATGGGCCCTGTCTCTTATCCTTATTTTATGCTGTTGTATACAAATAAGTCAAGGGCTTTGTGCAATATTTTTAGCCCGAAGGGGGCATTTTAGAGCATTTCCAGCGAAAAGCACAATTGTGTGCTAGAAAATTTGGCACTTTTTCAGTTGTATACATGCGCAATTTCCGCTATACTAAAGGTAAGACAAACCTGCCCGTGCAGGCGGGTGTCCCGTTGTACACAATGTTTGACGGAAATTTAACAAACACCATCACAGAAAAAGGAGTTATCGACCCATGAAAGCATTTATGGACAAGGACTTCATG
Source organism: Barnesiella intestinihominis (assembly GCA_963656875.1). Lineage (GTDB taxonomy): Bacteria > Bacillota > Clostridia > Oscillospirales > Ruminococcaceae > Faecalibacterium. The sequence continues at coordinate 2,579 of CAVKKE010000200.1, read as the reverse complement.
CTCCAGTCTCCCACTGCTCAGCATCTGTATCACGACTATGCAGCTGGCATGCCCATCTGCGACTACCACTGCCACATTCCTCCCCGTGAGATCTACGAGAACCGCCGTTTCGACAACATCGCTCAGGTGTGGCTGGGCGGTCGCAACCCGGACGGCAGCTACTTTGGCGACCACTACAAGTGGCGTGTGATGCGTTCCAACGGCGTGCCTGAAGAGTACATCACTGGTGACAAGCCCGACCGCGAGCGTTTCCAGAAGTTCGCTGAGGCTCTGCCCATGGCCATCGGCAACCCGATGTACCACTGGACCAACCTTGAGCTGCACACCTTCTTCGGCTACGACGGCGTGCTGAACGGCGACACCGCTGAGGAAGTGTGGAACCTGTGCAACGACAAGCTGCAGCACGATCCCAAGCTGACCGTCCGCGGCCTGATCGAGCAGTCCAACGTTGCTTTCATCGGCACCACCGATGACCCCATCGACAGCCTGGAGTGGCATCAGAAGATCAAGGAAGATCCCACCATCAAGTTCACTGTGGCTCCTTCCTTCCGCCCCGACAAGGCCATCAACATCAACAAGCCCGGCTTTGCTGAGTACATGGGCAAGCTGGCTGCAGTGGTCGGCAAGGAGAAGCTGGCCTGCATCGACTGCGTGACCGATGCCCTGACCAAGCGCATCGAGTTCTTCGCCGAGATGGGCTGCCGCGCTTCTGACCACGGCCTGGATTACATCCCCTACCGTGAAGCCACCAAGGAAGAGGTCAACGCCATCTACCAGAAGGTCATGGCCGGCGAGACCTGCACTCTGGAAGAGGCTGAGAAGTACCAGACCTACATCCTGATCCACCTGGGCAAGCAGTATCACCGCCTGAACATCGCCATGCAGCTGCACTACAACTGCCTGCGCGGCGTGAACCGCAAGATGAACGCTCTGCTGGGACCCGACACCGGTTTCGACATGATCAATACCGCTACCTGCGGCGGCCAGATCGCTCAGCTGCTGAGCGCCCTGAACGACACCGACGAGTGCCCCAAGACCATCATCTACAGCCTGAACCCTGCTGACAACGAGCAGATCGGCACCATCCTGGGCTGCTTCCAGAGCAGCGAGGTCCCGGGCAAGATCCAGCACGGCTCCGCATGGTGGTTCAATGATCAGAAGATCGGCATGGAGAACCAGATGAAGAGCTTGGCAAACCTGGGCCTGCTGGGCAACTTCGTCGGCATGCTGACCGACAGCCGCAGCTTCCTGAGCTACACCCGTCATGATTACTTCCGCCGCATCCTGTGCAACCTGATCGGCCAGTGGGTCGAGGATGGCGAGTATCCCAACGACGAGAAGGCTCTGGAGAAGATCGTCAAGGGCATCTGCTTCGACAACGCAAAGCGTTACTTCGCTCTGTAATTCTCCGGCTTTTCTGAGATAAACAAAACGCCGCCCGCAGAGAGATTTCTCTGCGGGCGGCGTTTTGTTTATGCTAAAAACTTCCGGAAGAAAGTGGAAAAGCAAGGCCCCCGGAATGAAACCGTTCCGGGGGCCTGTTGTGTGCAAAAATTACTTGCTCAGTTCATTCAGGATGCTGGAAGCGGTGGAAACATCGGAGTCCAGCAGGAGGTTGTAGGCGTTCAGGATGTCGCGGATGGCCTGCAGGTTGTCTTTGGTCAGGGTATAGGTCTTGGTGGTGCCGTCCTTGCCGGTGAAGGTAGCCTTGACGCTCTTGGCGTTGAGCCATTCCGTGAACCATTCGGGCGTGTCATCCATGTCAAAGATCTCATAGTCGAACCAGATGCCGCTGTCTTTGCTGCAGAAACCGGCATACTCATCGTCACAGGTGAAATCGTAATAATTCGTCTCGGTCTCCACGCGGACAGACTTCATGTCCAGCTTCTGGCTGCCGAAATAGGTCATGCCCAGGCTGAGATAAACGGTGGAATCCGCCTTGGAGATGAACAGGTAGGGGTACAGGCCGCAGGAAGCTTTTTCTAAACCGGCATCCTCATAGGGAGAGTCGATCTGCCAGCCGTTGGCCTTGCTGTCAAAGGAAACGTTGAACTTGGACAGGGTAGAACGCAGCTGTGCTTCAGAGGCCGAGTTTGCAGCGGAAAGCGGGGCAGAAACGGGGACCTCTGCAGGGCTGACAGCCAGCGCAGAGACGCCGCAGGTGAGCAGTGCGGCCGTGCACAGGGCGGCGACGACACGCTTGAAGGATCCGATCAATTTCATGGGAAGCTCCTTTCTATCCGACAAAACGCAGTGGATCGTAACTAAAGTATAACAGATTCTGTCAGACGGAGCATGGAAACAGCACGAAACGCCCGTTTTCTGCACCCAAACGACCGGGCAGCGGATGATTTACACCTGATGTGCGGCCAGCCAGTCGGTCATCTGCTGGGCAATGCCCCTGATGCTGCCATCTCCGAAGGGGACTTTCAGCCCGGCGGTTTCCAGCAGCTCGGTGTAGCTGGCCATGCCTGCGCGGCGGACAAGGCGCGTGTAGCGCTCCCAGGCGTCCTTGTGGTCATCAAGGCTCAGCAGGAAGAACTGCAGCGCGGCCATGGTGGACAGGCAGTAGTCGATAT
>CAVKKE010000199.1:0-4201 GCA_963656875.1 Barnesiella intestinihominis | reverse complement strand
AAATGGACGTATGGCCCGTTGGTCAAGCGGTTAAGACAGAGGCCTCTCACGCCTTTAACATCGGTTCGATTCCGGTACGGGTCACCATTTTATAGTAGTAAAACGGTCGTTTGACCGTTTTATATAGATGCCTCTTTAGCTCAGTCGGTTAGAGCACCTGACTGTTAATCAGGGTGTCGCCTGTTCGAGTCAGGCAAGAGGCGCCAGCAAAGCGATGGGAATTTTTCCATCGCTTTTTTCTTTTTCCCGGCTGCTTTTGTTGACAGCGAAAGCGGGGCGGGATATACTTAAAGCAAGTTTTTTGAATTGAAAATTTGTTGGTGGCGGCTGCTTTTAAGGGCAGCGACCTCGCCCTCTCAGGCGCTTGCGCGCCAGCTCCCCCAAAGTGGGAGCCTTTGGCAGTTTACATAAGGTGTATCGTTATGCCAAGGCCTCTCCCTTTGGGAGAGGTGGATTTGCGAAGCAAAGACGGAGAGGGCGAACCGCCTTCCGGCAAAATAAAGGAGAACATCATGAAAAAAGTTATTCTGACCGGTGACCGTCCCACCGGCCGCCTGCATGTGGGCCACTATGTCGGCTCCCTGAAAGAGCGCGTCCGTCTGCAGAACACCGGCGATTTTGATGATATTTATATCATGATCGCCGACGCACAGGCCCTGACCGACAACGCCGACAACCCGGAAAAGGTGCGCCAGAACATCCTGCAGGTGGCACTGGACTATCTGGCCGTTGGCATCGACCCCAACAAGGCACATATCTTCATCCAGTCCATGGTGCCGGAGCTGACCGAGCTGAGCTTCTATTATATGAACCTTGTCACCGTCAGCCGCCTGCAGCGCAATCCCACTGTGAAAAATGAGATCCAGCAGCGCAATTTTGAGGCCAGCATCCCGGTGGGCTTCTTCTGCTATCCCATCAGCCAGGCGGCGGACATCACTGCATTCAAGGCTACCACGGTTCCCGTGGGCGAGGATCAGCGCCCCATGATCGAGCAGTGCTGCGAGATCGTGCACAAGTTCAACTCCGTCTACGGCGAAACTCTGGTGGAGCCTGAGATCGTTCTGCCCCAGAATGCAGCCTGCCTGCGTCTGCCCGGCATCGACGGCAAGGCCAAGATGAGCAAGTCTCTGGGCAACTGCATCTATCTGTCTGAGGAACCGGAGGACATCAAGAAGAAGGTCATGTCCATGTACACCGACCCGAACCACCTGCGTGTGCAGGACCCCGGCAAGGTGGAGGGCAACCCCGTGTTCATCTATCTGGACGCATTCTGCCGTCCCGAGCACTTCGCAGAGTTCTGGCCCGAGTACCAGAACCTCGACGAGCTGAAGGCCCACTATCAGCGCGGCGGCCTGGGCGACGTGAAGGTGAAGAAGTTCCTGAACAGTGTCATGCAGGCTGAGCTGGAGCCCATCCGCACCCGCCGCAAGGAGTGGGAGCAGCGCCTGCCGGAGGTCGTGGAGATCCTGAAAGAGGGCAGCGCTTACGCCGAAAAGACCGCCGCCGCCACTCTGGCAGAGGTGCGCAAGTCCATGCGCATTGACTACTTCGATAATGACAACCTGCTGAAATAAAATACGATTCAAAATGGCTGCGCGTGCGCTTCGCCATTGACAGCGGAAATAATATTTTTATATTTGAACTCCGGAAAAATCTGCGGATTTTTCCGGAGTTCTTTTTCACGGAATGAGTTGTGACGAAAAACCAGCAAGATTCATAGATTCTGTATGGAAACACACTTTTGGCTGTGCTAGAATAAGGCCAGTGATGAAAATAGAAAAGGAGTGTTTTTCATGTATCAAGCATCCGATGCACGCTATTCTTCCATGCCGTACCACCGCTGCGGCAAAAGCGGCCTGCTGCTGCCTGCCGTGTCGCTGGGCTTCTGGCACAACTTCGGCGATACCGGTCATTATGACACCATGAAACAGCTCTGCTTCACGGCCTTTGACCACGGCATCACGCACTTTGACCTTGCCAACAACTACGGCCCGGAGCCCGGCAGCGCCGAGAAGAATCTCGGCCGCATCCTGCACGAGAACTTTATGCCCTACCGTGATGAGCTCATCATCAGCACCAAGGCGGGCTACACCATGTGGGACGGCCCCTACGGCGACTGGGGCAGCCGCAAGTACCTGCTGGCCAGCCTTGACCAGAGCCTGAAGCGTCTGGGACTGGACTATGTGGATATCTATTACCACCACCGCATGGACCCCAACACTCCGCTGGAAGAGACCATGGGTGCATTGGCCACGGCGGTGCAGAGCGGCAAGGCCCTGTATGCCGGTCTGTCCAACTACAACGGTGAGACGCTGGAAAAGGCTGCGGCCATCCTGAACGAGCTGCATGTGCCCTTCGTTATCAACCAGAACCGCTACTCCATCTTTGACCGCACCATTGAGCAGAACGGCCTGAAAGACACCGCTGTGCGCCTGAACAAGGGCATCATTGCGTTCAGCCCGCTGGCGCAGGGCCTGCTGACCAACCGCTACCTGAACGGCATCCCGGAGGACAGCCGTGTGCGCACCGACGGCCGGTTCCTGAAAGAATCTGCCATCACCGAAGAAAAGCTGGCCCAGATCCGCGCCCTGAACGAGATCGCAGCATCCCGCGGGCAGACGCTGGCCGAAATGGCGCTGGCGTGGATCCTGAAGGACGGCAAGGTCACCAGCGTGCTGATCGGTGCGTCCCGCCCGGAGCAGATCTTGGATAATATCAAGGCGCTGGAGAACGCTTCCTTTACCGAAGAAGAACTGAAAGCCATCGATAAGGCGTCGGGGTTTGCGGAATAAAGAGAATGAACTCCTTCAGTCAAACCCTTGACGGGTTTGACAGCTCCCTCACAGAGGGAGCCCCTGGCGAAGAGAAAACGCTTTGCGTTTTTGCCAAGGGCCCCATCTCCGAGGGGGCTGTCACCGAAGGTGACTGGGGGAATTTTCGGGAGGTAATAATGAACAAAACCGTATGGATCACTGGCGCAAGCTCCGGCATTGGCCGGGAGTTTGCCCGCCGCTATGCAAAGATGGGCTGTCGGCTCATTCTGACCGCCCGCCGCACCGACCGGCTGGAAGCCCTTTCCGCTGAGCTGGGCACGCCCTGCCGCATCCTGCCCGCAGACCTCGCCAGCGAAGCAGACTGCGCCCGTCTGTTTGAAGAGCTGGCGGGGGAGAACATCGACATCTTCATCAATAACGCCGGCTTCGGCGTCTGCGGGAGCTTCCTTGAGACGGACTCCGCCAAAGAGGAAAAGATGGTCAAGGTCAATGTGGAAGCCATGGCGCGGCTGTTTCGGTTTGCCGTGCGCAAGATGGACGCCGTAGGCGGCGGCACCATCCTGAATGTGGGTTCCTCGGCGGGGCTTCTGCCCGGCGGGCCCTATATGGCGGGCTACTATGCCAGCAAGGCCTATGTGGTCAGCCTGACCCGGGGCGTGGCCGAAGAGCTGCGGGAACAGCGCAGCCCGGTGTATGTGTGTGCCCTCTGCCCGGGGCCGGTGAACACCGAGTTCAACGACCGGGCAGGTGTGGTGTTTGCCCTCAAGGGCATCACGCCGGAGTTCTGCGTGGATGAAGCGCTGCTTGGCATGATGCATCACAAAACGATCATCGTGCCGTCGGCCTTCATGCTTCTGTGCACCACAGCACAGAAGCTTGTGCCCACCCCGCTACTGATGCCCATCGTGGCCCGGCAGCAGAAAAAGAAGATGGGGTAAAGACGATTTAGAATTGTCTCCGCTTTGCTCTGACAATATCAGCGGAAAAATTATTTATAATTATTGCAAACAAGCCAGACCTGCGGGCCTGGCTTGTTTGCTTTTTCACGGGAAGGGTCGTAACGAGAGACGGCATCTCGCCGAACTCCTTCAGTCTCGCATATGCTCGCCAGCCGTTCCCCTTTTTGTCACCTTGCGGTGACATCTTCCCCCGGCCGGGGGGAAGTCTTTCTCATGGAGGGAGCCTTTGGCAAAAACGAAAAGCTGCTGTTTTTTTCCGTAGGAGATGGTATCTAAGGTGACCGGAGAAGTCAGGTAAAATACAGACTTCCCGCCGTCCTGCTATTAAAAATGCGTTTTCCTCTACGCCCCCTCTGTGAAAAAGCAAATCAGGAAAATCTGAGGATTTTCCTGATTTGCAAATATAAGAATAATTTTTCCTCTAAACATGCCCAGAGCAAAGCGGAGGGCATTCTGAATGGTTTCTTG
>CAVKKE010000198.1:0-4207 GCA_963656875.1 Barnesiella intestinihominis | reverse complement strand
GGAGGTGGCTTCTGATGAGCGCTCTGATCGAATTTGACGGCGTGTGCAAGTATTATCAGATGGGCGACACCACCGTGAAAGCCGCCGACCACATCTCAATGCAGATCAACAAGGGCGAGTTCGTGGCCATTGTGGGCCAGTCCGGCTCCGGCAAATCCACCTGCATGAACATCATCGGCTGTCTGGACGTGCCCACGGCGGGTACCTACCGGCTCAATGGCCGGGATGTGGGCCGCATGAACAGCAACGAACTGGCAGAGATCCGCAACGAGCTGCTGGGTTTCATCTTTCAGCAGTACAACCTTCTGCCGAAGCTGAGTCTGCTTGAAAATGTGGAGGTCCCGCTGGTGTATGCAGGCGTGCCCCGTGCCGAGCGCCACCGCCGGGCAAAGGCTGCGCTGGAACGCGTGGGCCTTGGCGACAAGCTGAAAAACAAGCCGAACCAGCTTTCCGGCGGTCAGCAGCAGCGTGTGTCCATCGCCCGGGCGCTGGCGGGCAGCCCGGCGGTCATTCTGGCCGACGAGCCCACCGGTGCACTGGACAGCCACACGGGCCGGGAGGTGCTGGGAATGCTGCAGGAACTGCACCGGCAGGGGAACACCGTGGTGCTCATCACCCATGACAATTCCATCGCCGTGCAGGCGCAGCGTATCATCCGGCTGGAAGACGGCCATGTGGTCTATGACGGCGATGCCCGCGCACCGGAAGCCGTGGTGCAGCCCAATTACACGCCGGGACAGGAGGGAAGCGCATCATGATCTATGAAACCTTCCGCGAAGCGCTGCAGAACATCTGGAGCAACAAGTTCCGCACCTTCCTGACCATGCTGGGCATCATCATCGGCGTCACGGCGGTCATCGTCATCGTGGGCCTTGGCAACGGCATGACCCAGAGCATCGCCAGCAGCTTTTCCGACATGGGAACGAACATTCTAAGCGTACAGGTCATGGGCTACGGTGCGCGCTCGGTGAAGGTGTCGGATTTCTATGATCTGGTGGAAGCACACCCGGATATTTTCGGCGATGTTTCGCCCACGCCGAGCCTGAACGGCACCGTGAAAGTGGGCACCACCACCTACAGCAACACCAGCACCAAGGGCGTCAGCGAAAGCTATCTGGAAATGTCCGGCTACACGATCAGCGCGGGCCGCGGCATCAACTATGTGGATCTGACCGATAACAAAAAGGTCTGCGTGGTGGGTGCTTACATCAACCGTGTGGCCTACGGTGGGAACGCTGTGGGCCAGATCATCAAGATCGGCTCGGAAAAATACACCATCGTAGGTGTACTGGAAGCGAAGATTACCGATCTTTCGGAGCAGGAGGGCAGCAGCGATGACGCCATTTTCGTACCCTATACTACGGCCCTGCGTGTGTCCGGGTCGAGCACGTCCAGTTCTTACGCGGTGATTGTGCCGGATGAAAGCAACCTTTCCGAAGGCAAGACCATTCTGGAAGAGGGCCTGCAGAAGCTGCTCAACTCGGACAATGGCTACTTCGTCACCAGTCTGAGCGAGATGCTGGATATGATGAACTCCATGATCAACATGGTGGTCACCATCCTCACGGCCATTGCGGCGATTTCGCTGTTGGTGGGCGGCATCGGCATCATGAACATCATGATGGTGTCCGTCACCGAGCGCACCCGCGAGATCGGAATCCGCAAGGCGCTGGGCGCGAAAGAGCGGACCATTCTGGGCCTGTTCGTCACCGAAGCCGCCACAACCTCGGCGCTGGGCGGCCTGCTGGGCATCGGGCTGGGCTATCTGCTCTCGGCAGCGGCCAACAAGATACTGCCTATGGTCATGTCTGACATGGAAATGACCGTGACCCCGTCGCTGACTTCGGTGACAGTTGCGTTCGGTATTTCGGTGGGCATCGGCGTGCTGTTCGGCTACCTGCCTGCAAAACGCGCCGCCCGGCTCAACCCCATCGAAGCTCTGCGATATGACTAAGGAGGTTCCTATGAAAAAACGAGTTCTCGCCCTGCTGCTGGCGGTGTGCATCAGCGTGTCCATGCTGGTGCTGCCTGCTTCGGCAGCGGGTTCCAATACGGCCATTCAGACGGCGGTGACGCTGGGCGCTTTCTCGTCGGAAGATGCTGTCAGCACCGCTCTGACCCGCGGCCGGCTGGCAAAGATGCTGGTGGCATTCTCCACTTACTGTGACAGCGCGAATACGCAGGGCACCACGGGCACCCTTTACACCGACGTGAAGACCGGTAATACTTGGGCTTCCTACATCCGCATTGCGGTGCAGCAAGGCTGGATGAGCGGCTACACCGACGGCTCCTTCCGTCCGGACAACGCCGTCACACTGGAAGAAGCCTGCACCGCTGTGCTCAAACTGCTGGGCTATGATGTCACCACCCTGAGCGGCGGCTTCCCGGCGGCACAGCTGAACAAGGCCAGTTCACTGGGCCTGCGGGCCAATTTGACCGCGGCGCAGGGCCAGACCCTGACGCTGGAAGAGGGTGCCATGCTGCTGTACAATGCGCTGACCGCCAACACCTCGGAAGGCAGCGTCTACGGCACCACGCTGGGCTTCACTGTGACGAACGGCCAAGTGGATGTTTCGTCCATCCTGCTCAGCAGCCTGAAAGGCCCCTTCGTGGCAAACGGCGGCGACAGCCTGCCCTTCACACCGGCAGCGGTCTACCGCAACGACAGCGTGACCGCTTCTGCGCAGCTGAACGCCTATGACGTCTACTACTACAACGAGAGTGCAAAGACCGTGTGGATCTACTCCCGCAAGGCCGCAGGCCGCATCACAGCGGTGTCGCCCAGTGCCAGCGCACCCACCTCGGTGACGGTGGCGGGCACCAGCTACACCATCGCAAACTCTTCCGTGGCGGCTCAGCTGTCCAGCCTGAACGGCGGCGGTGTGGGCCAGGTGGTCACGCTGCTGCTTGGCATGAACAACGAAGCAGTGTCCGTGCTCACCGGCGAACAGGCTGATGAAGTGTTCTATGGCGTTGTGCAGACCGCCACCCGCAGCCTTGTGGAAGAAAACGGGGCAGATGTGCAGCAGACGGTGGCCGTGAAGTGCACCGACGGCGTGACCCGCACGGTGAACATCGCCAAAGACCTGAACTACCCGGCGGGATGGCTCGTGAAGATCACAGTGGACGAAAACGGCGAACAGGTGGAGAGCCTTGAGAGCAAAAACATCTCCGGCACCATCAACGCGGACGGTACCGCGCTGGGCGACACTGCCTTTGCGGATGGAGTGGAAATTCTGGATACGACTTCGGAGGGTGTGGCTGGGACGGTAAGTCCCAGCCGCCTATCGGGGGTGACACTTTCCAGCCTGGATGTGCGCTATTACACCACCAATGACGCAGGCGAGATCGACCGCCTGATCCTGAATGATGCCACGGGAGACCTGTGGACCTATGGTGTGCTGGACGACGTGAAAAACCTCATCACGAATGTCACTTCCAGCACAAAAAGCGGAAACTCTTCCAGTTCCGCTTCATCCGATTCTTCCGACAGCAGCACCGAAGTGTCTGATATTGTCAGCGACGTGGCAGAAATCGTCCTGCCCAGCACTGGCGACCTGCTGTGGGGCCTTGTGGATGGCAGCATCGGCAGCTCCCTGTGGGAGAGTGTGACCGGAAGCACCGACAAACTGGCCAGCTATCTGCTCAAACTGGGCGCGGACAACACCAGCGGCGCAGTGAGCACTGTGCTGAACTATCTTGCCAGCGGTGCAAATTATGTCTGCTATGTCAACGGCAAGCAGGTGACCTATCAGACCAGCACCAAATATCCGGTGCTGGCGGGCGGCATTGCCATTGGCACCAGCACTTCCGGCACGGTCAAGTCCATGCGTCAGCTGCTGCCCGCTGTCATTGACAAAGTGGGCGCGGCGTCTGTCATGAGCGGCAGCAAAAAATATGAGACTGCCGACGACATGCAGGTGTATCTGTGGTATAAGGGAACCTATTATTCTACCACGCTCTCGCAGGTGAACAGCGAGGACTATACTCTCATTGGCTGGTACGATGCAAACGGCAGTGCCGCCGGAGGGAAGATCCGGGTTCTGATCGCGGTGAAAAAGAACTGACAAAAGAAAACCATCGGCATGCGGGCTGCGGTAAAGCGGTTCATCGGCTGCCGATGGTTTTCTTTTGGGTCAGCGGCCTCGCCCTCTCAGTCTCACGTTGTTCGACAGCTCTCCCAAAGGGAGAGCCCTTGGCAAAACCA
>CAVKKE010000197.1:2820-4311 GCA_963656875.1 Barnesiella intestinihominis | reverse complement strand
TTACGGACGTCTGCGGTCTGAACCTCGAAGATGCTGTTCAGGATGAGGTTGAGTGCAAAACCAGCTATATCAATCTGAACATCGGCGGGGAACTTCTCATGGGTTTGACAGACCCGGACGAAAAGACCATAGATTTCATCGCTGCAAGCAAACTGGTTCCCGTTATGGACGAGATCAAGAAAAGCGACTACACCAATTATCGCTTACGCCATGCGGCGAACGGTTCCCGGTACTATGTTATCCGGGACGGCATGATTGTGCGGGCGGCACTTTTGCCGATCACGCTGTCGGATGGTCTGCTGAAAGGTATGCAGAATATCGTGAACATGGCTCAGGCGACGGCACAGCTGTGCAAGACGGAGGAATAAACTATGGACGTTGTAAAAGCCGACGTGAAGCGGCTGGTTAAAATTGAACTGGCCGCAGCAAATAAGAAGTTTCGGATGTTTGCCAGCACCCACGAGGGAGCGGCAGTGATTCAGGAAGAGACCATCGAGGCAGCCAATGAAATGGACAAGCTGCGCCGGGAGCTGAACAGTATGTGGGTCGGAGTTTACTCCAATGAGCCGATGATCTCCACAAAAGGTGTGTATGATACCGCTGTTTCGCTGGCCGTCGAAGCCATTCAGGTGGCGGCGATGGCCCGCAAATTTGAACGTAGCCAGCGTCGGGGCTGGCCCGGGGCAAAGGAGCCGCACCATGGAGAAGAAAACTAAAGCACCTGCAGAGATCGAGAAAATCACTGTAACCATGAGCCGCCCGGTGGCTGAGGCAGTAGCAAAAGCCTGTGAGATGTATCTCCGCCTGCACATGGGGCAGTTTGAGGACCTGACCGATGAACTTTGTATGGCAAGATTTTACGCCAAACTGGAAAATGAATCGTTTTCCAGCAAGGAAGAACGGGATGGAATTTTTAGCATCTCGATCGACCGCAGGAACATTATGCAGGAAGAAATGGATCGGCTGTATAAAAGATACGTTCTTTCCGCCCCGCTTGACTACTGCATGAGAATCCCCTACCGGGCAGAGCAGGTCTGGCTTGCAATCCGTCACGCTCTGGCATGGCATGATAACCCAAAGGGCGATTACACAGTTCAGTACGACAAGCCGCTCAACCGTTCGGATCAGCCGCAGCCGATGGTGCAGCTGTACGAGGCCCCCGCCGAGGGAGAGCCTGCCTGTGATGGCAGGTGCGCAGAGTGCGGGAGGTGCTGATATGCAAAGAATGTACAAGGCTATATTTTGCGATATGTGCAGAAGGGTTGCATTTCAGGAACAGCTTGAAGGTGGGTTTCAGGATGCGCTGACAACACAGGGCTGGGTGACTGACTGGGAAGTGACGACCGATTTCAACGGATTTTCTTTGGAGCATCCAAGAGTGATTGACCTTTGCCCACAGTGTCATGCGCTGTATGGGAAAAGACCGTTTGAAATCGGGAAACCGATGCAGCGTTATCATGTGTGAGGTGCCGATATGAAACTTGAAAAGAC
>CAVKKE010000197.1:0-2051 GCA_963656875.1 Barnesiella intestinihominis | reverse complement strand
ATGCAGGCAGAGTTCTTCGAGGTCTCCGAGAAAGAGCATAAGGCTAGCACCCGGCGGAAGAAAGAGCTTGCCACCAGTCTGGCGAAGGAAGCCTACAATCTCCGTAAGTCTGGCCGCTATCTTGTTCTGCTGGTAAACACGAACTTCCGCCCCGGCGATTTCTCCGTTACATACACCTACGACGATGAACACCATCCCGCTCCAAATGATCTTGCGCGGGCTGATCGAGATTTCTCCAATGCTGTGAAGAAGCTGTATCGCATTTGCGATAAAAACGGCATCCAACGTCCGAAGTGGGTTGTAGTGACAGAGTATTGCACCATGGACCAGGTGACGGGCGACGTTCTGGGGCGGCATCATCACCATGTCATTATGACCCACCCGGCGGGGCTGACCCGTGAAATGGTGGAACTGGCATGGAATGGCCGGGGCATGGCTCGGTGTGAGCCGCTACACTTCGATCACAACAGCGTGGAAAGCCTTGCCCGGTATATCGTGAAGAACCGCCGGTGCAAACGACACTGGCGGCAGAGCCACGGTCTGCAACCGCCAAAAATGCCGAGGCCGAATGACAACAAGATGAGCCGTTCAAAGCTGAAAGACGTGTGCGAAAACTGTCTGGAAGATCGGGCGTATTGGGAGAAGATGTACCCGGGCTATACCTTGGATCGGTGCGAAGTCACCATCACGGGCAATTCAACCCGGCATCTGATCGTGAGCCTGTACCGTAAGGAGCCGCCAAAACGTAAAAACAGGAGGAATCAACCGTGAGCGCAAGAATGGAGCTGGAAGACCTGCCGCCCCGATACCGTGCGCAAGCTGAGGCACAAATAGCAGCTAGAAGCAGGAAAAAGTGCCCGACGGCGGCCGGATCACTGGAAAGTGCGGCGAAATCGGCTGAGACAATCGGGAAAACCTTCGAGAGCAAGGGCGAATATGATTTTTACATTGGCACTGTGCTGCCGGGCATCCAGTCCGGCAGGATCATCAAGGCAACGCCGCACGTTGCCTTTCCTTTGCTGCCCGCAAAGGATTTTTGCGCCGTCCATCTCCCAGCGGCAAGGTATACGGCAGATTATGTGCTGGAATATGCCGACGGCACGGTGGAAGTCGTGGAGATCAAGTCAAAATTCACCCGGCGGGCGCAGAGGGACTACATCTACCGCCGCAGGCTGTTTGTTGATCTGATCGCAGAGCCGCGGGGCTATGTGTTCCGGGAAATCATCACCCCGGACACAAAATCCGAGATCAAAGAGTGGAAACGCCTGGCAGAACAGGCGGGAAAGGAATCATCATGGGCAAAAGCAGAGCAAGAGTGCCGTTGTACTACCGGCAGAGCATCCAGAATGCTGTAAATCGGCAGATCAACCTTGACCGCACCAAAACAGCGGCATCGCTGAACCGGGAAGCTATCGGGCAGGTCGTGTCGTACTGCTTTGTGGCGGCGGCACACGACATTCTGGACTTTGATGCAGGAAAGGCAGCTGTGCTCACCGTCAAGATGAACAATGCAGCGGAACGGTACACGCTGGACCGGGACAAACGAGGGGCACGGAAAGCCCGCATTGCGCTGGAAGACCGCACCACGCCGCTGATGCTGGAAACATTCCTGCTCCCGGCGGGTAAGCTGGGAAAGACGGCCAATGAGCGGGAAATCCTTGCAGAACGCCGGGACGCCGCCGACATGGTAGCCAGGTATTGCGTAGAAGCTCTGCATGATATGGCCTATACCGTGGAGCAAATCGCCGCTGTCATGCAGGAGACCCGCTCAAACTTCGAGCAGTTTTTGGGTTGGTCCGAGGATGGCGAGATGGTAGCTTACGAGAAGCTGCGCCGCGTGGTGGAGGACATCTACGGCGTGGGGGCTATGGTCGAGCAGGTAAAGGGGCAAGGCCCCATCTTTGGCAGCGAATTTTAATTTTTCGGGAGGCAGAGCATGAAAACACACGAGGCGGAAGCGATTCTGAGATACTGCGCAGACATTCCACGTCGGCTTACGCTCATCCGCCGCCAGTGTGCCGCTCTGGACGACGAAGTAGACACCCTGAAAG
>CAVKKE010000196.1:0-4419 GCA_963656875.1 Barnesiella intestinihominis | reverse complement strand
AGAATAACACAAATCAGGAGAGAGGTTAAGAAGTGTTTGCCTGATGTGGCCTATGCTTTTCTGCTTTTGACGGAAAATCTCACATTTCATGGTGTCCACTCTTATGGGTACAGTTTAAGGCGGTTTGCCCTGTCAAACAATTAGGGGTGTCTTGCATTGAAATCTGAAATACGCTATACTATCTGCTGAGAGTAAGTTAACCTGTTTTCAGGTAGAACGGGCCTTCCGGCAAAGTGCTGTGCGGTCGATAAAACTCCCTTGCCTGTACGATGACAGAAAGGAGGATTGCCGCATGGAAACAGCACTGGGCGTCAATATGGACCGATACTAGGGTACTCCGTAATTTTGACCGAGAACATCAGACAGAATTATGGAGGAAACCAGAATGAACATCGAAAAAAGCAGTGCCCTGTTGGTGATTGATATTCAGCAGGAAGACTTTATGGAAATGAATGAGAGCAACGCGGACAGTCCCCGGTGGGATGTCATCCGCAATGGCCGCCGTGTGCTGGATGTGTTCCGCAAGAAAGGCCTGCCCGTCATTCAGATCAAAGAGTGCCACCGCCCGGACATGGTGGATTTTGGCCGGGAACTGGACGGCTCCGAGGGCATCCACTGTGTTGAGGACCGTCCGGAGAATGATTACGCCAAACTCACCTATCCCATTGAGGGCGAGTATCGGATTTCCAAACGGCGGTACAGTGCTTTCTTTGCGACGGATCTTGAGATTCTGCTCAAGGGCCTGCATGTGGACACCCTGTATATGATCGGCGGCCTGACGGATGTGTGCATCCATTACACCGCTGTGGATGCCCACCAGAACGATTACCACATCCGGGTCGTCACGGATGCGGTGGCCGGTTCCAGCAAGGAAGCCGGCGAGGCCTCGCTGCGGGCCATCCACTATCTGCAGCGGGACGCTCTTGTGACCACGGCAGATATCGAATCTGCGTTGGATGAACACGAGACCGCACAGGACGAAGAGTTCATGCGGGCGGCAGTCCGGCTTTCTCAGCTGGCCGCCGAACACGGCAACGAGCCTTTTGGTGCAGTTCTGGTGAAGGACGGAAAGATCGTCTTTACCAATGAAAACCAGATCCACACCCGCCACGACCCGACCTTCCACGGTGAAGCAGGTCTGCTGCGGGAGTTCTGCACCCAGACCGGCATCACCGACCTGCACGAGTATACACTGTATTCCAGTTGTGAGCCCTGTTTCATGTGCAGCGGTGCCATGGTCTGGACCAAGCTGGGGCGGCTGGTCTACGGTGCAAGCAACATTGAGCTGGAGCGCATCCTCGGCAGCACAGGCAGCAACTGCTCCAAAATCGTATTTGAACATTCCTGCTGGAAGCCGGAGGTCACATCCGGCGTTCTGCGGGAGGAATGCCTTGCGGTGCTGAAGGACTATTTTGGCAGAAAAGCAGAATAAAAGGGGAACGCAGCATGGAACATCTTTATGAAAAGGCACTGGAAAGTGCGGAGTATATCAAGGCACACACCCAAAAACGCCCGAAGATCGCAGTGGTGCTGGGCTCCGGCCTCGGCAACCTGACGGCGGATTTTACCGACACGGAAGAACTGCCCTACAAGGACATCCCGAACTTTCCGGTGTCCACGGTGGCGGGCCACAAGGGTGCACTGCTGGCTGGCAAGCTGGGAAATACGGAAGTCTACGCCATGGAGGGCCGCTTCCACTTCTATGAGGGCTACTCCATGAAGGAGGTCTGCTACCCGTTTTATGTGTTCAAGCTGCTGGGCGTGGAAAAGGTTGTGCTGACCAACGCCTGCGGCGGCATCAACCGGGAGTTTGCACCGGGTACCCTGATGCTCATTACCGACTTCATCAACATGATGGGCACGAACCCGCTCATCGGCCCCAACGATGAGCGTTTCGGTCCCCGCTTCCCGGATATGACCGAGCCTTACAGCTTGGAACTACGGGACCTTGCCGAGAAAACTGCCGATGAACTGGGCATTGCCTACAAAGAGGGCGTCTATCTGGGGTTCATGGGCCCCTGCTACGAGACCGCCGCCGAAATTCGCGCTTTTGCGGGGATGGGTGCTGATGCCGTTGGCATGAGCACTGTGCCGGAAACCATGGTCTGCAACTGCATGGGCATGAAGGTGCTGGCGGTCAGCTGCATCACCAATATGGCTACCGGTATCCAGACGGTCAAGCACAGCCATGCCCGCGTGCTGGAAATCGCCAATCAGGCGGGAGATACCATGTGCCGCTGGCTGGGTGCGGTGATTCAGAGAATGGAGTGAACGAAGATGGTTCTTTATTTTACAGGAACCGGCAACAGCCGCTATCTGGCGGAACGCATTGCGGATGCACTGAACATGCCGCGTTATGACCTGAACGCCTGCATCAAGGCGGGTGATACCACGCCGGTGCAGACTGGACGGGATGTGGTGCTGGTAACGCCGACTTATGCGTGGCGCATTCCGCGAATCGTTTCGGAGTGGCTGCGCAAGACGGAGCTGACCGGGGCAGAGCGCATCTGGTTCGTGATGGACTGCGGCGGCGAAATCGGCAATGCAGAAAAATACAATCGACAGCTTGCGGAGCAGAAACGTCTGCATTATATGGGGACTGCGCAGGTCGTCATGCCGGAAAACTATATTACCATGTTCAATGCACCGCAGGCTGAACAGGCGCGGAGCATCGTGCGAGAGGCAGAACCGGAAATTCAGAATGCGATTGCAAGTATCAAAGCCGGACAAGAGTTTTCAGCACCCCGAAACAACCTCTACGACCGCTTTATGAGCGGCCCGGTCAACCCGATTTTCTATCGGTTCTTTGTAAAAGTAGATGCGTTTACGGCAAGCAATGCCTGCATCGGCTGCGGCAAATGCGTGAAAGAATGTCCGCTGAACAATATCCATCTGGAACAAGGGAAACCGGCGTGGGGCAAAAACTGTACCCACTGCATGGCGTGTATCTGCTACTGCCCGAAGGAAGCCATCGAATACGGCAAAAAGAGCGTGGGAAAGCCGCGCTATCATTTTGAAGCACTGGGAATCCAGAGGGATAAATAAGAGCAGTGGCTGAGAAGGAAAGATGTATCATGAAGATTCTTTCGTTTGGTTCCCTCAACTACGATTATACCTATGAGGTCGAGCACTTTCTTGCGCCCAAGGAGACTCTTGCGGCCAAATCCATGCAGCGCAAAGGTGCGGCGGCGTCCATTCCGGAAATCAAAGAATTGAAATGAACGGTAGGAAGCTGAGAAATCGGAAATTGCAGAGGTGTGTATTATGGTGAACTATAGAAAAATCGAAGCCGCTGATGATGCAAAAATCGCAAAAATCATCCGTATAAATTTGGAAAAACTCCATTTGAATCTTCCCGGAACTGCATATTTTGACCCCGAATTAGACCATTTGAGCGATTATTATAGCAGCGAGCCTGACAAACGCATTTATTTCATTGCGCTTGATGAGAATGGAAAAGTCATTGGTGGTGTTGGCATTGCAGAATTTGATGGGATAGAGGATTGCGCTGAACTTCAGAAGCTCTATTTGGATGATTCTGTCAAGGGCAAAGGTTATGGAAAAGACCTGATGCGAATTGCCGAAGACTGGGCGAAAGCCGCAGGATACAAAGAGTTGTACCTTGAAACGCACACGAATCTGTCTGCAGCCTTAAAATTATATGAGAAATCAGGCTTTCAACGTGTGGAAAAGCCCTGTTCGACACAACACAGTACAATGAATCGCTTTTACTTGAAGAACCTGTAACACACTGACAATTTCCAGTTTGTTAAAGAAAAAGGAACAATAAAATGACCATCGAAGAACGGGCGGCGCAGGCCGCCGAATTGAAAGCGACAGGGCAGTGCAACTGCACGCAGTCGGTGCTGAAGGTATTTGAGGACAAACTGCCGGTGGATGCCGATACCCTGATGAAGCTGGGCGCAGGCTATGCCGCCGGTATGGGTTGTATGGAGAGCACCTGCGGTGCGCTGATCGGTGCTGTGATGATGGCGGGCATTGCCACGGACGGCAGGGGAACGCCCCGTGTCTCCAAACAGCTGGTGCAGGCGTTTCAAGAGAAATGCGGTGCCACCATCTGTAAAGATTTGAAGGGCATTGAGACCGGAACGCCGCTGTGCCCCTGCCCGGAATGCGTCCGCAACGCGGTACTGGCCTTGGGCGAAGTGCTGGGAGAATAACGAATAAAACAAAGAACGCCGGACATGGCAGACTGACTGCTGTGTCCGGCATATTTACTGCATAAAAGCGATAATACGCTTGATTCTTGAAAGGATTGCATGGAATATTATAAAAGTATTATTCTTTTGTGAATTTTAGCACTCCGCGCTTGACATTGCTAATGACTGGTGCTATAACATAGGCGTGCTCAGGAGAGAGGGGCATGAGGGAGCCGCAAGGCTCCCCGGAAAACCCTTC
>CAVKKE010000195.1:0-4482 GCA_963656875.1 Barnesiella intestinihominis | reverse complement strand
CGAAGGTGAAGGGGATGGACAGCAGCTTGGACTTGTTGCAGCCGTAGCTGGTCAGAGCGAAAGCAGAGATACGGCTCATATCGATGGAAGTGGAGCCGCCCAAGACAGCGTCCAGAACGTCGTTCTCAGAACCCAGAACGCCGGAAGCCTGCACGTCGATGACGACGGAACCGCCGGTCAGCTCTTCCACCTTCTCCTTGAAGTGGGTAGCGGTCTGGCCAACGATGGTATCCAGCGGGTTGACCTCGGCGTAAACCAGAGTCACCTTGGGATCGTTTGCAGCTGCACTGGTGTCACCAGCAGGAGCAGCAGAAGAAGCTGCGGTAGAGGTGGAAGCAGCGGTGCTGTTGGAAGAACCACCACATGCGGTCAGTGCCAGAGCAGCGGCGGAAACACCTGCTGCTGCCAGAAAGCTGCGACGAGAAATCATTTTCATAATAAATCTCCTCCTTAATTTCTGCGAACGGCCCGGTCTGCACAGGCCCCGTCTGCCGTTCATTTACTGTACACACTTTAGCAAAAAAATTTTATCAAAACAAGGGCTTTCAAAAAATGTCCTGTTTTTTGAAAAAATGTCAGAATTTCTTTTGTGAAACATGCTAAATACTTTATTTTATATTTGTGCAAACTGGCATATCAGTTGGATACTTTCCTGTATTTCAGGTAAAAAATAAGTGCCGTGTGCTTCCTTTTTCGAGTGAAAGCACACAGCACTTTACTGTTTCTTTGTTTCATTTTACGGATTTCTTAGGCGGCCTTTGCCCGGCTTTACGCCCCCTGTATCCGTTCGATCAGGTCCCCCTGCTCTTTGAACTGATCGTACATCGGCTGGACGGCTGCACGGAACTTTTCCTTCTCCGCTTCGTCCAGCTCGGTGACTTCGATGCCCGCCGCACGCATATTCTCTTCCGACTCCGCTTCCTGCTGCGCCCAGAGCTCCCGTTCCACTTTTGCGCTCTCCCGGGCGCACTCCCGCACAGTTTCCGGGAAGCGTTCATCCAGATCCGCCAGCTTGCGCATCACGGTAGGACTGGCCAGCTGAATCTCCGGCACGCGGGTATGCTCATCCTTCAGGAAATACGGTGCCACCTCGTAGTGGCCCATGGCTTCATAGCTGGGCCAGTTGTTCTCTGCCCCGTCGATCTCTCCGTTGTGCAGGGCCGCATACACCTTGCTGTAGACCACCTGCACCGGCTTTGCACCCAGATTACGGATCATTTCGCTCATCATATCCGATTCCTGCACGCGGAGGGTCAGCCCCTGCAGGTCAGCAAGGCTCGTGACCTTCTGCCGGGTGTAAAAACTGCGCACACCGGCATCGAACCATGAAAGCCCCGTGAGTTCCAGCGAATCAAGCATGGAGAGAAATTCATCCCCGATCATACCGTCCAGCACACGCCACATCTGGTCGGCATCCGTATAAAGGTACGGC
Source organism: Barnesiella intestinihominis (assembly GCA_963656875.1). Classification (GTDB taxonomy): domain Bacteria; phylum Bacillota; class Clostridia; order Oscillospirales; family Ruminococcaceae; genus Faecalibacterium. The sequence goes on along the minus strand of CAVKKE010000195.1, from coordinate 3,050 downwards.
AGCTGCAGCACGCTCAGGGCCGATTCGTATTCTGCCAGCTGGCTCAGGGACACACGGGAAAAATCGATGCCGCCAAACTGCATCTGCTGGATAACGCTTTGCTCTGCGCCCAGTTCCCCGCCGCTGTAGACCAGAATTTTCACCCGGCCATCAGTACGCTGTGCCACCAGCTCAGCAAAAGCCAGCGCTGCCTGCGTGGTGGGGTAATCTTCCGGCTGGTTTTCCGCATAGCGCAGGATCAGTTCCGGTCCCTGTTCGTCCTGCACCGGCTGGTGGCCGCAGCCGGACACCGGCAGAGCCATCACTGCGGCCCCGAACAGCGCAGTGAGCATCTGACGGCGGGTCACAGCCGGGCCTCCCTGGCTGCTTTGGCCGCTTCCTTCCGGTACTGGGTGGGGGTCATGCCGGTGCGCTTTTTGAAAGCTCGGGCAAAATAGCTGGAATCCTCATAGCCCACCATGGAAGCCACCTCCGCCGCCGGGCGGAAGGGATCGGTGAGCAGCTCTTTGGCCGCATTGATGCGCAGCTCGGTGAGACAATCCAGAAAGTTGGTCTTCTGATATTTCTTGAATTGTGCAGACAGGTATGCCGGGCTGATGTGCAGGATCTCGCTCACGCTGTCCAGCGAGAGGTCGAACATGTAGTTGTCCTCCATATACTTGCGCACATGGGCCATGACCAGCGCATTGCGGTCGTTCTCCCCTTCTTCCGCTGCGTCGTTTTCCTCTTCCGGCTCGGGCTGCACCGGGGCCAGCTCTGCCAGACGGCGGCCGGCTTCGATCTGCCGGATGGCCTTGCGGATAGACGCTTCCACTTCATCCGGGTCTACCGGCTTGAGCAGGTAATCGCTGGCCCCCAGGTGCATGGCCTCGTGGGCGTATTGGAACAGGCTGTAGGCCGTAACGAAGATCACCTTGCACTCCGGGCGCTGTTCCAACACGGCCCGGGCCGCGTCCAGACCGTTCATGCCGGGCATTTCGATGTCCATCAGGATCAGATCTGCGCCCCAAAGCACTGCCGTGTCCGCAGCCTTCCGGCCATTTTCCGCTGTTTCAATGGTCACTTCATGCTCAAAACGGCGGGCCACAATGTCCGCCAGAGTCTCACGCTCCAGCGTTTCGTCATCCGCGATCAACAGACGAATCATTCCTCAAACTCCTCCTCATTTTCCACCAGCGGCAGATACAGGACCACTGCCGTGCCCCCTCCCGGACGGGAGCGCACCACCAAACGGCTGCTGGCGTCCAGCAGCCGCAGGCGGGCCGCCACATTATAAATACCGATATGCTCCCACCGCTCACCCGGCTGGCTCAGTGCCGTGCGCAGCTGCTGCAGCTGTTCCGGCTGGATGCCCATGCCGTTGTCCAGAATGCGGATGCAAAGCAGGTCCTTTTCTCGCAGAGGGCTGATGCGGATGCGCACCACGCCGCCCTCTTCTTTGGGACAGATGCCATGCTTGAATGCATTTTCCACGATGGGCTGCAGGATAAAAGATGGCACCATCGTCTCGGTCAGGTCGATGGAATCCGAAAACCGCCACTCCATACGCACCCTGTCGCCAAAACGGACATGGTAAATGGAATAGTACTCATCCACAATGCGCACTTCCCGGGAGAGCGGCACCTGCTCGTCGTTGCTCATCAGGCTGTAGCGCAGCAGATGTGAAAGCGCCATGATGAGCGCCTGCGTGCGGTAGCCTTTTTCTGTGCACGCCGTCTGCTGGATGACGTTCAGGGTGTTGAACAGGAAATGCGGGTCGATCTGGCTGCGCAGCTGCTGCAAACGGCTGCGCTCCATGCGATTCTGCAGTTCAAGCGCCTCTGTCTTCTGGCGGTGCAGTTCCCGCTCGATCTCGTTTTTCTCCTGCAGAGTGGTCACCTGCTGGGCCATGGAGTGCTTCATAATGTTGAAGGATTCCGCCAGCTGGGCCATCTCCGGCTGCTTTGGCAGCGGGATATCTTCCGTGTCAAACTCACTGCGGCCAATGGCGCGTGACGCCGCGATCATCTGTTGCACCGGCGTCAGAAGGCGCATGACCATCATCGCCGTGACACAGCCCAGCGCCACACACAGGGACACCACCACTGTCTGCATCATGCTGATGCGCTCATTCAGGGCCGAGATCGTGGTGTAGGTGGTCTGCGCGTCCAGAATGGCCGTTTCCAGCAGCTGCAGGGTATACTGCCGCAGATAATCGCCGCAGGGCGAAACTTTTGCATAATAGAGCTGGGATGCCCCTGCATCGTCACCGCTGCGCAGATCTTCTTCCAGCTCATCCAGCAAGGCATCATAGGTCTGATAGGTGGTGTCCACCGCACCATAGAGCACCCGCTGCTCGTCACTGACATTGTCCAGACTGTTCATGCTTGTTTCAATGCGCCACAGCCAGGCGTTGCAGGTGGAAGAAGCCGACTGCAGCCGCGTGATAATCTCATCCGGTTCGCTGTTCTCCCAGCGGTAATCGGCCAGCGCCGTGATGGAGTTTTCCACACCGCCCTGAAAGCGGCTGATGGCGTTGAAGCTGCCCATCTGCTCATCCTGCACCGCCTGAACTGCCCTGGATTGATATCCGTTGAGTGCGATCTGTACTGCCAGCGCCGCAAAGAAGGCCGCAAGGCACAGGCCAATGCGCTGTTTGAGGGTGATCTGCCATTTTCGCTTTTTCATGCCCGCCGCCTCCTTTCGAATCATAACATCTTATTTTAACACGGTCCGCTCTGTATTTGCAAGGTTTCCTCTTGCCTAACCGTCTCAAATGTGGTACGATTCCTATAATATAAAGGAGGCGACTTCATGTCCCAAACGATTTCTGTTTCCACAACGATGGATGCACAGGGCTTCCGCGATTTTGCGATCTTTGATGTGTTCTATCACCGGAAAAGCTGGGTTCGGCCCACGATTTTCGCTGTGATTATGCTGATTTTTTCCGGCATCTGCCTTTCTCAGATCGGCAGGCGTGCCGGGGCCGGGCTGCTGTGCGTCGTGCTGGCCAGCGTGGCCATCGGCCTGCCTGCCGCCTATTTCGGCTCCTATTTTTACAGCCTTTCCAA
>CAVKKE010000194.1:0-4488 GCA_963656875.1 Barnesiella intestinihominis | reverse complement strand
CGAAGTTGCCGTCAGCCTCGGTCAGAGCCTTCTTGCACTCCATCATGCCGCAGTCGGTCTGCTTGCGCAGTTCCATAACGTCCTTTGCAGAAATAGCCATTTTCGTATTCTCCCTTACACGTTATTTTGTTGTTTGTGGAATGGGGAAATCAGGCGTTTGCTGCATCCTCAGCGGGAGCGGCCTCCTGGTTGCCCTGCTTGCCTTCCAGCACAGCGTCAGCCATAGCGCCAGCGATCAGCTTGACAGCGCGGATAGCGTCGTCGTTGCCGGGGATCACATAGTCGATCTCGTCGGGGTTGCAGTTGGTATCAACGATAGCCACGATGGGGATGTTCAGCTTGCGGGCCTCAGCAACAGCGATGCGCTCCTTGTGAGGATCGACGATGAACATAGCCTTCGGCAGGGTCTTCATGTTCTTGACGCCGCCCAGATACTTGTCCAGTTTCTCCATCTCGAGCTCGAGCTTAGCAACTTCCTTCTTGGGCAGCAGCTCGAAGGTGCCGTTCTCCTTCATGTTAGCGAGCTGCTGCATACGGTCGATGCGCTTACGGATGGTGCGGAAGTTGGTCAGCATACCGCCCAGCCAGCGAGCGTTGACATAGTGCATACCGCAGCGCAGAGCCTCATCACGGATGGACTCCTGAGCCTGCTTCTTGGTACCGACGAACAGGATGTCGCCGCCCTCAGCTGCAACTTCCTTCACATAGTTGTAAGCCTCGTCCAGCTTCTTCACGGTCTTCTGCAGATCGATGATATAGATGCCGTTGCGCTCGGTGAAGATGTACTTCTTCATCTTGGGGTTCCAGCGGCGGGTCTGGTGACCGAAGTGCACACCTGCCTCGAGAAGCTGCTTCATAGAAACGACTGCCATAGTAAAAATACCTCCAGATATTGTTTTGCCTCCGCACACCGTGATCCTTGGCCATATCGGATGTCCTTGGACTGCCCTCCACTCCCGAAAGAGCACAAAAGGGCATAGTGATGCGTGTGTAATGCTTTGTTATAATACCACAAAAAGAATGCGGTTGCAAGTGTTTTTCTCTGTTTTTACAAAGAAATTCGTTATTTTTCTCTCATTTGCCCGTGCATTTGCCCGTGTCCACGCCGCTCAGGCCCTCCAGCCCCATGCGCTTGAGGGCGTAGCCCTTGCCGAACATCAGGTCATACTGCAGCATCCACTGCTCCAGATTCCAGCGCTGCTGGAACTCGGTGGGCTCCAGCGTGGTGCTGCCGTCCCGGTTCATGACCACACCGCGGGTATAGGCCCGGTCGGCCACCCGCAGCTGGCGGTTCAGGAACTGGAAGTAGAGCGGCTCATCCAGGCCGTAAATATCCATCATCACCGGCGAGATATCATAGGCGGCGATGGTGCCCAGATCCACCTGCTGCTGGCTGTAGTTGGACCACATCAGCAGCGTGGTCTGGTGCAGCTTCGGGTCTGCGCTGGAATCGCTGGCATAGCCGGTGGTGGTGTAGACATCATAGTTGGAGTCGATGGGGTTGTAGTGGTCGCCCCAGAACACCAGAATGACCGGCTCGTCAACCTGGGAGAAGTATTCGGTCAGCTTGCCCAGCATGGCATCTGCATCCCGGATGCCGGTGGCGAAGTCTTCCAGTGCGCCCACAGTACTGGACTTCATGCCCACCGGATGGGTCACGACCTTCACGCGCTCATCGTCCGGGTAGTTATCCCTATTATAATTGGTATGGTTCTGCATGGTGACGGCGTGCAGGAAGATGGGCTCGTCCGAGGAAGCGCTCATCTTCTCGTACTGCTGGATGATCTGGTCTGCCATGGAATCATCCGTGACGAGGCCGCTCGTCCAATAGTGTTTCCGCACTTTGGTCACGCCATGCATATCCTCAAGACTGATGAAGTCTTCAAAGCCCAGATTGGGGTACGCTTTGTCGCGGCTCCAATACTTGGCCCAGAAACAGTGCACCGCTGCAGTCTGGTAGCCCTTGAGTCGCAGGTAATTGGGCAGCGCGAACATGGGCTTTGTGACATGCTGCTGATAAGGCTTGCTGCCACTGGGAAGGAAAGACACCGAATAGCCGGTCAGGGCTTCAAACTCCACGTCACAGGTGCCGCCGCCGAAGCTGGGGCTGTAGGCCCGGCCATAAGCGCTGGTCTGCTGCAGGGCATGGAGATTTTTGGAGACATCCGTGTCAAAGGTGATGCCGTACTGTTCCAGCTCCGAAACATCCCAGTAAGACTCGTCCATCACATAGATGATGGTGGGCTGCTTCACCTGCTCGTCCTTGGGGGTCACAGCGCTGTAGCTGGTGGAATACAGCGGGCCGGTGGCGAAGTTCTGGCTTTCGTCCACCTTATCCAGAATGCTGTTCACAGCCTCTTCCGAGTAGCCTTCCGGCTTGTCGATCTCCAGGTTGGTCAGGTTGGTCATAAAGCCGGTGATGACGCCATAATAGCGGTAATAGCGGTCCTGCATCCAGGCATCCGGCGTGATGCCGATGGCCTGAGTGACGGCAGGCTGCAGATACACGCCGAAGATCAGCAGGCAGAGAGCTGCCGCCGTAGCGGCAGAACCCGCCAGCCGGGGCAGCCAGCGCTGCTTATGCCGTCTGCGGTATAGGAAAAAGCTGCCCACCATCAGCACCAACACCACGATAATGGTGACGATCATGCTGGTCTGGATCTTGATGCCCGCCGCCGAAGCCACACCGGCAGCTTCAGACACCTGTGCCAGATCCCAGGGCAGGAAGGGCTCACCGCGCAGCTGCAGGGTGTAGAAGTTCACCGCGCAGGGGGCGCAGCCCAGCACCGCCATGCCCAGCGTGGACAGCGGCGGAAACCGGAACCCCCAATCCAGCAGCAGCCACACCAGAAACAGCAGCAGCCATGCCAGCAGATAGGCTCCCACATGAGGGAAGATAAAGCTCGTAAACACATCTGCGCCCAGGCTTCCGCGGGCGATCCACTCGCCCAGCAGCAGCACGATCAGCGATGCCGCCAGCGGAAACACCATCCGCATCGTCAAAAGCGGCTTTGGAGTTTTCATAGATTCCGTTCCTTTCCACTTTAAACCCATTTTTCTGCTTTTTGCACAAAGCTTCTGCGATTATTATAGTCACTTCTCCGAAAATGTCTACCCCTGATTTTGCGAAAATTTTACAGATGCAGTTTTGCCCGCAGCTTCTGCCAGAAGTCCGGGTGTTCCGACGGCGGTTCCGTCTCCGGCAGGGCCGTGTGCACCAGAACCGCATCCTCTCCGATCGTCTCGATCTCATGCCACGGGATCGTCAGGCTCTCGTCCCTGCCCAACAGGCCAAACAGGCGGGGCCGCCCCAGCAGGATCAGGCTTTGCAGCTGCGCCGTGCCGGGATCAAACTCCAGATCATCCGCCTTCCCAAGGCAGACGCCTTTTTCCAGCTGCACGATTTCCTTTGCACACAGTTCCCGGATAGTCACAGCACTCTCCCCTTTCCCCACAAATCTATGCAGGCCGCGGCAGTGCTATGCAAAAAGCAGTGGAAACCGGGCCGCCGGTTGTGGTATACTGAAAAAAGGAATTTCACGCAAAAAATCGAGGGAACCTTTTATGTATAAGAGCATCGTTTTTGACATCGGCGGCGTGATGATCGACTTTGACCCCAAGGGCTATCTGGTTGATCGGCTCTGCAACGCCGAAATGGAAGAAAAAGTTTATGACCTGACCTTTGGCAGCGAAGAATGGAAAAAGCTGGACGCCGGCCTGATGACCCGCTTTGACGGCAACTCCGCCATGCTGAAACACGCGCAGGAGGCCGGCTGTGCATTCGAGGTACAAGGCGTTCTGGACGACTGGACCCACATCCTGCGTCCCCGACACCGGATGCAGGAACTGGTGCGCCGCCTGAAAAATCACGGCTACTGTGTCTATTACCTGAGCAACATGCCGCAGGACATTCTGGAAATGCTCATCGAGCGCGGCACACTGGCGCAGTTTGACGGCGGCGTTGCCTCCTGCGAGGTGAAGATCAACAAGCCCGACCCGCGCATCTATCAGGCCCTGCTGGACAAATATCATCTGAAAGCCGATGAATGCGTTTTCATCGACGACAATCTGGCAAATGTTCAGGCCGCATTCGCTCTGGGCTTTGCAGGCATCCAGATGAAAGAAAGCGTCGGCACGCTGGTGCGCAGCCTTGCCACCTGCAACGTGACGCTGCGCTGACTCCTTCAGACGTTCAGACGCACTTCGTGCGCCAGCTCCCTCAGGGAGGGAGCCCCTGGCGAAACGATAAAAGCTCCTCTTCCTGTCAGGAGCTTCTGCTTTTGCGATGGAAAAAGCCACATAACAGCCAGCAGCCCCCGCCGGAACGAACCATCCGGCGGGGGCTGCTGGCGTTTGGTCAGAATTTTACTTTTTCTCGTAGTTCTGGCAGTAGTGCGGGGTATCCACCTGCTGGGTGGTGCAAGTGCACTGCTCCGTCACTTTGATCTGGGGCAGGTCGCACTTGCAGCCGCCCACATTGTGGCAGCA
>CAVKKE010000193.1:0-4559 GCA_963656875.1 Barnesiella intestinihominis | reverse complement strand
TCTGGCCATCGGTGATGGAAATGACGTTGGTGGGGATGTAGGCCGAAACATCGCCTGCCTGGGTCTCAACGATGGGCAGTGCGGTGATGGAACCGCCGCCCAGGTCGTCGCGCATACGGCAGGAGCGCTCCAGCAGACGGGAGTGCAGATAGAACACGTCGCCGGGGTAAGCCTCACGGCCCGGAGAGCGGCGCAGCAGCAGAGAAATGGCACGGTAGGCCACTGCATGCTTGGACAGATCGTCGTAAACGATCAGGACGCTCTTGCCCTGGGACATGAAATACTCAGCCAGAGCAGTGCCGGCATAGGGTGCGATGTACTGCAGCGGAGCAGAGTCCGAAGCAGTAGCCGCCACAATGGTGGTGTAGCTCATTGCACCGTGCTTCTGCAGGTCGCCAGCCACGCGGGCAATGGAAGAAGCCTTCTGGCCGATGGCAACATAGATGCACAGCACGCCGGTATCCTTCTGGTTCAGGATGGCGTCGGTAGCGATAGAAGTCTTGCCGGTCTGGCGGTCGCCGATGATCAGCTCACGCTGGCCGCGGCCGATGGGGAACATGGAGTCGATGGCGAGGATACCGGTGTGAAGCGGGGTATCCACGCTCTGGCGCTCCAGAATGCCGGGGGCCTGCTTCTCAATGGGGTTGTAGCCCACAGACTCAATGGGGCCCTTGCCGTCGATGGGCTCACCCAGAGGGCTGATGACACGGCCCAGGAAGCCTTCGCCCACCGGGATGCCGGCGCGCTTGCCGCTGCGGGTCACGAGGGTGCCCACACCGACCTTTTCGATGTCGTCAAACAGCATGACGCCCAGATGATCGGGCTCCACGCTCTCCACCATGCCCTTTGCGCCAGTGTCGAAGGTGACGATCTCGCCGTAAACGGCCTTGTCCATGCCTTTGACTTCCACAACGCCGTCGGCGGCGGAGATGACCGTGCCGCCCTCAGAGGCCTCGGCAGCAGGCTTGTAGTCCTCTGCACGGGTCTGCATGGTGGCAAGATCCGGGGTGCCTGCGGTGATGGTCTCCAGCATATGCTTTGCGGAGTTGTCGATCACCTTGTCGCCCACCTGCAGCACATAGCCAGAGATCAGCTCCGGCTCAACGCTGACAGTCAGCTCAATGTCTGCGCCGTACTGCTTTTTCAGCTGAGCACGGATGCGCTCCAGTGCTTCCTCAGCGGGAGTGCGGGCGCAGTGCAGATATGCCTTCAAAGTTTCAGCTGCGCTTGCCATTGCTGTCCCCCGCTTTCTGCAGCAGGTCGTCCAGCAAACGGGCGTCGTCCTGCTGCGTCAGGTTGCGTTCCAGCACCTTGGCGCACACGGTACGGGTCAGGTCAGCGATCTGAGCATCGGCCTGACGCAGCTTGCTGGCACGCTCTGCTTCGGCAGCTGCCTTGCCCTCGGCCACGATGGCGTCAGCCTGACGCTGTGCGTCAGCCAGCAGCTGTTCTTTCTGTTTTTCAGCCAGCTGCTCACTGGCCTCGCGGCGGGCGGCAGCCTCAACATCAACATTGTGCAGCTTGTCTTCTGCTGCATTCAAGGCAGCCTGTGCCTTGTTCTTTGCGTCCTGCGCATCGGCCAGGCTTGCGTCCACCATCTGCTGGCGCTTTGCGATCACGTCCTGAACAGGCTTGAACAGGAACTTGCGCAGCAGTGCATACATGATGAGGACGTTCACGACGGTCCACAGCAGGTTAATATCCAACTTCAGCATTCGTACGCGCCTCCGTTACTGCCCCAGGAACAGGATGATCAGCAGTGCAACGACGAAGCCGAAAATTGCAGTACCTTCTGCCAGAGCAGCGCCCAGCAGCAGGTTCGTCTGGATCTTGCTGGAAGCTTCCGGCTGACGGCTGATAGCCTCAGCTGCCTTGCCAGTTGCAATACCAATACCAATACCACCGCCAATGCCGGTCAGCGCTGCGATGCCAGCGCCCAGAGCAACCAATCCGCTCATAGTTAAATCTCCTTTTTAATAAATTAACTTATAAAATTTCTGCTTCGCCTTCCCCCTTGGGGGAAGGTGGCGCGTCAGCGCCGGATGAGGGGCAGCCGTGGTCAGATTCCGTTTTAATAAACGATATCTGAAGATTACTTCCCCTCATCAGCCACCTTACGGTGACAGCTTCCCCCGAGGGGGAAGCCTGTTCAAGGTTATTCCTCTTCGTCGCCGATAGTTTCCTTCATGAACAGCGAGGTCAGGAACACGAACACATAGGTTTGGATCAGACCATCGAACAGGTCAAAATACAGGCTGAACACCGCCGGGACGAACACAGGCACCACGAGCTTGATCAGCTCCATGATGACGAATGCGCCCAGAACGTTGCCGAACAGTCGCATGCAAAGGCTGGTCGGGCGGATGGCGATCTCGAGGATGTTCATGGGGGTCATGACCGGAGTGGGAGCAGCCAGGCTCTTGAGGAAGCCGACGCCGCCGCGGGCACGGATGCCGGCGCCTTCAATGAGCACGATGCTCATCAGGGCCAGCGCTGCGGTCACGTCCAGATCCTTCGTGGGGGGCTTGACGCCGAACACGCCGATCAGGTTGCAGAAGGCGATGTAGATGGCCACGGTCATCAGATAAGGCACATAGCGCTTATTCTTTTCGCCCAGCAGACCAACGAAGAAATTGTTTCCTGCGGTGTAGGCCATTTCCAGCACAGCCTGACGCTTGCTGATGTGGTCCACCTTCAGGTTACGGGTAAGCAGGATAGAACCGATGACGACAATGGCCATGATCACCCAGCTGATGACCACGGATTCCGGGATCTGCAGCGGGCCGACCTTGACATACTCGACAGTGAGTTCTTCCATCAGTGCTTGGGTCAACTTGTTCATTTATTTTTTCCTCCTTCCTGAAGAATGGGGTTCTTGAGGTGTTGGGCTGCGGAGCCCTGCGGCTTCGCACCTTCTTATCGCTCGAAGAAAAGGCTCAGCTTCGTGAAAAAAGCAAGGAAGGCGTCCGTTTTTTCCGGTCTCGCCCTCCTTCCTGCACTGGTCACTTCGTCTTTTTTCGTTCGATATAATAGTACGATTCCCGACAGTTGGCAAGGCCCTTTGTGCACATTCTCCATTTTAGTCGGTTAAACTCCACTGATATATTAAAAATGTTGTGCACCTTATCCAATAAAAGCCCCGAGATACATACTTTTTTCACAAATTTCTTAGTTATTTCTTAGTTTTCAGGGCCTTAAAGCTGCCTTTCTGGAACATATTCCCAGCAAAATCGCCTTACTGTATATGCTTCATATGCCGGGCATATAAAAATCGTATAGGTGTCTCACCTGATATAAATCAGTTTTTCTTATACATATTTATTATAAGTCCATATCGAAAAGCTATCAATCCGCCTGTTTTGCGCCCCGGCGGAACAAGAGACGGAAGATCGCACGGCTCAGCGGGCCGCAGTACAGCATCTGCCAGCACAGGGCCATGGGCATATTGCAGCCCCAGGTGTGCACCCACATGCCAAAGCTCGGCTCCTTAAACAGCACCGTTGCGATCAGGCTCATCACCGGGCACATGATGCACACGATCATCAGAGAGATGGCATAGGTGATGAACTGCGGGCGGTCGGTGGGACGCATAAAAGTAAATGCTAGCTTGGTAGCCAGCTTTTCCACTACAAAGAATTCCAGCACGCAGGCCGCGGGCACCATGATGGGCATTTCGTGCAGAGCCATCACAAAAGTGGCATTGGTGACACCGCCAGTGTTCAGAGCCACATTGTAAACGATCATGCCGTAGACCATGATCGCAGCCATGATGATTGTGAAGATAATACGTTCCGGTAAAGTTTTAGGCATTTTAGTTGATTCTCCGTTTCTTTTTTGTGCAAACCTTCGCCGCAAAAAAGCCGCCCCGCGAAACTTTCATCTCGCGGGGCGGCTGCGACTACCATTCATTGGCGCTATTTTAGCACAAACGAAACCATCACATAATACCCAGCGGACACTTTCTCCCGTTTTGCGTAAAATCCTCCACAAACGGCCCGGAACTTCTGGTCAACTTCTCTGCGCTTCACCCCGGCGGAACACAGCCCGGAACAGCCCGCGGGCGATCGGGCCCGCCACCAGCAGCTGCAGCGGCAGAGCCATCAGGAAGTTGCGGCAGTAGGCAGAGATATAATCCGGCACGAACTGCACCGTGAAGCCGTTGCCGTGCCACACCGCCAGAATGCTGGCCAGCGCCACCTGACACACCACCGTGAACACCTGAATGGTCAGGATGATGGCGATGGGCCGGTCGCCGGGGCGCACCACCCGGAAGGCCAGCTTTTTGGCGATGGGACTGGAGATAAAGTAAGCGCACAGGAAAATGATGACATATTCCAGCCACATTTCTTTCAGCGCCAGCAGGAAGCTTGCGTTCGTGAAGCTGCCCATCACCAGCACCAGATTATACAGAGTCATTCCGTAGACCATGATCCACGCCGTAACAGCCGTGAAAACGACCGATTCCGTTTTTGTTTTCGGCATAGTAACCATCCTTTCTTTTTTGCAAACAAAAAAGGAACAGCCCGGCAAGCATTCAACGCCTGCCAGGCTGTTCCAAC
>CAVKKE010000192.1:0-4654 GCA_963656875.1 Barnesiella intestinihominis | reverse complement strand
TATATCGGCACCCAGTTCTGGAATCAGGGCCGCACGCAGGAGATCAAGGACCGCGTGTTGCATCTGTAATTTTCTATAAACAAAAACGGCCTCGCCCTCTCAGTCTCGCTTCGTTCGACAGCTCTCCCAAAGGGAGAGCCTCTGGCGAAACCGGCAACTTTGCATGGACTGCCAAAGGCTCCCACTTTGGGGGAGCTGGCGAAACCGCAAGGTTTTGACTGAGAGGGCGAGCCCGCTAAAAAGTAACATTGACTTATGAACTACGCAACCATTAAATATTACGACATTGCCAACGGCCCGGGGGTGCGCACCAGCGTGTTCGTGTCCGGCTGCCGCCACCACTGCCCCGGCTGCTTCAATGCTGTGGCATGGGACTTCAACTACGGCCTGCCCTTCGACAAGGACACCCGCAATCAGGTGTTCGCATCCTGCCAGCCGGATTACATCACCGGGCTGTCCCTGCTGGGCGGTGAGCCCATGGAGCCGGAAAACCAGCGTGAGCTGCTGCCCTTCGTGCGCAACTTCAAGGCCCTGTACCCAAACAAGACCGTCTGGTGCTACTCGGGCTACACCTGGGAACAGCTGACCGGCAAAGAGCCCAGCCTTGCCCGGTGCGAGGCCACCGATGAACTGCTGAGCCTGCTGGATGTGCTGGTGGACGGCGAATTCGTCGAAACCAAACACGACATCTCCCTGCGGTTCCGGGGCAGCAGCAACCAGCGTCTGCTGGATGTGAAAAAGACCCTCGCCGCCGGGGAGCCTGTGTGGTGGGAAGACGAAAAAGTCTTCGCCACCCACACCATGGAACCGTAATATAAAAAGAAGGAACGCCCGGTTTTCCACAAGTTCCATTTGGAAGGTGGAAAATCGGGCGCTCTTTCTTGTTTTTTACACCAGCTGCATTTCGGGGCGGATGCAGCCGTTCACATAATCCAGCACATTCTGCGCAGCGCAGCGGTTCATCACGGTGAAATTCTCCCGGGTGAACGCCGCCGTGTGAGGCGTAAGGATGGCGTTGGGGCAGCTCATCAGCGGGGAGTCCGTGCAGGGTTCATGGTCGAACACATCCACGCAGGCTGCACGGATCACGCCGTTGTCCAGTGCTTCTTTCAACGCATTGGCATCCATGACGCCGCTGCGGGCGATGTTGATGAACGCCGCATCCGGCTTCATCTTTGCGAACTCTGCCGCACCGAACATTCCCCGGGTGCTGTCCGACAGGCTGATGTTGGCCGAAACGAAATCGCTTCGGGCCAGCAGCTCATCAAAGGGGCAGTATTTCACATGATACTGCTCCTCCCACTCCGGCTTCGGGTGGCGGCAGTAATACAGCACTTCCATGCCGAAGGGCACCGCGCGCTTTGCGATCTCTTTTCCGATGTTGCCAAAGCCCACCAGACCCAGCACCCGGTTCTTGATGCCCTGAGACATTTTGCGCTGCCACATCCCGGCGTGGAGCAGAGCGTTTTCCCGCTCGATGTCCCGGCCCAGATACAGCAGATAGGCCATGACGTGCTCCGCCACGGCGGGCTCCACGGTGCCGGTGATGCGGGTCACCGTGACGCCTGCATCCCGGCAGGCATTCAGGTCGATGGAGTCGTAGCCCACCGACCGCCTGGACACCATTTTCAGCTTGGGACATGCGGCAAGCACCTGCCCGTCAATGGGTTCCAGGCCGGTCACCGCGATATCCGCATCCTGCAAGGCCTCGATCACCTGTTCCCGGGTGGTGCCGGTGCCGTAGCCCAGACTGCTCTTGTCCTCCACTTCAAAGCCTGTGGTCTGCAGCAGCTCCAGCGCACTGTTTTCCAGCGCCGTAAAGTTCCGTGCCGTGACGACGATCTTCATGTTCTGTTCCTCCTTATTTTATTCCCGGCTGCCCACGGCGTCCTTAATGATGCGCAGGAACGCATTACCGTAGCGGGCAGCTTTCTTTTCCCCCACGCCGCTGATGTTCAGCAGCTCATCAAGACTCAGCGGCTTTTTCTCCACCATCTCCCGCAGCGTGGCGTCGCTGAACACCATAAAGGCGGGGATCTTCTGCTTGCCTGCCAGCCGCTTGCGCTGGGCGTACAGAGCACCCAGCAGCTTTTCGTCGAACTCGCTGAGCTCGCCCGCTTCCGTTTTTGCGCGGCGGGGCTTTTCGGTCAGCCGTTTTGCATTGTCCGCGGCACGGCGGCGGGAATATTCGATCTGCAGCTGTGCCTCCTGCTCTTCCATCAGGCAGCAGGAGCAGTTGCCGCATTTCTTCGGGGCTGCTTCACCGAAATAGTGCAGCAAAAAGCCCCGCAGGCAGTCGTGAGTGGTGGAATAGAAAGTCATGTACTTGAGCCGTTCCTCCGCCTTACGGGCGGCTTCGGCTTTGACGTCCGCAGGCAGGCCGTTGTCCGCTTCCATTTCCTTATCAATAAAGAAGCGGATGGTGCGCACATCGGTGCCGGAATACAGCAGGGTACACCGGGCGGGCTGACCGTCGCGGCCTGCCCGGCCCGCTTCCTGATAGTAGCTTTCCAGATCCTTGGGCATATTATAGTGGATCACGAACCGCACGTTGGGCTTGTCGATGCCCATGCCGAAGGCATTGGTGGCCACCATGATCTGCACCCGGTCGTAGAGGAAGTCATCCTGATTCTGCCGCCGGGTGTCGGCATCCAGCTTGGCGTGGTAGGCGGCGGCGCGGATGCCCCGGCTCTGCAGCAGGCGGGCTGTCTCGTCCACCTGCTTGGTGGTGCTGCAATAGACGATGCCCGCGTTGTCGCCCTCTTTCAGCACAAGGTCTAAAAGCTCCTTGGGTTTCTGGCTGGGCAGGGCCCGCCGGGTCTCAAAGTAAAGGTTTGGCCGGTCAAAGCTGGTGGTCACCTCATAGGGCTTCTGCAGTGCCAGATGGCTGCGGATGTCGTCCCGGACATGGGCGGTGGCCGTAGCCGTGAACGCGCCCACTACGGGCCGCTTTGGCAGGCTGTCCACAAACGACTGGATGCGCAGGTAGCTGGGGCGGAAATCCTGCCCCCACTGGCTGATGCAGTGGGCCTCGTCCACCGTCACCATGCTGATCTCCCGCTCCTGCACCAGCCGCTGGAAGCCCGGCATCTCCAGCCGCTCCGGTGCCACATAGATGATCTTATACCAGCCCTCCCGGGCACGGTGCAGCATCAGGGCCTTCTGGTTGTCGGTGAGGCTGTTGTTCAAAAAAGCCGCTGCCACACCGGCCTGCACCAGCGCCCCCACCTGATCTTTCATCAGGCTCACCAGCGGGGACACCACGATGGTAATGCCCGGCAGCAACAGCGCCGGCACCTGATAGCAGATGGATTTGCCCGCGCCGGTGGGCATCACCGCCAGAACATCCTGCCCGGCCAGAAGCCGGTTTACGATCTCTTCCTGCCCGGGGCGGAAGCTGTCGTATCCAAAAACTTTTTTCAGGATGCTGTGCGGGTTTTCCATGAGTTCCTCCGTTATAATAAGTGAGCGTTTTGCTCAGCATAGCTTTCAAAGTCCCCTTCAGTATACCACAGTTCCGGCCTTTTGCGCAGAGAAACGCATCACTTTGCGCCAAAAAGTACGGAAAACCAAAGGTATTTTTTGCAATGTAGGTTTGTCAATGAAGTGTTACAGAGAAAAAGAAGATAGAACCTGTTTAGGAGAGAGCCAGTTAAGAGGACGCATGGGAAAATTGTTATAAGATCTTTCCCTGACAGCAAGCTGGGATTTGAAGTCATCAAAAGAGAAAAATCTATGTGAAGCATAAAACTCTTCGTTATCTTTGCGGTGACTGCGTTCCACCTTGCCATTATGCCTTGGCGTATAAGGACGAATCAATTTGTGCCGAATTCCCAATTTGGAAAGTGTCCGCTCAAATAAGGTCGGCCTTGGATTTTTACCTGTTAGCCGATTCGTGAATTCTGGCCCATTATCAGTTTGAACGCACTCAATGAGATAAGGAAACTTTTCTGCGCAGTGCTGAATAAATACAGCCGATGAGTATGTACTGTGCTCCGGAAAGGCTTCAAGATAACGGAAGCGGCTGTACTCATCAATAAAGGTATACTGGTACCACTGCGTTGGTTCAGCCTGCCCTACAATGCAAACTTGCGGCACAAATTTCACATCAATTTGTACCCGCTGGCCTGGATACGTCATCTGTTCATAGGGTTTTGCCTTGTATTTCTTGGGGTTTGGCAGTTTTGCAGCCATAGCATTGCGCTTGCGAAGGAACCGATAAAGCCCTGATATAGAACGTGTATATCCTCGCTGCCGCAGCTTGACCCAGAATACAACAAGCCCGGCGTTGGGATTTCTACGTTGCATATTGAGAATCAGCTTTATTTCTTCCTGCGTATGCTGATTTGGATGACTGTGCGGGCGGTGAGATCTGTCAGCCAATGATTGTAAGGTCCCATCGTAGCGTTTAAGCCAGCGGTAGATGTACTGCCGGTTTGTTCTATAGCGAACGGCTGCTTTTGTAACGCCATTTTTCTTTGCATAACAAATTAGGGATTGCCTATACAGCATGGTTTGTGTTATCTTATTCATAGCGAATGGGTCGAATCCTGTTTTTTGTTTCGGTTTTGTCTGGACAACTCTACCGTAGCACAGGTTCGTCCTGTTCGCTATTCTTTTTTATCTCTTGTCACACATCATTGTAATACCTACA
>CAVKKE010000191.1:0-4747 GCA_963656875.1 Barnesiella intestinihominis | reverse complement strand
AGTATTAGGGGTACATATCACCTTAAAGTCCTGCACCATTGCGGGTTCTTGACACTACACTGTTTTAGCACAGCCGGGGGCACTTGTCCAGCACAAATTGTTCTCAGGGCAAAACTTTGTCAGATGCTAAAAAGAATCTGTGCTTTTGTCGGACACATTTTGTTCACTTTTTGCACAAACTGTGTTTGATGCGAAAACAGCCTGCCTCTTTCCACAAAGAGACAGGCCGGATAAAATCAAACGAGAAGTCAGACTTTTTTGACGTCCAGACGGTTCCAGATCAGGATGGTGGCGATCTGCAGTGCCACGGCCAGCAGGACGATCAGCGGGCTGTGGGTGAAGCCAACCAGAATGTAGCACACGAAAGCGATGACGCCGTTCACCACAGCATAGGGCAGCTGAGTCTTCACATGCTCCACAAGGTCACACTCGGCACCGGTGGAAGAGAGGATGGTGGTATCCGAGATGGGAGAGCAGTGGTCACCAAACAGACCGCCAGAGAGCACCGCACCTGCCGCAATGGCATACGGGATGCTGAATGCGTGTGCCATGGGGATGGCTAGCGGCATCATGATGGCAAAAGTGCCCCAGGAACTGCCAGTGGCAAAGGACACGAACGCGCCGAACAGGAAGATGAAGGCAGGCACCAGCACCGGAGAGAACTGCATCCGCTGCATGGTGTCCACGATGAAGCTGGCAGTGCCGAGGCCGCTGATCATGCTGCCCAGCGACCAGGCCAGCACCAGCGTGACGGCCACATCGGTCATGCTCTTCATGCCGTCCACATAGATCTTGAAGGTGTCCTTGAAGTTCATCACCTTAAAAATGCGGATAAGGGCCATCAGCACCAGCGCACCGAACAGGTAACCCATGGTCAGCGCCACACGGAAGTCGTTGCCGCCCACCTTCTGGAAGGGAAAACCCTGCGGGGCCAGCGTGATGAACAGCGTGGCAAAGGTGACCACGATGGGCAGGATCACCATGATGGGCTTTGCATTTTTCAGAGAGTAGCCGTCAGCTTTGCCTGTGTCTTCAGGCAGGGCTTCGTCAAAGGAATAATCCCGGGCAGCAGCTTCCTGCTCGGCTTTGTTCATCAGGGAGAAGTCCTTTTGGGTAAAGGCCACCAGCGGGATCATGATGATGGCCAGAATGGCGTACAGCTGGAAGGGGATGGCCTGCACAAAAGTGGTGTAGTCGGACTCCATGACGCCGAGGTTATCGAACTCGGCCTGGATCAGGCCCATAATGTACACACCCCAGCCGATGAACGGGATCAGAATTGCCACCGGAGAAGAGGTGGAGTCCAGGATCCACGCCAGCTTCTGACGGGAAATTTTCAGCTTGTCGAACAGCGGGCGGAACACCGGGCCCACCAGCAGAGGAGTGCCCAGGTCAGAGAAGAAGATCAGGATGCCGCCCAGCCAGGCGCACAGCTGCGCCTTGAGCTTGGTGTTCACGATGCGGTAGACACTTTTGCCAAAGGCCTGCGCACCGCCGGATTTTTCCACCAGCTTGATGAAGCCGCCGATGAAGACGATCAGCACCAGCACGCCCGCGTTGTAGGAGTCGGTGAGCTGGATGAAAAAGTAATCGCCGATCATGGAGTGCACTGCCGCGAACGGGTTGCCGCCGCAGAAGATCATCGCGCCCACAAATCCGCCGCAGAACAGCGAGAGGATGACGTTTTTACTCCAGATGGCAAGAATGACTGCCACGATGGGCGGCAGCAGACTCAGAATGCCATAATTCATAATGTTTCTTCTTTCTTGGTAGTTCACACTTTGTTAAGAGAATGACTTTCAATATCATACTCGAAAAACACTGCGCCGTCAATGCATCTTTATACATCGAGCGGCAAAGAATTGAGATTTGCTGCAAATATTCAAATGAATATGTATACGAATCGGCTGCCCCGCTTGCATCTGACGCCGGAATGTGATACAGTTAGCAGGAAATAACTTGAAAGGGAGCATTCCCCATATGAAAATCGCAGTCAATTACGAGAACGGTCAGATCTTCCAGCACTTCGGCCAGACCAGGACCTTCAAGATCTATACCATTGAGAATAACACTGTCACCGCTGCAGAGCTCGTTCCCGGTGCACCGGAAGGCCACCATGCTCTGGGCCGCCAGCTGATCGCCCTCAAGCCTGAGGTCGTCATCTGCGGCAGTCTGGGCATCCCCATGCTGGAGATGCTGCAGGGCGCAGGCATCAAAGTGTGCGGCAACGTCACCGGCAGCGCCGACGAAGCCGTGCAGGCTTACCTGAACGGCACATTGGTGTACAACACCAATGCCCACGCCTGCGGCTGCGGACACCACTGAATTTTTCTTTAAATTTCTAGATAGAAACACCCGGACCGTTTTGAAGCAGTCCGAGCGTTTTGTTTTACATCATTCTGTTTTATGCCTCATCCAGCAGCTCGTCAGGGTCTTCGATGGCCTCTTCAATGATCTCATCAGTAGAGTCGTCGCTCACTTCATCCGGCCAGAAGAAATCGTGGATAGCGTCACGGATCAGGATCAGGTTGTCGTCCAGATCAGCAGCCTCACTGATAAGCCCCTGCACCATTTCCGGCTTGTCGGTGATCACGTCGTCTACGCCGAGGCTCAGCATATTGCTGACATCTTCCTCGCGGTTGACCGTCCATGCCGAGATGGTCTTGTCGCGCTTGTGGATCTGCTGCACCATGCCGGAGGTGATGAAGGTGGCTTCCACGCTGAAGAAATCGGCGGCGGGCAGGTCGTAATAACTGCCGACGCCCAGCGCCAGGATATAACCGGTCTCGATGTCAGGGTCCAGCTCTTTCACCCTGCAAAGGGTCTCGTAACTCTGGGAAGTGATCACGCAGTCGTTTTCAAAGCCCTTTTCATGAATGATGCGCACCGTCTCGGCTTCCAGCTCCGGGGTGGCAGCGTTGGGCTTGATTTCAATGTTCAGCTGAATTTTGCCCTTGCACAGATCGAGCACTTCTTCCAGCGTCGGAATTCTTGTCCCGGCATATTTCGCGCTGAACCAACGTCCTGCATCCAGCTTGCGCACTTCATCATAGGTCAGATCGTAAATGTTGGCGTTGCGGCCAGTGCAGCGGCGCAGGCTGGTGTCGTGGGTCACCATCACGACACCGTCTTTGGTCATCTGCACGTCCAGTTCAGCGCGGTCACTGCCGTGGTCAATAGCCAGCTGAAAGGCGGGCAGCGTGTTCTCCGGTGCCGCAGAAGAATAGCCTCGGTGTGAGGTGATGATCGGCGCAGTGCCGCCCAGCATGGTGCGCAGTTCGTCGTCTTTTGGCAGGGCAATATACACCAGCGAAAGACCCAGCGTCAGCAGCGTTGCGCCAGCGACGGATGCACAGATGATCAGTTTGCCGCTGGAATGGGAACGCTTTCCTGCAGCCGGAGATTCCTGCTCAAAAGGAATATTTCCCCGCAGGTGATAATACAGCAGTGCCAGAATGGAACATTGCGCAACTGTGATGCTGCAGTCAATGAGAAATTCAAAAAAGGGCAGCTCGACAAGCAACGCGGCACGGGACAGGGCAAACATTGCCTGTGTGCTCTGCATCCCGACACTAATAATAATGCCATAGAGCGGAAGGATGACGGCCGACGCAAGAAGGACGGAACGAAGGACCGCGGAGAGGTTCCAGCGCGCCAGAACCAGAAACACCCGGAGGATGCGCTTCCGGACATAGCTGACACTTTCTTTGACCGACTGCCACAGGCTTTTTTGCTCGAGACAAAACAGCGGCAGAACCAGCGCCCAGGTGAGGCACACGAGAAAGATCAGGACACAGGCTGCAAGATAGAGCGCATAATATCTGGAATTGGCGCGGATCACGCCCATGATATATTCCGGAACCGCCAGCTGGGTGACATAATCCGAGGTCAGGAAAAAGTTTGTGAATGGGATCAGGATGGCGCTGTAGACCAGGATCAGCCAGTTCTGCGGCAGAAAAGCGTGGCGGATGTCCACCAGCGAAGAGCGCAGCAGGGGCAGAAAGCGAATCTTCTCGCCCCGACGGGCCAGATCCAGACCGTGCAGCAGAACGGAGAATTCATACAGGGTCCAGAATGAGGTCAGGACCGCGATCAGAACGATGCATCCGATGATGGCGGGTGTGGTGAAAATGTCGGAAGCATTGTTGTTGCTCAGGTAGTGCATGGGAGCAAACCGAAGCGTTAAGGACCAGAGCTGCTGCATCAGGGGAACAAAAAGGTGGCTGGAAGCCAGCTTATATAAAATGATGGATGCGATCAGCGGGATCTCCGCACGGCGCAGCAGTGCGCAGGCCGAATCCCGGAAAGAATGGTAGGCTCGGTTTGCATGATAAAGCGATGTGAAAGGATTTTTCAATTTTTCTGACCTCTTTTGGATCCGAAGTGCAGCGAAAAGAGGGCTGCATGGGTTATTTTTACATCAATTCTATATTTATAATACAGTGTAGCATAAACAAAACGAAAATGAAATGCATTCGGCAGGAGCACAATCACCAAAAAAGAAAGAAATTTTTTGTCAGCAGTCTGAGGCAAAAGCTTCCGTCTGATCTGCGAAAAAAGAGGGAAAACGAAGAATCGTTAAAATTTTGGAAAATCGCATGCGACAGATGTTGATTCATATGGACTTTTATAGAATCTCTTGCATTTTTATGGAAAATTCAGTATAATAAAACCAATTTTGAAAGCTCACACAGACAACCAGGAGGTCTTATCATGGCTTCAAAGATCAATAAGGGAGAAATCCTCG
>CAVKKE010000190.1:0-4806 GCA_963656875.1 Barnesiella intestinihominis | reverse complement strand
TGGTTGAGGTCAACAAAATCGGGCGGGACCATCTTGCCGGGGGCGGCAAAATGGTTTTGAGCAAACTTGTCAAGAGCTACACGGACGATTTCTTGACAAAAATATTTCAGCATTTTTGTTAAAACGCAATAAAACGCAATAGGATGTTCGTGAACACCGACGGAGGAAAATTTGATATAATAGATTAGGTACTATGCAAGAATAAAGGAGAAGGGGGCCTGCACAATGACTGCAATCGAACTGTCGAAAAATATCATTGCTTACGCTGCGATGAATGAGTACCCGGTAACAAACCTGAAATTGCAGAAGACCCTTTACTATGTACAGGGGTACTATCTGGCACGATTTGGAAAACCGCTTTTTGAGGATGAGATCGTAAACTGGGCGTATGGTCCGGTTGTGCCGGAAGCGTACTTCCAGTTCTGCTCTTATGGTGCAACTGCGATCACTCCTGAACCGATGAAGACTGTCTTTTCCGGCCTGAACAATTCTGAAACGGGGTATGTTTGTAAAGTAATCAACGCCTGCTTACAGCGCACGGCAAGGCAGCTGGTTGAAAAGACACATACCGAGGCACCGTGGAGGAATACTTTCAGAAACCAGACGATTGATGCTATAAGCATCAAAGACTTTTTCAGCAGAAATGACCCGCTCGGAATCAAATAAGAGGACTGTATATGCAGAACGAGAATGCAGAAACCAGCATGACGCAACTTATTCAGCTTCTCACAGATATTGCGGAAAAAGGATATGCCGATGAAATGGATTCGGCACCAACAAGCGATTCTGTTAAAGAGTGCTGGGATAAGCTGTGTGAAATCTATAAAGACCCGGAATTTCGTCATTCCTATTCAGCTGTTTCGTCGTGCATAGAACAGTATGACCCGGATCAGCTGGATTCTCTGCCGGTGTATCTGGATCGAGTGGTAGCATTTGCGGAAACGCAGGAAGACACTGAGGAAGTTCGCAGAATTACAAAGTCTGTGAGGAAACTACTGGATCATATCAGCTTGGAATGCGTCCGGCTGAATCGTATGTCGCAGGTGAAGCGGTATGCCGATGAAGCAAAACGGATTCAGGGAGAGGCGTTGAAACTCAACAAGTCCACAAGAGCAACCAGTAAGCGGCTGGATGAGCGAGTGAATGGCTTCCATGAACAGTCGATTACGATCCTTGGAATATTCGCCGCGGTGGTGGTCGGCTTCATGTCCGGGCTGTCCATGTTTACATCTGGCTTTAACAAGCTGACGGAAGTGAGCTTGTATATTGTTTCCTTCTATTCGGTTCTGGTGGGGATTATCCTGTTCGATATTCTCTTCATGCTCGTTTTCTTCATTGCGAAGGTTTCAGGCCATTCGCTTGCCCGCGATGTACCAGTGGGTGATAAAAACTGGTTTGTCTCAACATGGCATCGGTATCCATACGTTTACTGTTTCCACTTCTTCGCTATCGCAGTGCTAGTGATCTTGTACATTCTGCAGATAGTACATGGGACACCCGGGGCGGAAGGGCAGCTTGTTGAAGCGGTTGCAAGCAGCGTGTGTTCATAAAATGTTTACATTCGCAAGCCCTGAAACGGCCTTTTGGGGCAAAAGATGTCCCACTATGTCCCGCTTTTTGTGGTATAATTGGTACAGTGGATTTATGAAAGAAGCCCCACGGTGGCAGCACCGAGGGGCTTTTCTCATACCCGGGTGTGTCGCAGGACCGGCGACACCACATAGATGCTCTGTCAGGCTTTTGCTTGGCAGGGCATTTTTTATTGCTCAAAAACGGAGGGGTCATAAATGGCAAGGCGAAGCGATGAGCGAGAAGCCGCCCGCGCTGAGTACATGGCCCGGAAGGAAAAGGGCGGCGAAGTCAATCTCCGGCAGCTGGCGGATGATCTGCACCTCAAGTACGATACCGTCCGGCGGTGGAAGTCGAAAGACGGGTGGGACACTCCCGCCAGCAGGAAGCCCGGCGGACAGCCGGGAAACCAGAACGCCGTTGGCAACTCCGGCGGCGGGGCACCGGCGGGAAACCTGAACGCTGAGAAAGACGGTGCCTATTCCAGAATCTTCTTTGACAAGCTCACACCGGCGGAACAGGGAGCCTTTGACATGGCACCCCGGAACGGCGTGGAAGCTCTGCAGCACGAAATGGGATTGCTCAAACTGCGGGAGTTGAAGATTCTGGAAAAGATCAAAGAGTATGAGGACATGGACCCGGACACGCTGATAACATCCAGCGTGCTGGATATGCGTGTTCCGGGCAAAGTTGGCAAGACGGGAAAGAAGGAAGACGGCAAGGTACAGACCATGGGAATGTACAGCCGTGATACTCCCTTTGCCAGAATCCTGAAACTGCAGGATGCCCTATACAAAACGCAGGGCCGCATTGCTGCTGTTGCCGGTGCGCTGCGGGCGGCGGAAGAAGCAGATCGCCGCATGGAACTGGAAAAGCAGCGGTTGGAGCTGCTGCGGATCAGAGCAACGGGCGAAGTGCCGGAGGGCGGTGACGAGGATGGCCCTATACACCAGTAAGGCTGTGGCGGAAGTGCTGGGCGTAACAGAACGCCGGGTGCGGGAGCTGCGGGACGAAGGCGTACTGTCTGAGGAACGGCCCGGTATCTTCAACATGAAAACCGTCGTCAAACAGTACCTCGCCTATAAGATCGGCGACAAGGACGATTCATCCCGCCTGACAGCTGCCCGGGCTGACCGGGAAGAGACCCGGGGCAAGATCGAGAAAATGAAGATGGAGGAAGCCCAAGGCGACCTGCACCGCACCGAAGATGTGGAGCGGGGCTTGAAAGCTATCTTTGCCAATTTCAAGAACCGTCTGGAAACTATCCCAACCAAATACGCCAAAACCATGGCGCAGCTCACGGACCCGGTGGAGGCTCACGACATCCTACAAAAAGCGGTGGAGGAAGCCCTCATTGAGTTAAGCAACCCGGATATTGCACTGGCTGAGCCAGAGAAGGAGCCGGAAGATGAGCAGGAAGAATAAATGCCGGGGCTGCGTATGGGGCACCCGGCTGAACGAGATCACAGCATTCTGCCCGTTCCGGCAGTGCGTCAAAAAGGGAGGCGGCAACCATGGCGATGATCCATCTGGAACCGCAGACGTTGGAGATGTTCAGCCGGGCACTGGGAGGGCTGAAACCGCCCCCGAGCCTGTCACTGAGCCAGTGGGCGGATAAATACAGAAAGCTCTCTGCTGAGGCTTCGGCCTCACAGGGCCAGTGGAACACGGACGCTGCACCGTTCCAGCGGGAAATCATGGATGCCATCGGCGACGTTCATATTCGCAAGGTGGTTGCCATGATGTGCGCACAGGCCGGGAAGACCGAGGGCCTGATCCTGAACACCATCGGCTTTTACATGAGCTATCACCCTGCATCCATCATGGTGATGCAGCCCACGGTGAATCTGGGCGAATCTTTCTCGAAAGATCGCCTGACCCCGATGCTGCGGGATACGCCAGCACTCCGGGGATTGGTGAACACCAAGAGCAGATACTCCGGCAACACCATCTCAAAAAAGAATTTCCCCGGTGGAATGCTGGTTATTGTGGGAGCCAATGCCCCCACAGACCTGCGCAGCCGCCCCATCAAGGTGCTGCTGGCGGACGAGGTGGATGCTTACAAAGCCAGTGCAGGCAAAGAGGGCGACCCGGTCATGCTGGCCGAGGAACGCCAGACGACCTTTTGGGACTACAAAACGGTCATGGTGTCCACCCCAACCACAAAAGTAGCCAGCCGTATTCTGGACGAGTTCAACAACTCCACGCAAGAAGAATG
Organism: Barnesiella intestinihominis; assembly: GCA_963656875.1. Taxonomy (GTDB): domain Bacteria; phylum Bacillota; class Clostridia; order Oscillospirales; family Ruminococcaceae; genus Faecalibacterium. Next base: position 1,019 of record CAVKKE010000190.1, on the reverse strand, counting down.
GACGGTGCCTTGTCCAAACTGCGGCTTTTATCAGCCCTTTGTATGGGACAACATGGTGTTCGACAAAGAGAAGTGGCCGGACGGCGGTGTGCAATACCGCTGTGCCGAATGCGGCTGTCTGGACAACGAATACCTCTGGAAGAAAGGCAGCGTAAAGGGCAAGTGGGTGGCAGAGCACCCAGAACGCTCTGTGCGCGGCTTCCACATGAACAAGATGGGGTCCACGCTCTGCGGCTGGGACGAGATCGTGACAAAGTTCATTGCCGCTGATCTGGACGCTGCCCGCGGTGATTACGAGAAGATGCAGGTCTTCGTGAACACGAACCTTGGCTTGCCGTGGGAAGAACCGGGCGAAACCGTGGAATCCGCTGCGCTGATCGACCGTCGGGAGTTTTACGAGGCCGAAGTGCCGGACGGTGTGATCTACCTGACTGCCGGTGTCGATACGCAAGACAATCGTTTCGAGATCGAAGTGGTGGGCTGGGGCATCGGCAAAGAAAGTTGGGGCATCCGCTACCAGCGCATTTTCGGCGATTTGAAGAGAGGCCAGATATGGGCCGATCTGGACGAGTTTCTATCTCAGACGTGGAAGAAGAAAGACGGCACAGAACTGTCCCTCCGCTCTGTCTGCATGGATAGCGGCGGACACTTCCCAGATCAGGTCATTCGATTCTGCAAAGAACGGGAAGAACGCCACATCTGGGCGATCAAAGGACGCGGCGGTATGGATGTGCCGTACATCCGAAACCCGACCAAGAACAACCGGGTTAAAGGCGAGCTGTTCACGCTGGGTGTTGACACTGGCAAAAACCATGTCCTCGCCCGGCTCAAAGTGCTTATCAAGGGACCGAACTACTGCCACTTCCCGGCGGCAGAAGATGCAGGCTATGATGAGAATTATTTCAAGATGCTGACCGCAGAGCATAAAGTGACCCGCTGGAAAGGTGGGCGCAAGGTGGAACGGTGGGAACTGAAAGACCCTGCGCAGAAGCGCAATGAGGCTTTCGACGTTCGGAACT
>CAVKKE010000189.1:0-4816 GCA_963656875.1 Barnesiella intestinihominis | reverse complement strand
ACAAAGGAACGGAGAATCAGATGCTTTACAGTGAATTGCAGTGCAGCGAAGCCATCCACAAGGCCGTGGAGCGCATGGGCTTCGGCGAAATGACCGAGATCCAGGAAAAGACCATCCCCGTCATGATGGCGGGACATGACGTGATCGCAAAAGCCCCCACCGGCACCGGCAAGACCTGTGCCTTCGGCATCCCGGTGGCAGAGCATATCGTGCCGAAAAACAAGTACCCGCAGGCCGTCATCATGGCCCCCACCCGCGAACTGGCTCAGCAGATCGCAGAAGAACTGACCCAGCTGACCTATTTCATGCCGGAAGTGCAGGTGGCCTGTGTCTACGGCGGTGCCAACATGGAAAAACAGGCAAAGCGCCTTGCCGAGGGCTGCCAGATCGTGGTAACTACCCCGGGCCGCCTGATGGATCACTACAAGCACCACAGCATTGATATCTCCCATGTGACTCAGATCGTGCTGGACGAGGCCGACGAGATGCTGAACATGGGCTTCTATAAGGATGTGCGCCACATCATTGAGATGATGAAGGCCCGCAAGAGCCTGTCCATGTTCTCGGCTACCATCAGCCGCGAAGTGATGGACATCGGCTGGCTGTACCAGAACAATGCCGAGGAGATCACTGTCCAGGCCAAGGAAGAAAGCCAGCCCAAGATCACCCAGTATATGCTGGAGACCTCCGGCCGCAACAAGCTGTCCGACCTGGCGCAGATCATCATTGGAGAAAACTATAAGCGTGTCATGGTGTTCTGCGACACCAAGTTCAACACCGCCACCTTGGCCAACCAGCTGGCGCGCCTGGGCTTTTCGGTGGACTGCCTTCACGGCGATCTCTCCCAGAAAGAGCGCAACCAGATCATGCGGAACTTCCGTGACGGAAAACTGGCAATTCTCGTGGCAACTGATGTTGCTGCCCGCGGCATCGATGTCTCGGATGTGGATGCCGTCATCAATTACGATGTGCCCAGCGAGAACGAACATTACACCCACCGTATCGGCCGCACCGGACGTGCCAAGAAGGAGGGCGTGAGCTATTTGTTCTATGTGCCGGAAGAGAAAAAGCGGGTGAACGAACTGCTGCGCCTGACCCGCAACACCGACCTGTGCACCCCGGTACACTTCGACTTCAACCATGAGCACATCGTGGTGGAAGAGAAAAAGGACAATGCTGACCGGTTCCAGATCAAATGTTATTTCTGAGCTGATAAAAAGTGTTTCTCTCGCAGAGAGAAACACTTTTTTACTAAAACCACTTGACCTTCCCCTTTCTGGAAGGTGTAAGATGTGCGTGTAAGGAGGCTGACGGAAGCCATGAAGATCAATGAAGTGGAAGCCGCCGTGGGCGTGACCAAAAAGAATATCCGGTTTTACGAGGAAGAAGGGCTCATCACCCCCGGCCGCGAGCCTGGCAATGGCTACCGAAGCTATTCGCAGGCGGACGTGGAACGTCTGCGCCGCATCAAGCTTCTGCGCAAGCTGGATGTGCCGCTGGCGGAGATCCGGGAAATGCTGGAGGGGCAGAAGACGCTGGCCGAGGGCATGTCCCGGCAGCTGGAACGTTTGAATACACGTCGCAAAGATCTGGAGGAAGCCATCGGCTTCTGCGAAGTGCTCGAAAAGGATTCCGGCAGCCTCGAAGAACTGGACGTGGAGCAGACGCTTGAGCGCCTTGCTGCACGGGAAGAACAGGGAGTGACTTTTGTGAACATTGAACGCACAGACCGCAAAACCGAGCGCATCAAAGGGGCCTGCATCGGTGCCGCTATTTTTGTGGCAATGATGACCTTTATCATTGCGACGATGGCTTGGGCTTTTTACACCGACCCGCAGGAAGCCCTGCCGACGCCGCTGCTCATCGTGGCGTTCAGTATCCCGGCAGGGTGCATTGTGGGCACCCTGAAAGTCCTGCTGGAGCGCATTGAAGAGATCAGAAAGGGAGAAGAAGATGCTTATCGTAACTATTAACGAAGTGCCCGGAAAAAAGCTGGAAGCCCTGGGTGTGGTGCGCGGCAGCACCGTCCAGAGCCGTAACCTTGGCCACGATGTGATGGCTGGGTTCCGCACCCTCGTAGGCGGTGAAGTGACCGATTACGCCGAGATGCTCACAGAAGCACGCCAGATCGCCACGGGCCGCATGGTGAAGAATGCTGAGGAACTGGGTGCAGATGCCATTGTGGGAATGCGCTATGCCTCCGCCAGCGTCATGCAGGGCGCGGCGGAAGTGATCGCCTATGGAACGGCGGTGAAGTTTGTATGACAGCAAAGGAAAAGCGCGGCTTCGGCCTGTATTTCCTGTTTACCTTCGGCCTGGCATGGCTGTGTCAGGTGTATGCAAGCCTGCTGCTCATCCGGGACGGCAATGCCGCGGCGTACCGTGCACTGCTGGCTGTGAGCATGTTCTGTCCGTTGGCGGCGACGCTGCTGGTGAATAAGGTTTATCTGCACCGGCCTGCCGGCATTGGCTGGAAGGTGCAGGGGAAGCGGCGCTATTGGCTGGCGGCGTGGTTTGGCCCGGTGGTGCTCACGGTGCTGGCTGCGGTGCTTTACTTTGCGGTGTTCCCGTATCGGCTCGACCTCTCCGGCAGCTGGCTGGTGACGGCCTATGGCGGCGAGATGGACGCCCAGACTCTGCGCAGCCAGCTGGGAGTATCAACGCTTGGCTACATTCTGCAGACCGGTCTGATGGCTATTACGCTGGCTCCGCCCATCAATATGATCTTTGCCATGGGAGAGGAAGCCGGCTGGCGTGGGTATATGATGGTCTGCCTGAAAGAGCAGTTCGGCCTGCTCAATGTCCGCCTGCTGGGCGGCATCATCTGGGGTGTATGGCATTGGCCCATTATGCTTCTGACCGGTTACGAGTACGGCACGAACTATCTGGGTGCGCCGGTGCTGGGACTGGTGGTGTGGTGTGTGGTCTGCTTTGCCCTCAACACCCTGCTGGATATCCTCTATGAAAAGACCGGCTGCATCTGGGTGCCTGCTATTGCGCATGGTGCATTCAATGCAGTCGTGGGGCTTTTCATTGTACTGACGAATCCGGCAGACGCCTATTATAATGTGCTGGGCCCGACGCCCATTGGCTTGATCGGAATGCTGCCCATGATGGCGCTGGCCGTCTGGCTGACCCTGCGTCAGATGAAGCAGGAAGAACAAAACTGAAAATTTTGCAGGAGCCCCATGTCCGCGCCGCCGGATGTGGGGCTTTTTTATTGCCGGGCCTGCGGGCGGTGTGCTATAACTCGGTTCAAGATATCACACACGGGGAGGATGAAACATGGAAAAGTTACTGTTCACGCTGGCCCTTGTTCTGACGGCAGGGCTGATCTCTCTACTCACAGGCAGAAACCGGCGGCAGTTCCAGAAGGTGCCGGAGGGTATGGGAATCCTATGCTCGCCGCCGGAAAAACGGTATGTGCTGTATGCACTGGGCGTGCTGGTGATGGCAGTCGTTTTGTTCTTCAATGTTCTTTACATCATGGACGGGGCCCCGGAGAGTGCAAGGCTGATGTGGGGCCTGTGCATCGCCGCGGCGGTGCTGAACTTTGTTGTGTGCATTGCGGGCGGCAGCATCATGGCGAGGGAGTGCGTGTACTTTAACGGCGAGAAAATACAGGTCAATCACGCTTTTCGAAAACCCCGGATCTATCAGTGGAATGAGATCAGCATTATCAAGGGCAGTTTTGACAAAGAGATAAGCCTGTATCTGTTTGACGGAACCAAGGTCCTCACCGCAGGGATCGGGCTGATGAACTATGAAATTTTCCGTGCTGTGCTCAAATCGAAATGCCCGGCGGCGGTCGCGGAATACTACCGACTGCAGGATGAGCACCCACAAAAATGCGTTCTGCGCTATGGCGCAGAGTATTATCTGCTGGCAGTTATGGGAATCCTCATGCTGCTGGTGTATCTGGCTCTGCTGGGGTCTTCGGTGGGTGATGCATTTTGGGAAAGGCTCCTGCACAGTGAGCCGTCCGAATGGTTCGCTTTTTGGTTTGGGCCGGTCAGCGGAGTAATTGGAATGATTGCGCTGTTTGTCTTCTGCAATACGAAGGTGAAGTATTCCTCCGAAGAGCTTGTCATAAAGTATCCATTGCAGAGAACGAAGGAGATTCCATGGAGACAAATTCAGCAAATCGAAGTGGTGCGTGAAAAGAAGGAGGGCAAAAAATTCTGGAAAAAGCTGCGGCGTTATACAAAGGATGGTGTGTATAAGATCAATTTGGGGCTTCTCACATGGGGAAAGGATGGTTTTATGACACAACTTTATAATATGATCGAAAGATATGAGATTTTCTGCAGCGAGTCAGAAAAGTGAATTTCCAGAAAACAGCGAATGTGTTTCTGCGCTGCCCCTATATAAATAGGAAGACGTCATGAAATATAGCTAAAACACCGCGGGTTTGAAACGAAAAACTGGCCCTTGTATACAAAGAACGAAAAAAGCCGAAAAAGTTTGAAAAAAAGACTTGCCAAAACCCCTTGAATGTGGTACTATATGTGAGCGCCAAGCGCTGAGCGAAAAGAATGACTTCTGAAGCCTCAGCACGAAGCCCTTGAAAAGAACCAATAGACGCTGAAAAGTTCCAGTTTGTTCTGAGAAACTTCTTGGATGTCCAAGTTCAGAAAGTTCAAAAGCTTCGAAAAAAGGACTTGACAAAAAACCACTTCGGTGGTAAAATAAACAGGTCGTCAGCCGGTCGGCTGAGGCGCCCAGGACCTTGAAAATTGAACAATATCGAAAAACTTGTAAGGAACCTTTATGTGTTTGGAAAAACACTTAAAACAATTCCAAAAGTAATTCACAC
>CAVKKE010000188.1:0-4885 GCA_963656875.1 Barnesiella intestinihominis | reverse complement strand
ATTACAACAACAGCAGAATCCAAGCTAAAACAAAATGGATGCCTCCCTCTAAATTCAGGAAAGCATCCATGATGGAACTTTAATTATTCATTTTTGAACCTGTGTCCAGAAAACTGGGTACATATCATTCGGGACGGTCTTTTTTACGTTCAGATGATATTTCCGCCGAACATTCCCCGCAGGTTGGGTTTCCAGCCTGCTTCGGTCTTTTCGGCAAGGCCGTTTTCCACTGCCTTGTCCAGCAGGGTGGAAAATTCTGCCGGGACTTCTTTGCCGAACCGTTCCGTGAACAGTTCATGCGTCACACCGTCGGTCAGTTGCATCCGGCCCCGCAGATAGCGCAGCATCAGAGCCGCTTCGTCCAGCTCTGCCGCCTGCGCCGTGAGCTTTTCAAAGTCGCCTGCGTTCTGGATGTAGAGCTTGAGGTTATTGGTGTTGCGCACGGCGTATCCGTCATACACCGAGCCGCCGTTGACGCCCATACCGATCACCTCATCGCCGTTCCACTCCATAGCCCGGGCGCGGTACTCATAGCCCGGGCGGGCAAAGCAGCCGGCTGCGTACATAAGATAGCCGCTTTCCTGCAGATATTCGCAGGCGTGGCGGAACATCTCAAAGCGCTCTTCCTCACCGGGCATTCCCTCGGCGTCGTTCACGGTCAGAGGTTCCGCCGTGATGTGGCCCGGGTTCATGATGACCGCCGCGTGAAGGGTGTTGTGCCAGCTCTGCATGGTCTGGCCCGGGATGCCGTAGTTCACGGTCAGGCCCACACTGTTCAGGTGGAACTTTGCAAAGAACAGCATCGCGTTGCGGATATGCTGTGCATTGTGGGCACAGTTCAAGGCGCGCAGCTCGTCGTCATTGGCGGAGCGCATCATCAGCTCGGTGCGGTTGGGGTGACCGGTGGCAATGCCGGTGAGGGACGGCGTGCCGATGGTGACCGGCAGCGAATCGTAGCTCACCTCGGCCCCCTGTGCCACCGGCAGATGCTGACGCACCGTGCGCAGCACCCTGCCCAGCAGGTCCGGCGACATCACGCTGGCGGCACCGCCGGAAAGATGCACGGCACGGATCTCGTAACCGTCCAGTTCGCCTTCATAGGACAGCACTTCCCGCCGGAGGGCTTCCATGTAGCGGTTCTTTTCTTCATTGGAGCCGACAGCGTTGTAGTGGCTGAGATAGTTTTCCGGACGGATGCAGTACGGGATGTGCAGATCAAGCACAAGAGGTTTTGCCATGGTGATGCTCCTTATCGTTTTTATCTAAAGTATACACGCATTCAACCAAAAGGGGAAGCCCCGCGCGGGGCTTCCCCAAAGAAGAAGAAAAAGAAAGAAAATCCAGCTTAGTGGGGGCCGCCGGGGCCGCCGCCTGCGGGTGCTTCCATAGCCTCCACAGGCTCGCCCAGGAACTTCTTGTCCGAAGCCACCTGATGGCCGGCGGTCCAGCCGTGGGTCATGGCCATACCGACAGAGTTGCCAGCGAACGGAGTGCTGTAGCCGAAGCCGTAGCGGCCGCCCAGACAGTTGCCTGCAACGTACAGACCCTCGATGGGCTCCCAGTCCTTGTTCAGGACGTTCTGGGTCTCGTCGGTGATGATGCCGCTCATGGTGACCATCATCGGGTTGGAGGAGTGGCTGGTGGAGCTGGTGCCGCCGAAGAACGGAGCTGTGTCGATGGGCACCATGTAAGGTGCATCCTTGCCGTAGTCGCTGTCCACGCCTGCATAGCACAGCTCATTGTAGTGTGCGATGGAGTCGAGGAAGTTCTGTTTTGCTGCGCCCTTGTAGCTCAGCAGGTCTGCCAGCTCGTCCAGAGTGTCAGCACGGTAGATGGTGCCGGCCATCTGGGTGCGCTCCGCCAGGTTTGCAATGGTGATGGTGTTGGCCTGGCCGGACACGGTGTTGTTCATGTCCTGCTCGACCTTATCCCAGTAGTCCTGCATACCAAAGTTGGGTGCGCCGTGATCCAGCGGAGCAGCCTTCAGGGTCTTGGCCCAGTTTGCGTCGGTGACGTAGCAGGCCAGACCAGCGGGCTGACGCAGGCAGGTAGCCTGCATCTGAGCGATAGCGCCCTCATTCATGAAGCGCTTGCCGCGGCTGTTCAGCATCAGCATGGGAGCAGTGCCCCAGGGGCCGGATGCACCGCCGCCGATGGCCATCCAGCCACGGGGAGTGGGCTCGATCATGCCGCCGGCCCAGCATGCCATCTTGTGGCCCTGACCGTTGCGGGTGCCTGCGGAAGCCCAGCTGTCAGCGGTAGCACCGCTGCGCTCGGCCCACTCCATGCCCTCGTTCAGCAGAGCCCAGCACATCTCGGGGTTGCCGATAAAGTCGCCTGCACAGAGGATAACGCCCTTGTTGCAGTTGTAGCGATAGTAGGTGCCGTCGGTGCCCTTGGCGTAAACACCGGTCACCTTGCCGCTGTCGTCCTGAATCAGCTTGATGCCTTCGCGCTCGAAGTCCCAGGCGCAGTTGGGGGTCTCCTGCACATACTTGACGATGTACTTGTGGATGTACTCAATATTGTTGCCCTGATAGCCGTAGAACTGGGCATTGCAGGGCCAGGTCAGGTAACCACCGCAGCTGATGGGGTAGCTGGCGTTCTGCTGGCCGTAAGCTGCCTGGGTGTTGCACAGCGGATACTTGAACATGTCGCTCATATCGTAGTGGCCTGCACCGCCTGCGGGCTCGCCGTCCACCCACTGGTCGTCGGTCTTGCCGTCGCCGGTTGCCTTGGGGACGATGACTGCGGTGTCAGCCAGATAAACGTCGCTGTCGTTGGCCTTACGCTCTTCCTCATAGGAGTCGTAGATTTCCTCATAGCGGTCGAACATCTGGCCGGAATACTGCACGAAGTTCTTGATGATCTCGGGGTTCACACGGCCTGCGGCACGCTTGCAGAACTCAGAGGTGATGGCACCGGTATCAAAGGGGCCGTAGCCGCGCTCGATCAGCAGCTTGGAGTTGACGTGGCCGATGTCCTCGCCGTACCAGCCGCCCATGTTGGCACCAGTACCTTCCAGATCAACGAAGTTACCCCAGGGCTGCTTTTCAATAACAGCCACGGTTGCGCCCTCGTCCACAGCGCCGAATGCAGCGCCGACGCCTGCGTGGCCGCCGCCCACGACGATCACATCAAAGGTGCCTGCATCCTCGTACTTGTCGGGGTCTGCGGGAGCTTCGCCCAGCCAGTCGCCGGGACCGCAGTAGCCAGCCACACGGCCGGTCACTTCGCTGGTCTCGGGCTTCTCGACCTCGATGCCGGAAGCCTGTGCGATACAGTCAGCCACGCACTCCTGAATAGCACCCACAGATGCCACCAGAGTGCAGCTGGTCACAGCGTCCACATCGGCGCTCTGGCCTTCCACGATGCCCTTTGCCATAGCGGTCTTCTTCTCGTCGGTCAGCAGATCCTGCTCACCGGAAGAAGTGATCTCGCAGGCGGTGATGCTGTTGGCATCAAAGGTCATGCTGACAGCGATCTCAGAATAGGAGATGGTCTTGGATGCAGAATAGGTGCCCGGGGTGTACTTGTCACCCTCGGCGGCAGTGCTGGAGGATGCGGCGGTGCTGCTGGAAGAATTGCAGCCTGCCAGCAGACCCAGCGCAGCCACACCGCTGCCTGCAGCAGCGATGTTCCGCAGGAAATTGCGGCGCGAAATCTTGCTCTTCATTTGGTTACCTCTTTTCTTCTCTCGTCTCCGGCATGTGCGGCCGGAGAGCGTATGTCATAATTTTAACAGCTTTCGACAGGTTTTAGAAACATCAAAAAAGCTGCAGCTTATAACTTAGAGTCATAAGCATCTTGTTTCTGCACAACAAAACTGCTATATTTTTATCAATTCCTACAATTTTCGAAGAAGCGGAGGTTTTGCCGTGACCTTACAGCAAATTTTATATTTCCAGCGGGTGGCCCGGTCAGGCAGCTTTACCAAGGCGGCACGGGCCTGTTTTGTGTCTCAGACCGCCATCAGCCGCCAGATCAGTGCACTGGAAGATGAGCTGCATGTCACCCTGTTGGAGCGCGACACTGCCCATGTGCAGCTGACACAGGCAGGCGAATATTTCTTCGATCGCATGAACACCCTGACCCGGCAGATCGAAGATACCGTGCAGAAAACACAGGCCATCGCGCAGGAACAGGCCGCACACCTGACGCTGGGCCTGCCCACCATTATGGAGCAGCACATCGCTGCTTTCTTCCTGCGGCGGTATCACGAGCTGTACCCGGAGGTGCAGCTGGCGGCCGTCTCCGGCTCCAGACAGGCGCTCATCAGCCAGTTGGTGGACCGGAAGATCGACCTTCTGGCCGCGCTGGATTTTGATCTGCCCAGTCTGGAAGGGCTGGACGCCTGGGTGCTGCGGCAGGATCATGCCACATGGCTGCTGCCGCGGTTTCATCCGCTGGCTGGACGCGAAAAAATCGCCCCGCAGGAACTGCTGGGTGAAACATTGATCCTGACCCAGGAGGATCCACGGGGCTGTGCCGAAGAAGTTCTGCGCCAGTATTATAAGCAGCTTGGCCTGCGGAGCAATCCCACCCTGCACACTAAAAATCTGGAAGAACTGTTCATGCTCACCAGCGCCGGTGTTGGCATCGGCCTGCTGCCGTCGGCTTCGGCGGAATGGCTGCGGCCAGACCTGTGCTGCGTGGAGATCGACGGACCGCAATGGAACTTCAATTTCCTGTTGATCCTCCCGGCCGGAGCAGAGCCGCGCCAACGTGCGGGCCATGTTTCGGCTGGCGGAAGAAGGGTAAGCGATTAAAAACAAGAACAGGACACAGTAAACGCTGTGTCCTGTTCTTGTTTCTGCGGCAGATAAAATACAAAAAAGGGGCTGTTGCAAAATAAAAATGCGATAGCAATTTGCACAAAAAATAG
>CAVKKE010000187.1:0-4919 GCA_963656875.1 Barnesiella intestinihominis | reverse complement strand
TGGGCAGGCCGCGGTACTCGTCCAGATTGACCGTGGTCACTTCCGAGAAATCGATATCTCCCTTGTTATACCACTCCACCAGCTGCGCATATGCACCCACAGGGGTGCCGCCGGTGGCAAGGCCCAGCACGCAGTTGAGCTTCATGATGACCTGAGCAGAAATGATGTTGGCTGCCTTGCGCGACATATCCGCGTAATCTTTTGCACGAATGATCTTCATCACAAACGACCTTTCTTTCTCTGTATTCCTGCAGGCTGCACACATGCAGCCCGGTTCCTGCACCCAGTCTACCATATTTGCCGGGCGAAAACCACAAAGCGGCACGTTTTTTCGCTTTGCCCTGTTATTTTCGGCGAAACCGCCTGAATCAGACCAGTTTTATTGTGTATCTGCACAAAAGACCAGAGCTTTCCCGAAAAATCCTTTCGGAATCACTCTGGTCTTTCTCAAATCGATTTTGTTTTTGTTCAGCTGCACAGGCCGCAGGCGGCGCAGGCAGCGGGCGTTGCGGCGCAGCCGCCAAGGGCGGTCTCCCGCAGTTCGGCAGGCAGGCGCTTGCCCACGGCGTACATGGCGTCCAGCATCTGGTCAAAGGGGATCAGCTGACGGATGCCGCTCAGGGACATCTCTGCCGCGATGAGGGCGTTGGCCACACCGGCGGCGTTGCGGTTCTGGCAGGGATATTCCACCAGACCGCCCACGGGGTCGCACACAAGGCCCAGCATGTTCATGAGCACAGTGGAAGCAGCATCCAAGCACTGCTCCGGGGTGCCGCCCATGAGCTCCACGGCGGCGGAAGCAGCCATGGCGGACGCGATGCCCACCTCAGCCTGACAGCCGCCCACAGCACCGGCCACGGTGGCGTTGCGCATGGCAAGGTAGCCCACGGCACCGGCGTTGAACAGTGCATCCACGATGCGCTGGTCGGAGATGCGGTAGCACTCCTGCAGCGCCAGCATCATGCCCGGCACCACGCCGGCGGAACCAGCAGTAGGCGCTGCCACGATCAAACCCATGGAAGCGTTCACTTCCAGCACTGCCATAGCGTAGGTCATGGCCTTGTCCAGCACGTCGCCGCAGATGCTCTTCTTTTTATTATAGTGTGCTTCCAGCTTCTTGGCCTCGCCGCCGATGAGCCCGCCCATGGACTTGATGGGCTTTTTCAAAGGCTGGGTGGCAGAAGAGCGCATGATCTCCCACGCCTTGTTCATGCGGTGATCCACGGTGTCCCGGGGCGTCTCGCCCAGAATGCACTCGCGCTGACGCATCACTTCGGAAATGGGCAGCTGGTTCTGCTCACACAATTCCAGCAGCTCTTTTGCGGATTTGAAATCCATGTTCATCCCTGTGTCCCCTCCTTACGGCTGCACGACCATCACATCGTTGATGTTCGGGTTTTCCAGCAAGAGCTTGTCCACGCCCTCGGGCAGGCGCTCGTCCGACTCCACGATGGTGTAGGCGGTGTGGCCCTTTTCCTCGCGGAACAGGCGCATAAACGCGATGTTCACGCCGCGGTCGCTGAGGATCTTGGTGATGTGGGCCACCACGCCGGGCTTGTCCTGCTGCACCACGATGAGGGCGTTGTACTCGCCGGTGAAGTCCACCTCCACACCGTTGATGCGCACGATGCGCACCTTGCCGCCGCCCAGCGATTCGCCGCGCACAGTCATCACCTGACCGGCGGCGTTCTCCATGCGGATGTCCACGGTGTTGGGGTGGATGTCCGTCTCCACCTCGTTGGGGGTGAAGCTGTAGGCCAGACCCCGCTCCGTGGCGATAGAGAAGGAATCGCGGATGCGGGTGTCATCGGCGGAAAAGCCCATGATGCCGCCCAGCAGGGCGCGGTCCGTGCCGTGGCCGTGGTAGGTCTTGGCGAAAGAGCCGTAGAGGGTGAAGTCTGCCCGGCGCAGGGGCGGGGTGATCATCTTCTGTGCCAGAAAGGCGATGATCTCCGCACCAGCGGTGTGGGAACTGGAAGGGCCGATCATGTTCGGGCCCAGAACATCAAAAACACTGATAAATGCCATGGGGTATCTCTCCTGTCAGGTCAAAAGGGGCTGCGGGAACGCCGTTCTCAGGCGTTTGCGCTGCTCTTGTTGATGAACTTCTGGTAGATGGTCTCCACGATGACGCCGATGGCGTTGTCGCCGGAGACGTTGCAGGCGGTGCCGAAGGAATCCTGGGTGATATACAGAGCCACCATGATGGCACAGATGGGGCCGTTGGGGTCGCCTGCCTCTGCACCGAAGATCATGTACAGGAAGGGCAGAGCGGTCATGATGGAGCCGCCGGGAGCGCCGGGGGAAGCCACCATGGCAACGCCCAGAGTCATGATAAAGGGCACCACGGTAGCAAGGCCGATGGGCAGCTGGTTCATCAGGCAGACGGCAGTGGCGCAGGCAGTGATGGTGATCATGGAGCCTGCCATGTGGATGTTTGCGCACAGGGGCACAACGAAGTTGCGGATCTGCTCGCTGACGCCGTCGGCCTCAGCGCACTGCAGGTTGACCGGGATGGTGGCTGCAGAGGACTGGGTGCCCAGAGCGGTGGTGTAGCCGGGGATCTGGTTCTTGATGAGGGTCAGGGGGTTCTTGTGGCTCACAGCGCCTGCAATGCAGAACTGGATGAAGATGCAGATCAGGTGCATGGCAATGACCACCACGAACACCTTCCACAGGATGCCCAGAATGGCGTAAGTTTTGCCGGACTTGGTCATATCCACGAAGGTGCCGCAGACGTACAGGGGCAGCAGCGGGATGATGACGCTGTGCAGCACCTGATCGATGATGCCGGAGAAGTCCTTCATACAGTTATAAAGTGTATCACCGATGGTCTTGCCGCGCAAGGTGGACATGCACAGGCCCAGCACAAAGGCCAGCACCACAGCGGACAGGGTGTCCAGCAGAGCGGGGATGGAAATGGAGATGTAGCTGGCCAGAGAGTTGTCAGCCGTGGCAGCGATCTGCTCCAGTGCGCCCTCGCTCATGAAGCTGGGGAACAGTGCAGACGACACCAGATAGGAAGCGGAACCTGCGATCAGGGTGGAGCCGTAGGCCAGAGCCACCGTGATAAGCAGCAGCTTGCCTGCGCCGCTCTTCAGGTCAGCAATGCCCATGGTGACGTAGGCCACGATCATCAGCGGGATGATGAACTTCAAAAACGAACTGAAGATGCTGGATGCAGTGACGATGACCCGGCAGAACCACACCGGGAAGAACTGGCCGATGACGATGCCCAGCACGATTGCAATGAGCAGCTTCGGCAGCAGTCCAAGCTTGAACTTTTTCTTTTCCATAGGGGAAATCCTCCTTTTTCCTATCCTGACTCTTGCGCAGCACCTGACGGCGCTCTCTCCGCCGCAGCCCGCACGGCCAGCCTTTTTATGAAACGTCAAAAATTCGCTTGACGTGTTGACACGTTTAGTTTAACATAGACATATACATGATTCAAATTCATAAAAATAAATTTATGATTTAATATTTTTAATAGAAAAGGAGCTTTGCCATGGAGATCCGCCAGCTGAACACTCTGATCCGCGCCGCGCAGTTCCAGAGCTTTTCCAAAGCGGCGGAAAGCCTGGGCTACTCCCAGTCCGCCGTGACAGTGCAGATCAAGGCACTGGAAGAGGAACTGGGCGTGCGGCTGTTCGACCGCATGGGCAAGCGGGTGATCCTGACTGCACAGGGCCAGCGCTTTCTGGAATACGCCAACAGCATCCTCGACACCATCCACAACGCTCACCGGGCCCTCAGCGAGGACGCCGAGCTGGACGGCTGCCTGCACATCGGCACACTGGAATCCCTGTGTTTTTTCCGTCTGCCCGGGCTGATGCATCAGTTCCGGCTGGAACACCCCAAAGTCAGCCTGCGGGTCACCACCGGCTCCCCGGAAGAGCTCATTGAAAAGATGGAGCGGGGCGAAGTGGACCTCATCTGCATTCTAGATGAGCCCCGCTACTCCAACAGCTGGCACAAGTGCAACGAGGTGCCGGAAGAGGTAGTCTTTGTGGCATCTCCGGACATCGACTTCGGCCATCCCGGGCCTTACCGTGTGGCGGAGCTGCTGGACAAGCCCTTCTTCCTCACCGAGCGCAACGCCAACTATCGCCGCACCTTCGATAAATTTCTCGCTTCCCGGCAGATCGAGCTGACCCCCAGTCTTGAGATCAGCGATACTTCTTTTATCATCAAGATGCTGGAACATTCCTCCGGCATCTCCCTTCTCCCCCGCTTTGCCGTGGCAGAACCCGCCGCAAAGGGCGCACTGCGCATTCTGGAAGTATCTGACTTCCGGCTGACCATGTACCGGCAGATGTTCTACCACAAGGACAAGTGCTGCACCCGGGAAATGGACGCCTTTATCCAGCTGGCTTCCGGGCCGGATATCCCGTTATAACGCAAAAAGCAGCAGTGCTAAAAGGAGTTATAAGAGATTTGCAAAGCATTGCGAAAGCTGTGTGCAGGCGCAGCCCCGCAGCTGGGGATGATTAAGCAAAGAAGGAGATGATCAGTGCCACCAGAGCACCGACGCCGCCCACTAGGGTCTCCATGATGGTCCAGGTCTTGAGAGTGGTCTTTTCGTCCATGCCCACAAGGCTCTTCACCAGCCAGAAGCCGGAGTCGTTGAAGTGAGAGCAGACGGTGGAACCGCCGGCGATAGCAGCGGTGACACAGGCCAGGTACAGGGGGCTCAGCTCGCTGATGCCGGGCATTGCAGAGATGATGCCGGCGGCCATGGTCATAGCCACGGTGGCGGAACCAACGGAGATACGGACCAGAGCAGCCACGATGAAGGCCACCAGAACCAGAGGCAGGTTTGCGTTTGCAACGGCGTTGCCGATGACATCGCCCAGGCCGGAGTTCTGCAGCACATAGCGCAGCACGCCGCCGCAGGCAGTGACCAGCAGGATCATGCCGGT
>CAVKKE010000186.1:1867-4936 GCA_963656875.1 Barnesiella intestinihominis | reverse complement strand
AAGAACTCCACTTCCTTGCCGATGAACTGCATCAGCTCATCGAACTGGTCGGGGGTCAGGCTCTGGGCACCGTCGCACTTGGCCTTGGCGGGGTTGTTGTGAACCTCGATCATCAGGCCGTCGGCACCGGCAGCGACAGCAGCCTTTGCCAGCTCCGGCACCATCCATGCGTGGCCGCATGCGTGGCTGGGATCGACCACAACAGGCAGATGGGTCATCTTGTGCAGCATGACCACACCGGCAAGGTCAAGGGTGTTGCGCATGCTGGTCTCAAAGGTGCGGATGCCGCGCTCGCAGAGGATGACGTTTTCGTTGCCCTCCGCCATGATGTATTCGGCGCTCATGACGAACTCTTCCAGCGTGTTGGCCAGGCCGCGCTTGAGCAGCACGGGCTTCTTCTGGCGGCCCACAGCCTTGAGCAGCTCGAAGTTCTGCATGTTGCGGGCACCCACCTGAATGAGGTCTACATTCTCGAACAGGGGCAGATGCTCAGTGTTCATGATCTCGGTGACGATGGGTGCACCGGTGGCGCGGCGTGCCAGCTTGAGCAGGTCAAGGCCCTCGCTGCGCATACCCTGGAAGGAGTAGGGGGAAGTGCGGGGCTTGAACGCGCCGCCGCGCAGCAGGGAAGCACCTGCGGCTTTCACGCGCTGTGCGCAGTAGGTGATCTGGTCTTCGCTCTCGATGCTGCAGGGGCCGGCGATGACGGCAAAGTTGCCGCCGCCGATCTTCACACCGTCCACATCAATGACACTGTCGTCCGGGTGGAACTTGCGGTTTGCCTTTTTGTAGGGCTCGGTGACGCGGCGGCAGGTCTCGACCACGGGGTTTGCCAGCACCCAGCTCTCGGCCACAGCCTTGGTGTCGCCGATCAGGCCCAGAATGTGGCTCTCACTGCCCTTGGAGTCGTTGATCTGCAGGCCCATATCCGTCAGTTCGTGGCAGAACTCGCGGACCTGTACTTCGGGGGCGTCCTGTTTCAATACGATGATCATAGTGTTTTGTCTCCTTTGCCTTTTCCTTATCGTGTGAACGGCGAGGGAGACCGGCTCCTTTGCCGCAGCTTGCAATGTCAAACTTCAGGGTTCTGAAGTGTGTGACGTTATGATATCACTTCAGGAAAATGAAGTCAAGAGAGATTTGCAAATTTTTGAAAATTGCTGAAAATTGGGCAGGCTGGCGGGAATGATGCTGGGCTTTGATGCTTTTTGCCGAAAAGACTGTTTTTTGAAACGGGAAAGTGGTAGAATGGGGGCGAAAAGGAAAGCGGGCTCGCAGTCCCTGCTGTGCAATGTAGGGAGCGGATTTATCCGCTCCGCGGGTAAGCTCCATCTGCTGGGGAACGGGCGGAACGCATGAATGCGTTCCCTACAACACAAGCAAGATGGAAAAACAACGTAAGTTGAAATAAAGGGGAATATATAATGGGAAAAGAAGCAAAAACCAATGCCATGCGCATTCTGGAACGGGAAAAGGTGCCCTACACCGCCCA
Source organism: Barnesiella intestinihominis (assembly GCA_963656875.1). Taxonomy (GTDB): domain Bacteria; phylum Bacillota; class Clostridia; order Oscillospirales; family Ruminococcaceae; genus Faecalibacterium. Next base: position 3,444 of record CAVKKE010000186.1, on the reverse strand, counting down.
CGAGTACGCCCATGAAGAGGGTGTGGCCGTGGCAGGCGTGGATGTTGCCGGCAGCATGGGCGAAGACCCGGCCTGTGTGTATAAGACGCTGGTGACCCAGGGCAGCAGCAAAAACTATTTTGTGTTCGTCATTCCGGTGGCGGCAGAGCTTGACCTGAAAGCAGCCGCCCGCAGCGTGGGCGAAAAGAGCGTGGCCATGATCCATGTGGCCGACATCAACAAGGTCACCGGCTATGTGCGCGGCGGATGCAGCCCGGTGGGCATGAAAAAGCAGTATAAGACTGTCTTTGACGAGAGCGTGCTGGCACAGGAAAAGGTCTATGTTTCCGGCGGACGCATCGGCACACAGGTGTGCTGTGCTCCGGCCGACCTCATCCGCGCCGCACGGGCGACGACGGCGAAGATCATCTTCTGAGACAGGCTTCCCCCTTGGGGAAGCTGGATTGACGCGAAGCGGCAGGACGGAGGCTTGCCGGCTCTGCTGTAGGGAACGCATTCATGCGTTCCGTTCGCTTCCCGGCAGATGGCGCTTTCCTTGCGGAGCGGATGAATCCGCTCCCTACAGACATACCGGAAACGTTCTGCAATGACTGAGAGGGTTCTTGAAAAAGTCCGTCTATTCCGCAAAAATCGGTACAGACTCTTTTACATAAAATATACTCAAACCATAAGTCATACTTAGAAAGAAAAACGATGTCGAAACTGCACAAAACTTTCGAAAGTTTTTTGGCGGCATGAGAACACAAGGGAGAAATTGCCCAAACGCTCTTTGCAAAGCGTTTCTTTTGCCGTAAACTGTATGTAGCACAGAGACGGCACCCCCAAAAACAGGCGCTGCCGCCGTCTGAAAATGCACACAGAAACGATACTGCGGAGGGAAACTTCAATGAAGAAGATGCTGCCGGGTCTCATGAGTCGAAATCATATTCGGGCATGTCAGGGGCATCGTGCAGCTTTGAGCGGAACTCCGGAAAAGTATAAGCAGAACTAAAGGCCGTGGTGCGGGTGTACCACAGCCTTTTTTTGTTTGCCCTGTTGGACACGGAAAGAGAGGGTTTGAAAAATGATTCGTAAAGTTGCTGTGATCATGGGTTCGGACAGCGATTGGCCGGTGGTGAAGGGTGCCTGCGCTCAGCTGAAAGCGCTGGGCATTCCCTTTGAAGCCCACATCCTGTCGGCCCACCGCACCCCCGCCGAAGCAGCGGAGTTTGCAAAGAGTGCCAAGGCCAACGGCTTCGGCGTCATCCTCTGCGCAGCGGGCATGGCGGCCCATCTGGCCGGTGCCTTTGCTGCCAACACCACCCTGCCGGTGATCGGCATCCCCATGAAGGGCGGTGCTATGGACGGTCTGGACGCCCTGCTGGCGACTGTCCAGATGCCCAGCGGAATCCCGGTGGCGACAGTGGCCCTGAACGGTGCCAAGAACGCCGCATGGCTGGCTGCAGAAATTCTGGCCCTGAGCGATGATGCGCTGGCCGAGAAGCTGGCTGCAGAGCGCACTGCCATGGCCGCACAGATCGCAGCCAAAGAGGAAAAGCTGCAGGCGGAGATCGCGGAGCTGTGATCGAAAGGCTTCC
>CAVKKE010000186.1:0-1857 GCA_963656875.1 Barnesiella intestinihominis | reverse complement strand
TGGGGGAAGCTGCCGCCGCAGGCGGCTGATGAGGGGAAGCCGCGGCCAGATGCCGCTTTAACGTGACGGAATCAGAAGACTACTACCCCTCATCCGTCATTGCTTGCGCAATGCCACCTTCCCCCAAGGGGGAAGGCTCAATAAGTCAAAAGGAGAACCAATGTCTGATTTTGCATACCCGCTGCACGAAGAATGCGGCGTTTTCGGCATCTATGACCGTGCAGGCACCGAGGACGTGGCCGCTGCCGCCTACTCGGCCCTGTACGCTCTGCAGCACCGTGGTCAGGAGAGCTGCGGCATCGCTGTCAACGACGACGGCGTTATTAACGGCCACCGGGATCTTGGCCTTGTGAACGAGGTGTTCACTCCGGCGGTGCTGGCAAGCCTTGCGAACCCCAACGCGCATATGGCCACCGGTCATGTGCGCTACGCTACGGCGGGCAGCCGTGTCCGTGCCAACGCACAGCCCATGATCGTCCGCCATGGCCGCGGCACCATGGCCCTGTGCCACAACGGCAACCTGACCAACGCCATCGAGCTGCGCCGTCAGCTGGAAAACGAAGGGGCCATCTTCCACGGCTCCTCGGACACCGAGGTCATCTGCTACCTGATCACCCGCAACCGTCTGCGCATGGGCAGCATCGAGATCGCCATCAGCAAGACTATGGACGTGCTGGAAGGTGCTTACAGTCTGGTGGTCATGTCGGCAACAAAGCTCATTGCAGTGCGCGACCCCCGCGGTTACCGCCCGTTGTGCATCGGCACCCTGCCCGGCGGCGGCTACGTCTTCGCCAGTGAGAGCTGCGCGCTGGACGCCGCGGGTGCCACTCTGCTGCGGGACGTGGAACCCGGCGAGATCGTGGTCGTTGATACCAAATCTGGCGAGCTGCGCAGCATCAAAGACCACTGCGGACGCCCGGACACCCAGATGTGCGTGTTTGAGTTCATCTATTTCTCCCGCCCGGACAGCGTCATCGAGGGCTGCTCAGTGCATGAAGCCCGCAAGCAGGCGGGCCGGTTCCTGGCGCAGGAGCACCCTGTGGAAGCCGACGTGGTCATCGGTGTGCCGGATTCCGGTCTGGACGCAGCCCTTGGCTATTCGCAGGAGAGCGGCATTCCCTACGGCATCGGCTTTATTAAAAATAAGTATATCGGCCGCACCTTCATTCAGGGCAGCCAGAAGCAGCGCGAGAACAGTGTGCGTATCAAGCTGAACGTCATTTCCAGCACGGTCAAGGGCAAGCGTGTGGTGCTGGTGGATGACTCCATCGTGCGCGGCACCACTTCCGCCCGCATCATCAAGCTGCTGCGGGACGCCGGAGCTACCGAAGTGCACTTCATGGTGTCGGCGCCGCCGTTCAAGTACCCCTGCTACTTCGGCACTGATATCCCCGACCAGAAAATGCTGGTGGCCACCGGCCGCACCGTGGACCAGATCAATGAGATCATCGGGGCCGACACTCTGGGTTATCTGTCCACCGAGCATGTGGTGCAGTTGGCCAAGAACGCAAAATGCGGATTCTGCACTGCCTGCTTCACCGGCGAATATGCCGTGAAGCCGGACGAGGTGCTTTCCACCGATATTCACGAACGCCACCTGAACGACCGTCCCAAGGACGAGAAAAAGTTAGGAGAGTAAGACCATGGAAAAGAGCTATTCTGAAAGCTATGCAGCTGCCGGTGTGGACATCACTGCCGGTTATCGCTCCGTTGAACTCATGAAGCAGTATGTGGCCCGCACCATGAACGAGCACTGCATCGGCGGCCTGGGCGGCTTCGGTGGTCTGTTCGAACTGGACTGCACCGGCTACAAGCACCCGGTGCTGATCTCTGGCACCGACGGCGTGGGCACCAAGC
>CAVKKE010000185.1:0-4955 GCA_963656875.1 Barnesiella intestinihominis | reverse complement strand
ATTGAAATTGCAGCCCGCCCTTCAGACATGGCGTCGCATCATCCTGCCGGAGCAGGCGGTGCCGTTGCCGGGGAAGCTGCATTTTGCAATTACGACTTTTTTCGTGAAAAAGCGTTTGTCGCGCTCCGCAGAGCGCGACAAACGCATAATTAAAAATAAAATCACCGCTATTTATGGCCAAAGCGAACGCGGCGGCCATTTCAAATCGTCTTGCTCCTCCCCTTTTACTATGCTACAATATCTCTAACATAAAACTTTGGAGATTTGCCCATGAATTACTACGTTGCCCCCATGGAGGGCCTGACCGACCGGGTGTGGCGGCAGGCACATCAAAAGTGGTTTGCCTTTCCCAGCGCACCGGTGCGGTACTATGCGCCGTTCATCTCTCCGCCGGAAAACCGCGTGCTCATCAAAAAGAAGATGGCCGAGCTGGCTCCCGCTGCGAATCCCGGTGCGCCGGTGGTCCCGCAGCTGCTGGCGAAGGACGGCGAACTTGCCGCGTGGATGATCGGCGAACTGCGCAAACTGGGCTACACCGAAGTGAACCTGAACTTTGGCTGCCCCTCTGGCACGGTCACCGCCAAAGGCAAAGGCTCCGGAATGCTCCGCGACCCGGAAAAGCTGGATGCTTTTCTCTCTGCCGTATTCGCTCATGCTGACGGCCCCATCTCGGTCAAGACCCGCCTTGGCGTGGAAAGCCCTGCAGAGTTTAACGCCATTCTGGACATTTATAATAAATATCCCATCTGTGAGCTGACCATCCATCCCCGCGTAATGCGCCAGCTCTATCGGGGTCAGGCCGACCGCGCCGCCTTCGCTGCGGCTCTGCCCGCCTGCAAAATGCCGGTATGCTACAACGGCGACGTGACCACCGTGGACGATCTGCACGGTCTGGAAGCACAGTTCCCGGGCTTGTCCGGCATCATGGTGGGCCGGGGCATCATTGCAGACCCGGCCCTGCTGCGCAAGGCTCTGGGCGGCGCGGATGCCACCCGCGAGGAGCTGCGGGGCTACCTTGACGACCTGTACCACAGCTACACAGAACTGTTCGGCTCCGCCGGGTGTGCTGTCAGCCGGATGAAGGGCCACTGGTTCTATCTCATCCACAAATTCGAAGGTTCGGAAAAATTGGAAAAACAGCTGCGGAAGGCCCGGGAACCGTGGGAGTATGAAGTGGTGGTGAACCAGATTTTCACTCTTCCTTACAAACAGAACGATTAAAATAGCCTCCGTTTCACTCTGCAACGACGACCACAGTTATTTCCCCGCCGGCTGGCCCCTTCCCTGACAATGACAAAGCCCCGCCGTCTTTTCGACGGCAGGGCACAGCAGATAAGCGATATCAGAATCAGACGTCCAGATAACTGCGCAGCATGGCCTGCAGCAGATCGTCACGATCTACCTTGCGGATCATGGAACGGGCATTCTTATAGGTCGTGATGTAGGTGGGGTCTTCGGACAGGATATAGCCCACCAGCTGATTGACCGGATTATAGCCTTTTTCCTTTAATGCATCGTACACCTGCTGTACGATCTCATGGATCTCATAGTCCTTTTTGTCGTGGATCGAAAAAATTGCAGTCTCGCCACTCACGGAATACACCCCCTTAGGAAGAACTAAGCTCATTGTACACGAATTGCGAGGAAACTTCAAGATAAAGACACCGGATTTGCACAGTTTGCATAAAATTTCCGGTTCTGTTTTTGCAGGCTGACGGCCTGCATCGGCCGCTTTTGCGGAGAAAGGAGCTTCGCCATGCTCTATGGCATCGGCTGCGACCTATGCGAGATCGCACATCTGGAAAAAAGCCTTTCCGGCCCCCACGCTCCGGCCTTTGTGCGCCGGGTCTACGGCGAAGCGGAACGCGCCGCCCTCGGGCTGGCCGAACCCATGCCCGCCGGGCGCGGCAGCGCCCACCGGCTGGCCAGCGCTGCCGCCAACTTTGCCGCCAAGGAAGCTTTTCTCAAGGCGGCGGGCACCGGCCTGCGGGAGCCTTTTTCTCTCTGCGAGATCGAAGCTGTCCGGCTGGAAAGCGGTGCGCCCGCCTACCGTTTTTCCGGCAGAACTGCCGACTGGGTGCAGGCCCACCGGCTGACTGCCCGCCTGTCCCTGAGCCACGAGGGCGGCATGGCGCTGGCGTTCTGTGTGCTGGAAGCGGAAACCTGAGCCGCCCCTGTGCATACAATGGAATATCTCCGCACTGCATAACCGGCCCGCGGCCTGCTCATACTGAGAGCAGACAGGATGCGCCGGACGCATCACATAGCGAGGCACATCCTCCAAAGCACAGGGAGGGAGATTCCATGGAGGTACACAGAGGAGAAGTTTTCTATGCCGATCTTTCGCCGGTGGTGGGATCGGAGCAGGGCGGCGTGCGGCCGGTGCTGATCGTGCAGAATGAGATCGGCAACCGGCACAGCCCCACCGTGATCGCAGCGGCCATTACATCCCGGCTGGACAAAGCCCGCCTGCCCACCCACATCAACATCCGGGCGGCGGACACCGGCCTTTCCAAGGACAGCGTGGTGCTGCTGGAGCAGATCCGCACACTGGATAAGCACCGCCTGCGGGAGCGTGCGGGGCAGATCACCCCCGAAGATCAGAAACGGGTGGATCAGGCACTGGATGTGAGCCTGGGGCTCTCGTCCTATTGACAAGCCAATATCGTTTAAAAGCCAGATCGGCAAAGCCTGCGGGCTTTGCCGATCTGTTCTTTTGCTGCGCAGGCCGCAGCTGCAGCCCGCATTTCCGTTCATTTATTGCTTTTCCGTTCCTTCGGTTTTTCCGCAGTAGCGTGCGATCATCGCGATCAGTTTCTCTGCATTCAGTGGTTTCGTCAGATGCTCGTTCATGCCTGCGGCACGGCTGCGCTGGATGTCGTCCTGGAACGCGTTGGCCGTCATGGCGAAGATGGGCACCGTCGCAGCGTCCGCGCGCTTCATGGCGCGGATCACACGGGTGGCTTCCAAGCCGCCCATCAGCGGCATCATCACGTCCATGAGGATCACATCATAGGTACCCGGCGCAGAAGCGGCAAACAGTTCCACAGCCTCCCGGCCATTCCACGCCTGCGTCACCTCAGCGCCTTCGCTTTCCAGCAGGAACTGCGCGATCTCCATGTTCAGGTCGTTGTCCTCCACCAGAAGTATCTTTGCCCCCTGCACGCTGCCTGCTGCCGGGGCCTTTTCTTTCTCCGGCTTCGGGGCGCTGGCTACAGCATCGATGCGCAGCGGGATCTGGATGACAAAAGTGGTGCCCCTGTTCTGGCGGCTCTGGAAGTCAATGGTGCCGCCCATCTGCTCCACCAGCTCCTTGGTGATGGCAAGGCCCAGGCCGGTGCCCAGATAGGCTGTGCAGGCCGCTGTGTTCTCCTGCGCAAAGGGCTCGAAAGCGTGCTTCTGGAATTCCTCGCTCATGCCGATGCCGGTGTCCGCACAGATGAATTCCAGTGTCGCTACACCGTTCTTTGCGTCGATCTCGTTGCAGCTCACGGTCACGGTGCCGCCCTCCGGGGTATACTTCACCGCATTGCTCTCAATGTTCTGCATGACCTGACGCAGATGCACCGGGCTGCCGATGAGTCGGCGGTGCTCTGCGTGCACGCCGTTGTCGTGCAATGCGATGTCCCGCTCATTGGCCTGAACTTCAATGACGCTGTTGGTCTCCCGCACCAGTTTTTCAAGGTCGAAGGAGACTTCATCCAGCCGGACCTCACCGGATTCCAGCTTGTTCATGTCCAGCACGTTGTTCACCAGATCCAGCAAAAAGCCGGAAGCATCCAAAATCTTCTGGCGGCACTCCTCCTACTTGACCTCGTCGTCCACATAGTGACGGCTGATCTCCACCATGCCCTGAATGCCGTTGATAGGGGTGCGGATGTCGTGGCTCATGCGGCGCAGGAAGTCCGTCTTGGCCGCATTGGCGCGGCGGGCATCCTCTGCCGTCTTCTCCAGCTGCTTCTGGCTCTGCTCCAGCGTTTCCCGCTCGGTGCGGCCCTGCAGGTTGAGCACCAGAAGCCAACTCACGAGCATGATGGTCAGGCTGCACACCATGACGATGGTGCGGGTGCGGAAGACCTGAGCCCCCGGGAAGAAAACATAGAGGTCATAGCTGCGCACCCGGGTCTTGCTGCCATACCATGTGCCCTGACCGCTCCGCAGGCAGGTGATCGTGTCCGGCTTAAAAGTTTCGCTGCCGCTGTAGAGCTCGCGGCTTTCTTCCAGCGAAAGGCCCTGCAGGCTCTCCAGATTGCTGTTGATGATCGTGCTGCCGTCGCTCACCGCCACGACGCCGTCCATGTCAAAGGTGAAGCCGCTGAACAGCTCATCCAGCGAAAAATCGCCTTCTCCTTCCACATCCTTTTCCTGCTCATGGCTGGTGAACACCACGCCCAGGGCATCCCGCCGGGCCACTGCTGCCACGTCATAGACGCTGTCGCCATCGGTCACCCGGCTGAAATAGACCTTTTGCGGGTGCTCCGCAATGTCCTGGATGACGCCGCTCTGGAACAGGTTTTCCCAGTGCTCCGGTGTATCGCTGCCGGCGTGCGCCTGCAGCTGCATGTTTTCGTCCAGCACCATCACGCTGCTGAGCCGCTGTTCGGAGACAAAGCTGTCCAGCACCGTCTGATCCGGCGTGCCCAGTGCACCAACGACCCGGCTCAGCTCAGTGGTCTTGTCCAGCAGATGGATGAGACTTTTCACCTCATCATTGGCGGCGTAGCTCTCATAAGCCGTCAGCCGGTTCTGCATGAACTCAAAGGTATTGAGGATGGTCTTTTGCAAAATGAGCCGGTCGTGGACCGTGAAACCGGCAAAAATGCCCACAGCCGCCAGCACCGTCAGGAGACCGACTTTCCAGGAGGTGCCGACGTGGAATGCTTTGCCTTTTTTCATGATGCATTCCCTCGTATAATAAAATAGTAGTATTTATAGACCGCTCTCCAGCGGTATGC
>CAVKKE010000184.1:0-4972 GCA_963656875.1 Barnesiella intestinihominis | reverse complement strand
AACATCGAGATGGGTAATCTTACTGTGAAATTCGCAAAGCCTTATAAGTTCGAGGACACCGAGTACGACGAAGTAGACCTGTCCGGCATGGACAGCATGACGATTCAGGACATGATCGACATCCAGAAGAAGCTGGCGGGAGAGATCGCAACGCTGGCGGCAGTGGAAGCTACCACCTCTTTTGCGCAGGAAGTGGCGACCAAAGCCAGCGGCAAGCCTGTGGAGTTTTTCAAGCTCATGCCCCGTGCGAAGATCAAGCAGGTGCAGACGGCGATCCTGAACGCTATGAACGCAAAGATCAAGAATGACCCCAAGACCCATGTTGTGAAGTTCGACAATGCCTACACCTACAACGGCGACAGCAAAGAGGACATCAAGGGCAAGACCTTTGAATCCGTGGACCTGTCGGGTGTCGGTGAACTGAACACCATGAGCGAATCCATGGCGGAAAACCGCATGGTGGCGGGCGGCTTCTCCCCGGTGAATACTGGCCGCAACTACCTGTACGTCTGCATTATTGCCAGCATGGGCACCGGCTACCCGGAGGACTTTTTCGCCGGTCTGCCGTTGTGCGAGGCTGCAAAGCTGCGTGACGCTGTGGACGCTGATTTTTTCGAGTAAAAGGCGGAGCAAAGGCACTGCGAAAAGCAGCGATCCAGCTGTCCATTGCGACGCACTCTAACCTGACAGACTATCTTTCCATGCCAAGGAAAGACTTGATCGAGCTATGCCGGGAGGTGTCAGACGTATGGCAGGAAATGGGGCACTAGACCTCAGTATCCGAATCATGGGCAAGGTCGATCCTTCGCTGGCACGAAGCATCAGCCAAGTGAAGGGCTTGACTGGCTCTCTGACGGATGGGCTGAAAGGCACAAATTCTCTGGCAGGCACGGTGGCAAAAACACTAGGCGTAGTCGGAAAGGCAGGGCTGGGACTGGCCGCTACGCTGACGGGAAGCGTGCTGGTCGGCATGAAACAGGTGACGAACGAGGCATCCAAGCTGGAAGCGCAGATGGCCCCGGTCATGCGCTATGTGGACGGTCTGGCAGATGCTTCCGGCAAGGCATCCGATGCGATGGCGCAGAACGGCAAGACGTTTGCCCAGAACTATGCCGACATGAAAAATTACATCCAAGACCTGAGTACGGAAATTCCCCGTACCACGGAACAGATCACGACCATGAGTGCCGCTCTGGGTCAGTCTGGCAAGGATGTAACGGAGCAGCTGCAAAGCGGCATCCTTCGTGATACGGCTGTTGCCGCCACCGCTATGGATCTGGACGACCAGACCGCTGGCGACTACATGGCAAAGTGGGAGGTTTCCTTCACTAAGAGAGACGCTGAGGGCAACAAGACCAATTACAGTCACGACGACGTTATGCGCCTGATGAACCAGATCAACTATTTGGGCGCGAATAACGCTACCACGGCAGCAGAGATTGCATCCAGCGTGAACAAGTCAGCTTCCATCGGCCAGCTGGCTGGCGTTGACCCTTCGACCACTGCGGCCATTGCAACGGCTATGCAGGCTACGGGCGTTGACACGGATCGCACGGGCACCACGATTTCCAGAATCTACACCAACATTTCAAAAGGAAAAAGTGCGACAGATGCACAAAAAGGAATGTGGGAACAGCTGGGATTTACAGCAGAAGGTGTTGCAAAGTCGATGCAGCAGGATGGCACAGGGACCTTGCTGAAAGTTTTCGAGGCTATCAACCAGATGCCGGACGAACGGAAAATTGCGGCTCTGAACACGCTGTTTAACCAGTGGGCGGTTGAAGGTAGCGCAAAGGTCACAAACAACCTCGACCTGCTGATGAAAACACTGTCCGAAGTGAGTGATGAATCTGCCTATTCCGGCAGTATGGAACGAGAGTTTGCAATCAACACGGGAACGGAAGAAAGCCTGCGTACTATGCGGGATAATGCCAAAACCGTGCTGATGCAGGACCTCGGAGATTCTTTTCTGCCGGCGCAGAAGGAATTGACCCGGCTGCAGCTGGACACCTACAAGGGCATTGACGAAAACTTGCCCAACCTATCCAATCTGGCAAACTCCATTCTTCCCTTGCTGCGCACAGCGGTTGAGGGCATCGGTGCAGCAGCACAGTGGGCGTTGCCGTGGATTCAGAAGGGCGTTGACTATCTTGCGAACAATGGCCCGCAGGCAGCGGGTGCCATTGCTGCAATTATTGCAGCTTTTGGAGCTATGAGCATGGCCCCTGCTGCATACAGCGCAGGAAGCACCGCACTGAACGTGGTGAAGAACCTGACGATCGGCGGCAAAGCCAGCGGCGCACCCGGCGGGCGATTCGGCGGGATCACCGTCGGTAATCTGCTGGGGGCACTCAGCCCGACGAGTCTTTTCCAAAATACCGTTTCCGGCGGAAAAGGGCTGTGGAGCAACCGGGGCAACATTCTGAAATCGGCAAAGATGGGCGCATGGATGGCAAATAGTTCTGGACAGGGAGGCATTGCCGGACGGCTGAGTTCTTTGGCTGGCGGCGTGATCGGTGCCCTGAACTCGGATGCGCTGACCGGCGGTAAGAAAAAGCCCAAGCAAGCCGTTGCCGGAAAAATCTTCGGGGCGGCTGGTTACATCAACAATGTGGCGAACATCCCGACCAATGCGATGAACGCCATGGTTGCAGCGGCGCACCCGGCGGGCACGGCGACGGCAACAATCGGAAACGTCCTCGGTGCCGGCGCAGGAGCGGTATTCGGCAAAAATGGTCTGAACCTGACAGGCGGTATTGGCGCAATAGCTGGGAAACTGGGCAGCGGCTTTATGTCGCTGCTCGGCACATTCGGCCCGGCCATCACGAGCCTGGGCACGATGGTTGCGGTGGTTTCTCTGCTGGGAGACCACTTCGAGGACGTTCGCACCATCGTCGGGCAGATTTTCGGCGAGGGCGGACTGGCTGTCTTTGATACGTTCACCGGGAAACTCTCGGGCATCGGCGACACGATAAAACAGGTCTTCGGCCAGCTTACTACCCCGGAGGGGTTGCAGAGCATCCAAGATAAACTGTCCCAGTTCAGCATCGGAGGTCTGAATCTCGGCGATGTATTTGGCGCGGCAACGCCTGCCATCCAGACGGTTATGCCGTTGATCCAGTCCTTTGCTGGTGTGTTCTCTCAAATCGTAGATTTGGGGGTGAACCACATCAAACCGCTGCTGGTTGAGGTATTCGGCTTTGTGGTGAACCAAGGAATCCCGGCGGTTATGCCGCTGCTGTCCACCGTTGTTAGTCTGGTGGGCACGGTTCTTGTGAACGCAATCAAGACGGTAATTGACGTAATCGGAAAGTTGCTGCCGGTGGTGGAACCTGTGGTGCTGGGTATCATCGGGCTGGTGAAGGGCATTGTCAGCGTCGTGGTGAACGTGGTGAACGCTATCATCCGCACACTGAACAAGATCAACTTCACAGTCCCCGACTGGGTGCCCGCTCTGGGCGGAAAGCAGTTTGGCTTCAACCTGACCGAAGTAACCCTGCCGAAGTTTGCAGACGGTGGCTTCACCTCTGGCCCCTCTCTGGCTGGCGAGGCTGGCACCGAAGCAATCATCAGCTTCCGCCGCTCTCAGCGTGAGCAGAACATCGACACCTGGATGCAGGCTGGTAAGATGCTGGGCATCCCTCTGGCATCGGCTATGTTCCAAGGCTCTGACTTCGGCGTTGCGTTCCAGAACACGACGGAACTCGCCAACTACGCAGCGGATGCACTGGAAGGTGCGGCTGCATCGGGCAATGCGACGGCGCAGAAGGTTCTGGACAATTCCAGAGTGCAGCAGGCGTTGAGCCTTGTCCGCAGGGCGGATGTGGCGCAGGCGCAGTTTGAGCGGCTGTCTGATCTGGACGGCTACGATCTGAGCAACCTCACCTTCTTCCCGACGGCGGGCGATCCTGAGCTGACAAGGCAGAACCTTGCCATGATGGAGAACCTGCAGAACCGTCAGCAGGAAGTGAGCGTGCCGGACATCGGCGGCTCTGGCTCTTCCGGGCAGGGCGAAAGCTCCGACGACGGTGGCTACCAGAGAAGCTACACCAGTTCCAGCGGAAACACCTACGTTTACGCTCCGAACTTTGTGATCTACGGCAGCATGGATGCAAACGACCTGCGCTCTCTGCTGGATGAGGGCTATGAGAAGTTCTGCGAGTATGTGGAACGGTACGAACGTGAAAAGAGGCGCACACAATATGGCACTTGATTACACAACGAAGTCCGGCGACACATGGGACCAGATCGCTTACAACGTGTACGGCAGTGAGCTGAAAACCGACTGGCTGATGCAGGCAAACCCTGAGTATATCGAGATCACCCGGTTCGATTCCGGGACGGTGCTGTCAACACCAGACCTCCCCACTGAAAAGAGCGGCACCCTGCCGCCTTGGAAAGCAGGTGCCTGAGATGTTGTTGACAGCAGCGAGACCAAAAGGCCGTCAGGCGACGATCCTGCTGAAATATGAGAACAAAGATATTTCGGCAGAGATCGCACCCGACATTGAAAGTTTTCGGTACACGGACGTGGCTGCATCCCAAAGCGACAGTGTGAGCATCACGGTAAACGCCCGAGATAGAAAGTGGAAAAACGACTGGATGCCGGAGAAGGGCGTGAAGCTCTACCCGACCATTGCCGTCAAGAACTGGAACATCGGCGGCGTTGGCAGCGGCTACCGGGATTACAGTGCCGAGTGCGGTGCTTTTGTGCTGGACGACCTGAGCTTTTCCAGCACCCCGGACACGTTGACGATGGGCGGCGTGGCAAAGCCGAACGATACCAGTTTCAGCGAGCGAAACCGCACCTTCACATGGAAGAAAACCAGCGTGAAGAAGATCGCAGAGGAAATCGCCGGACGGTATGGGCTGGAATTGAAGTTTGATGGTGATGACCACGACATTGACGCAAAGGAGCAGGATGCCACGGACAGTGCGTTCCTGCAGGACCTCTGCGATACCTATGCGCTGG
>CAVKKE010000183.1:0-4995 GCA_963656875.1 Barnesiella intestinihominis | reverse complement strand
GTGCGATCAGTGCATAGATGCTGCCAAGGGACAAGCCGTTGATCAGCTGGCTAAAGAACACTGTCATGGACTGATACTTCCTTTCTTTGCGGCGGGATTTCCGCCTTTTGGGGGATGCACTTTTTTACCAAAAAAGCGGAGACAGCCGAGCAGAACCTGTTCCGGCGGTCTCCGCAATGGGTCGATTTACTTCTGAATGCTGCTCTTAGGCCGCACACCGGTGCGCAGAGTCGAACAGGATCAGAACATTTCCTTCAGGACGGGGGTAACACCGTCGAAGCACAGGATAGCGGTCTCCTTGACGGGGTCATGATGCTCATCGAAGGTGAAGGTGCCGGTGATGCCCTCGATGGTGCCGCCTGCGATGGCGTCGATGACAGCCTGCTTGTAGTCGTCAGAACCAGCTTCCAGACCAGCCTCTTCAGCAGCCTTCAGGCCGTAGACAACGGTCATTGCTGCGTCGTAGCCCAGAGGTGCGAAGCCGTTGGGGTACTCCTCGCCGTACTCTTCCTTGTAGGCATTCTCGAAGTCGGAGTTGGAGCCCGTTGCGTAGTTGGCGCAGAAGTAAGCATCGTGCAGCTGGTCAGCAGTTGCATAGCCTTCCAGACCATCCCAGCCGTCGCCGCCCAGGAACGGGCAGGTCAGACCGATGCTCTCGGCCTGAGCCAGGATCTGGCCCACATCCTGATAGTAGTTGGGGCAGAAGACGACCTGCGGGTTCTTGCCCAGAATGGTGGTCAGCTGAGTCTTGAAGTCCACGTCGCCGTCAGCGTAGGTCTCCTGATCGACGATGGTGCCTCCCTGTGCCTCGAACTCGGTAGCGAAGTTCTCAGCCAGACCCTCGTTGTAATCAGCGCCCTTCAGGTAGATGATGGCAGCCTCGGTGTAGCCCAGCTTCTGGTAAGCGTAATCTGCCATATGAACGCCCTGATACGGGTCGGTGAAAGTAGCACGGAAAACGTTCTCATTCACGGTGTCGGTCTCGGCATCGTAGGTGACAGCCTCAGCAGTAGCAGAAGCGGTGACCATGGGCATGTTGTAATCTGCGCTCTCAGCAGCAACTGCCAGAGTGGGGGTGGTGGTGACATCACCGATCAGAGCGGTGATACCCTGATCGCACATCTTGGTGAAGCAGGTGACAGCCTGAGTTGCATCGCCCTGCTCATCCATAGTGATGATCTCGATCTGCTTGCCGTTGACACCGCCGTCTGCATTGACCTGCTTCAGGTACAGGGTGGCGCCGTTGATGACAGCCAGACCGTAGACGGAAACATCGCCGGTCATGGGGCCCAGAACACCAACCTTGATGGTGTCGCCGGGAGCGGCAGCAGCAGAAGAACCGGTAGAAGCTGCGGTAGAGGTGGAAGCAGCGGTGCTGTTGGAAGAGCCGCCGCATGCGGTCAGAACGCCAGCTGCGGCAACGACACCGGCAGCGGCCAGGAAGTTACGACGAGAAATCATCTTTTTCATAGTGAATATCCTCCTTAGGAGCATTCGTGTTTCAAGTATAAAAACGGAAGCAAGGTCCTCTTCCCTCAAAGCGACCTTGCTTCGTTATCAATATTATAGACCTGTGAGCCAAAATCTGCAATTCACAAACCGTCCATACTTTCGGGGGCGTTTTGTGGACTTTGTTGCCAAAATAGCCAAAACCCATAGGATGATTTTGTGCACTATTTCAAATGCTTCATTTTGTTTGTCCGTCAGGTGAACGCAATTCACAAGTTGCAAAAGAGTTACACGGTTTCAGTTTCAGCTTCGGCAGCATGCTCCAGCTGCTCGACTTCTTCGTGCACCTCTTCCACAAGCTCCTCGGCCTCCTGCTTGAGGGAGGGCTCGTTCAGTGCTTTGCGGATGGCAGTGAAGTAGAACACCAGAGACAGCACGGTGCCGATGCACCAGCCCACCGGCCATGCCAGCCAGATGCCGGTGCTGCCCAGGAAGCCGCTGAGCACGATGGCCATGCTCACGCGCAGGATCAGGTCGGTGAAGGTGGCGATCATGAAGCGCACCATCATGCCGCAGCCGCGCAGGATGCCGTCAGTGACCAGCTTCAGGGACACCACAAAGTAGAAGGGAGACAGGATGCGCAGGAAGAGCATACCGGTGTCGATGGCCGGGCCCTGGGGGTCATTCATGAATAGCAGCAGCAGCGTGCGGCCGAAGAAGAAGTACAGCACCACCAGCGGGATGCAGATGATCCACACCAGATTGCGGCCGGCGCTGAAGCCCTCTTTCACGCGGTCCATCTTGCCTGCACCCATGTTCTGGGAGGTGTAGTTGGAGATGCCGTTGCCCAGCGTGGTGAAGGAGGTGATGACCATGTTGTTCAGCTTGACAGCAGCGGAGTAGCCCGCGATGACGCTGGCGCCGAAGGTGTTGATGACGCTCTGCAGGATGATGTTGCCCACAGAGATGAAGCTCTGCTGCAGGATGCTGGGGATGGCAACGACAGCCACTTTGCCCAGCATGCTCCAGGAGAACAGGGCAGCTTTCTTTTCGGTCTTGAATGCGGCGATGCGGCGGAAGACCACCACCATGGCCAGCACGCAGCTGACGCCCTGGCACAGAAAGGTGGCCCAGGCCACACCGGCCACGCCCATCTTGAATGCAGCCACGAACAGGATATCCACGCCGATGTTGGACAGGGAAGAAACGGCCAGGAAGTAGAACGGGGTCTTGCTGTCGCCCAGAGCGGAGAAGATACCGGTGGCGATGTTATAGAAGAACATGAAGGGCAGGCCCAGAACATAGATGTCCAGATACAGCGCAGAATCTGCCAGAATTTCCTCCGGGGTGTTGATGAGCTGCAGCAGGCTGCGGCAGCCGAACAGGCCGATGACCATCAGCACGGCGCACAGCACAGCGGAGCCGATCAGGGAAGTGTAGATCGAAGTCTTCATGTCTTCGTAGTCCTTGGCACCGAAGTAGCGGGACACGATGACCGAGCAGCCGATGTTGCAGCCAAAGGCAAAAGCGATGAAGATCAGGGTGATCTCATAGCTGTTGCCCACGGCAGCCAGCGCATTTTCACCGATGAACTTGCCGGCCACAAGGCTGTCCGCGATGTTGTACAGCTGCTGGAAAATGATGCTGCCGAACATGGGCAGGCAGAACTGCCACAAAACCTGCGACGGCTTGCCGACCGTCAGATCCTTATTCATATGATAGATCCTCCTCTATTCCATAAAGAAACATATTAAAAATAGAACCAAGAAGAAGTATAGAACTGCCCTTCCAAAATGTAAAGATAAATTTTAGTATATCTGCCATATCAAAATTACATGATAACCATGATGCATAGAACTGCAGGGAGAAGGACAGGATGTAAAGGTGAAAAAATGCGGCCCCGGCGGCAGAAGAAAATGGACAAAAGTTTGCATGTGCAAACATGGCCCGCGGCTCTTGCACTGCGGGGCAAAGCGTGGTAGGATAAACATGGTTAGTTAGAATGAACTATCCGCGAGGAAATGAGCTTTTAGGAGGTTTTCGATATGAACTATCTGGAAATTGAATCCGTTGTGGGCCGTGAGATCCTGGACTCCCGCGGCAACCCCACTGTGGAAGCTGAGATCACTCTGGCCGACGGCACTGTGGCCCGCGGCTGCGCACCCTCCGGTGCATCCACCGGTGAGTTCGAGGCTCTGGAGCTGCGTGACGGCGACAAGGGCCGTTATCTGGGCAAGGGTGTGACCAAGGCTGTGGAGAACATCAACACCGTCATTGCTGACGCTGTTGTGGGCATGGATGCTTCCGACATCTACGCCATCGATGCTGCCATGATCAAGGCCGACGGCACCAAGGACAAGTCCAACCTGGGCGCAAACGCCATTCTGGCCGTGTCCATCGCAGCCTGCCGTGCAGCAGCTGCTTCTCTGGACATGCCCCTGTACCGCTTCCTGGGCGGCGTGAACGGCAACCGCCTGCCCGTCCCCATGATGAACATCCTGAACGGTGGCGCACATGCCACCAACACCGTGGACACCCAGGAGTTCATGATCATGCCTGTGGGCGCTCCCTCCTTCAAGGAAGCTCTGCGCTGGTGCGCTGAGGTCTTCCACGCTCTGGCTTCCATCCTGAAGGCCAAGGGCCTGGCTACCTCCGTGGGCGATGAGGGCGGCTTCGCTCCCAACCTGTCCAGCGACGAGGAGACCATCGAGACCATTCTGGTCGCTATCGAGAAGGCCGGCTATGTGCCCGGCAAGGACTTCATGCTGGCTATGGATGCTGCTTCCTCCGAGTGGAAGAGCCCCAAGGGCAAGGGCTTCTACAAGCTGCCCAAGGCTGGCACCGAGTTCACCTCCAGCGAGCTGATCGCACACTGGAAGAGCCTGGTTGAAAAGTACCCCATCATCTCCATCGAGGACGGCCTGGATGAAGAGGACTGGGAAGGCTGGCAGGAGATGACCCGCGAGCTGGGCGGCAAGGTCCAGCTGGTGGGCGACGACCTGTTCGTCACCAACACCGAGCGCCTGTCCAAGGGCATCCAGCTGGGTGCCGGCAACGCTATCCTGATCAAGCTGAACCAGATCGGCTCTGTGTCCGAGACTCTGGAGGCCATCAAGATGGCTCACAAGGCTGGTTACACCGCCATCAGCTCTCACCGCTCCGGCGAGACCGAGGACACCACCATCGCCGACCTGGCTGTGGCTCTGAACACCTGCCAGATCAAGACCGGTGCTCCCAGCCGTACCGAGCGTGTGGCAAAGTACAACCAGCTGCTGCGCATCGAAGAGCAGCTGGGCGACAGCGCTGTTTACCCCGGCATGGCAGCTTTCAACGTGAAGCGCTGAACTTGTTGAAAATCATCTGAGACATTGAATCAGGCACCCGCATTGCTTTTCCGGCAGTGCGGGTGCTTTTTTGATGTCGTTGGGGTGACCGGCCCCATTTGTGAAAAAGGGGCTGTTGCAAAATAAAAATGCGATAGCAATTTGCACAAAAAAATAGCGCAAAAACAGAAACCCGGAACCCTTTTTGAGCCACTTTGGCCCT
>CAVKKE010000182.1:0-5015 GCA_963656875.1 Barnesiella intestinihominis | reverse complement strand
CCGTTGCATGCGGTGCTATCTCCGGTTTCCACTCCACCCAGTCGCCTCTGATGGCCCGCTGCATGAAGAGTGAGAAGCAGGGTCACTTCGTGTTCTACGGCGCAATGGTCTGCGAGGGCGTCATCGCTCTGATCTGGGCCGCTGCCGGCTGCGCACTGTACAACATCACCGACGGCAAGATGACCGGTCTGGCCGAGGCTTTGAGCGCTGGCCAGTCCGCCGCTATCTACGACGTCTGCTCCAAGACCATGGGTGGCATCGGCATTGCACTGGCAATGATCGGCGTCGTGATCTGCCCCATCACCTCTGGTGATACCGCATTCCGTTCCGCTCGTCTGACCCTGGCCGACTGGCTGAAGCTGGATCAGGACAGCATGGCAAACCGCCTGAAGCTGTGCATCCCCGTTCTGGGCGTTGGTGCTTTCCTGGGCATCGGCAACGCACTGGGCTTCATCAACTACACTGTGATCTGGCGTTACTTCAGCTGGACCAACCAGACTCTGGCCATGATCGTGCTGTGGGCTGCTTCCATGTACCTGTTCAAGGAGAAGAAGAACTACTGGATCACCGCTGTTCCTGCTACCTTCATGAGCGCTGTGTCCTGCACCTACTTCGTGCTGGCTCCTGAGTGCCTGGGCAGCTTCCTGAACAGCAAGACCGCTGAGGGTGCTACCATTTACAACACCGCTCTGGCATACCCCGTCGGCATCATCTTCGCCGCCGCAATGCTGTTCATCTTCATCCACGCCACCAAGAAGCACGCTGCTTCTCAGAAGGCATGATGAACCCGTCCGCATCGCATAAGCCTTGAAACTGCACCCCCGCCGCTGCATCTGCAGTGACGGGGGTGTTTTGGCATAACACACAAACCTTTTGTGCAAATCTTAGCAGGAAAAAGGGTTGCAATTCAGGGCCTGCAGTGCGAAAATAAGGTAGGAAATTATAAGTAAAGAAGGGAACTTCCATGATCTTCAAACCTGCACAGCTGGGTATGGCAAAACTGGACAAACAGGAACTGATCGAGGACAAAAAGTCCTGCAGAAAGATCGGCCCCTGCGGCGTCGGCAAAAAGGCGCTGTACCTCAACAGCTTTTACATCGACCGCCGCTATTATCTGCCCTACGGCAGCATCAGCCGCGTGTTCAAGCGCGTGGCCATGAGCTCCGGCGGCTTCACCGGCAAGGGCATGTTCGCCTCCATGGCTTACCTTGTTGTTGAGTATGACGGCGGCAAGCAGAAACAGTGCAACTTCAAGGATGAGCGCGATGTGGACAAGCTGCTGGAAGTGCTGGCAAAGGAGCAGCCGCAGATCCATCTGCTCAGCGAAGCCGGTGAGCAGGTGCTGCAGAAGAAGGAAGCCGAAAAGGCGGCCCGCAAGCTGCCGGAAAGCGAGCTGACCGACGACGCCCGCCACAGCATCACAGTGCTGCGCAAGGCAAAGGAATATCTGGAAGCAAAGCCGGAGCTCTCCGATGAGCTGAGCGCCGCCGAGCGCCGCAAGCGCGCCCAGCTGCAGAGCAAACCGGTGTACCGCTATGTGGCGCTGGCCATCTTTATCTTCGGCATCCTGTCCGCAGCTTATGGCCTGTATGCCATCACCTCCCACACTGGAAACTATGGCATCTATTTTGCGCTGTTTGGCTTTGCAGCCATTTTTCTGTTCTCCAGCTACAACATGCTGCCCACCGCCCGCAACAACCACAGCTCCATCATGAAGCGTGCGGAAAAAGCGGAAGCCGCCATGGCAGAGTATGTGAAGCATTATCCCAACGGCGCTTTCCCGGTGCCCAGCTGGTATGCTCACCCCATCGTGCTCAAGCAGATGACCGACGCCGTCGAAGAGGGCCGTGCTGTCACCGTGCCGGAAGCACTGAACGCCGTGGAAGCCCGCCTGAAATCCCTGAACGCAGATGTTCAGGTGGATCAGGAGGAGTATGACGAAGTGGTGGTCATCAAGGCCATGTTCCTGAACCACGATTATCAGTAAAAACAAAAGAAAACGGCTCCTGCCCAAAGTTGAGAAGGGCAGGAGCCGCTTGTTTTAATATCAGGCGTTTTGGGACGCTTTGGGCTTTTCGAAGATCTTCATGGATTCCTTATAGCAGTGCGCGAAGTATACGATCTCAGCCAGAGCCGTCAGCGCCCAGCTGCAGGGGTACAGCGCGTACAGCGAGGGAATGGTGTGGAAGTGGGCAAAGATGGTGTACACCCAGATCACGCGGAACACACAGGAGCCCATCACCACGATGATGGTGGGCACCACGGTCTTGCCCAGACCGCGGGAGGCCGCGATGGTGCAGTCCATGAAGGCGGAGATGCAGTAGGCAAAGCCCATGACGCCCACGCGCTTCATACCTGCATCGATGACGGCGCTCTCGGTGGTGAACAGAGCCAGGAAGGTGCGCCCGAAGAAGAACAGGCTTCCGCCCAGCAGCAGGCCCACGCCGAAGGAATAGGCCAGACTGATGAAGTAGCTCTTCTTCACGCGGTCGGGCTTGCCCGCGCCGTAGTTCTGGCTCATGAAGCTTGCGCAGGCCATGTAGAACGCGGCCATGCAGTCGTAGATCATAGCGTCGGCATTGGCAGCGGCACTGTTGCCTTTGACCATGAGAGAGTCGAAGGAGTTGACGCCGACCTGAATGAACAGGTTTGCAATGGCGAAAATGGCATTCTGGAAGCCGGCCGGAAGGCCCAGGCCCAGAATGCTCCGGGTCATGGCAGGGTCAAGATGCAGCTTTTTGGTGTCCAGCGCATAGCAGTCCTGCACCTTGGTCAGAGCCCGCAGGATGAGCCCGGCGGAGACGCACTGAGAAATGGCGCTGGCCAGCGCCACACCCATAACGCTCAGCTGGCAGACGATGACGAAGAACAGGTTCAGCACGATGTTCAGCGCACCCGCGATGGACAGATACATCAGCGGCTTTTTGGTGTCGCCGATGGCGCTGAATACGGCGTTGCCGAAGTTGTAGAGCGCCAGCGCCGGCATACCCAGGAAGTAGACCCGCAGATACAGGATGGCACCGGGCAGCAGGTCGTCCTTGGTGTTCAGCAGCCGCAGCATGAAGGGCGAACCCAGCAGGCCGACGAACAGCAGCACCACACCAGCGATCAGGCTGACGATGGCCGCCGAGTGCACGGTCTTTTCCACGTCATGCTCGTGCCGGGCACCGTAGAAGCGGGCCACCAGCACGTTGATGCCGTTGCTCAGGCCGATCAGAAAGCCGGTGAACAGGCTGACAAGGATGCTGGTGGAACCCACCGCACCCAGCGCTGTGGAGCCCGCGAACCGGCCCACCACGGCCACGTCCGACATGTTGAACAGCACTTGCAGCAGGTTGGAAAGCGCCAGCGGCAGACTGACCAGAAAGATCTGTTTCGCCAGAGGGCCCTCGGTCAGTGTTTTGGTATTCGATTTCATATTCTCTTTTTTCCTTTGATCCTTAAACCAAACCGTGCCCGCGCACACCGGGGCACACCTCTATTATATGGGATGCCGCATCTTTTGCAAGATGGTTCTTCAAATAATAAAAAGATGCTGTTCGAATCCTCTCCAACTCTTTAGAGCACAGCCTGTTGGTAGACATTCCTAAGCGTTGGGAACCGCGGGCTAACAAAAGCCGCACTGTGGCTTTTGTTGCGGCATAAATGCCGCCGCCCTTTTCTCATCCTCCCGGGAACATAAGAAAAGCCAGTGCACAGATATGTGGCCTCTTGTTAGACGTTCTTACAGGTTGGAAACCGCGCACTAGCCAACAGCCCACTGGGCTGTTGGCTGCCCTGCTGACGCAGGGCCGTGCTGTTCGAATCCACCCAGAGCATAAAGAAGCCCCGACACACTTTTGTGTGTCGGGGCTTCTTGGTGCGACCGGGAGGATTCGAACCTCTGGCCTTCCGGGTCGGAGCCGAACGCTCTATCCAGCTGAGCTACGATCGCAAATTGTACTGACGAATCAGTACAACACAGTATAACACATGTAAATGTAAAATGCAAACGAAAATCGTCAGCCCTTCCGGTTCCGCAGCCAGATGCGATACAGGCCATCCGTGATGAGAGTCTCCCGATATAGGATAGGCGTACGGCAGGCTTCCCGGATGGCAATGGGCAGATTTCCGGTGGCGTAGAATGCCGTCTGCGGGCCCAGCTCTGCACGGAAGCGTTCGGCCAGGCCGTCCAGCAGGCTGGCGGTGCCCAGGACGAAACCGTTCTGCAGGCAGGAAGACGTGCTCTTGCCCAGAATAGACTCCGGGGCCTTGGCGGCAAGGTCGATCTGCGGCAGCTGGGCGGTGTTTTTGACCAGCGCATTGAGAGAAAGCTGCGGCCCGGGCAGGATCACACCGCCCACAAGCTCCTGCTTTGCATTGACAGCCATCATGGAAATGGCCGTGTCTGCAGAAATGACCACCAGCGGCCCGGAACACTCCGCCAGCGCTGCAACGGCACCGCAGAGCAATTCTGCACCCAGCTGGGCAGGGTTGTCCAGCCGAAGCTTGATGCCGCTTTTCAGGCCGGGGCCGACGGTCAGGATGCGGGCTTTGCACAGAATATGCAGCGCTGCCAGCACCCGGCCGCTGAGCACAGGCACCACACTGCCCAGAATACCGCCCTCGATCTGATCCGGGGATGCGCCGTGCAGAGAGAGCAGGTTCACCAGCCGGATAGCATATTCGTCAATAGTGGCAGCAGGGTCAGAGTGCAGCCGCCCGCAGAATTTGAGCGTGTCCTGCTCGTATCCACCCACTGTGATATGAGTGTTGCCGATGTTGACGGTAAGGATCATAAAACAGAACCCCTCCTGATGGTGCTTATAATGTATCATATATAATATAGCGCACCCGGAGGGAAACTGCAAGGCAGGAGAAAAGATAAGCGGGGCCTGTGGCCCGCGGCTCCTGCAATGCAGGAGCCGCGTAATTTACCTTGCGGTTTGCTGCTGTTTTGAGTGAGGAACAAAAAAGTCGGAAAAAAGTTGTCAAAAAGTGTTGACATCCCGGCGGGGGTGTGGTATTATACTTGA
>CAVKKE010000181.1:0-5039 GCA_963656875.1 Barnesiella intestinihominis | reverse complement strand
CCTATGCTCTTCTCAGCGAATATCCCGGTGCGAAGCAGATTTCCGAAGTTCATCTTACCAAGCTGACAAACCTTCTTGCCACAGCATCTAAGGGGCGTTATGGCAAAGATAAGGCTATCCAGATTCGAAATGCTGCCAAAGGTTCCATTGGTTCAGTCATGCCCGCCAAATCCTTGGAACTGAAGCATACCATTAAGCTCATTCAGGAACTCACCTCCGAGATTGATGAAATTGAAGATTCGATTCAGCAAATCATGGATGAATTGCATCCACCGATTCTTTCTATTCCGGGAATGGGTGTCCACTCTGCTGCCATGATCCTTGCTGAAATCGGCGACTTTTCCAACTTTGAATCTCCTGACAAAATCCTTGCTTACGCTGGCTGCTCTCCATCTACATACCAGTCAGGAAAACTCACAAACTGTTACGCTCACATGGAGAAGCGTGGATCGCGTTATTTGCGATATGCCCTTTACAACGCAACCAAATATGTTTGCCATTGGAATCCCATCTTTGCCGAATATCTTGCCAAGAAACGTGCTGAAGGCAAACATTACAATGTCGCCCTATCTCATGCCACAAAGAAACTTGTGCGGCTGATCTATGCTCTGCAGAAGTCGGGAAAAGCATATCTTGCAGCTGCTTGATTTTCTCCAAAGCCTGAGCTAAGCCCAAGAACAACTTAGCTGGCGCAGCGAACCCTTGACAAACCGAAGCCTTCAAATGCTATTCTGTTTTTGCGAGGGTTGGCTGGGCTTGCTTTGCTATTCTCTCCGTCGCCCTCGCTGTTTCAAGACCAGCATTTGAAGGCTGTTTGTCATGGGCAGCGAATGCTTGACGGATTTTTTCATTTTGGGGCTTGACTTTTAATAGTTGGTCTCTATTATGCATTCTCTTTGCGGAACTTCTCCATGAAGTCCACCAGCTTATCCACGCCCTCAGCAGGCATTGCGTTGTAGATGGAAGCGCGCATACCGCCCACCAGACGGTGGCCCTTCAGGTTCACGAAACCGGCTTCTGCGGCCTCGGCGCAGAATTTCTTGTCGAGGTCGGCGTTGGGGCTGGTGAAGGTGACGTTCATGGTGCTGCGGTAGCGGTGCTCCACAGGATTCGTGAAGAAGTCCTGGCCGTCGAGGTAGTCATACAGCACCTTGGCCTTGGCTTCGTTGATCTTCTGCATATTTTCCAGACCGCCGATGTCATTTTCCAGATACTTGAGCACCAGACCGGTCATGTAGATGCACCAGCACGGCGGGGTGTTGTACATGCTGTCTTTGCCAAGCAGGGTGGTGTAGTTCATCATGGTGGGCACGTTGTCAGCGGCGTGGCCCAGCAGGTCGTCCCGGACGATGGCGATGGCCATGCCGGCGGGAGCCACATTCTTCTGCACGCCGAAGTAGATGCAGCCGTACTTGGTCACGTCCACAGGCTTGGAGAGGATCATGGAGCTCATGTCTGCCACCAGCGGCACGCCTTCCACCTCGGGCACTTCCACATACTGGGTGCCGAAGATGGTGTTGTTCTGGCAGATGTGGATGTAGCTGGCGTCCTTGTTATAAGGAATGGCCTTCACATCCGGGATGTAGGTGAAGTTTTTGTCCTTGCTGGATGCCACGATGTTGACTTCGCCAAATTTTGCGGCTTCCTTTGCGGCCAGATTCGAGAAGTTGCCGGTAACGATGTAGTCCGCTTTGCCGGTGGTCATGAAGTTCAGCGGCACCATAGCGAACTGCTGGGTGGCGCCGCCCTGGAAGAAGCCCACCTTGTAGTTGTCGGGGATGTTCATCACCCGGCGCAGAGTGGCTTCGGTGTCCTTGATGATGGCGTCGAACCACTTGCTGCGGTGGCTCATCTCCATCACGCTCTGACCGCTGTCACCGTACTCGAGCAGCTCTGCCTGTGCCTGCTTGAGGACCTTCTCGGGCAGCATGCTGGGGCCTGCGCTGAAGTTGTAAACTCGTGCCATAATGAACTCTCCCTTTCCTGTATCACGATGCACCGTCAGAATTTATCGGTGCGCTTTGTTCTTGCTGTAGCCGTAGTATACCGGTTTTGAGGGGGCGAAAACAAGAGCATCTTTGCACAAAGATAGGGGCCGGAAATCCCCTGCGCGGGCACAAAGCACACAAATGTCCTTGATAGAAAAACAAAAATAAAGACAAATGTAAAATAATGCTGAAAATGCCTGAATCTATGGGCGTTTGTGGCTCTTGCACTTTTGCGGAAAATCCGATATAATACAGAAACAGAGACAAACGTAAAATAAAATTTTGCAAAGGAGGGAATGCACCGGATGTACGGGATCCCGGACAGTATCAAGCCGCTTTCGGCGGCAGAAGAACAGGTCATGCTTGCCGTGTGGGCCTGCCGTGCGCCTGTCACCCGGCGGGATATCGACGCGAAGCTGCGGGCAAAGGGCTGGGCACCGGCTACGGTGCTGAACTTCCTCTACCGGCTGGAAGAAAAGGGCTGGGTGAAGCACGGCCGGGAGAGCAACCACAACACCTATACGCCCGCTGTCACCCAGCGCGCCTACAGCGTGTGGAGTATGCGCGAACGGCTGGATCATCTTTTTGGCGGCGACCTGGCGGCAGCAGTGCACGCGCTGGTCAGCGAGAGCGGCTGCGGCCAGAGTGAACTGGAACAGGCCATGAAGGTACTGGAGGAAAAGCACCTCGAAGCGGAAGAATACGATCTGTATGACCCCTACGGGTAAAGGAGAGAGAAGAGAATGGATTGTAAACTGAGAGCAAAGAACTGCGGCGGCTGCCCCATGCTGGGCATGGACTACGCCGAACAGCTGAAAAAGAAAGAGGATTCCGTGCGGAAGCTGCTGGGCAAATACGGCCCGGTGAACCCCATCCGGGGCATGGAGAACCCCTACCACTACCGCAACAAGGTGATCTCCACCTTCACCACCGGCTGGGGTGGAAAACTCACCTCCGGCATCTACGCAGCGAACAGCCACAAGGTGCTGCCGGTGGAAAGCTGCCTTTTGCAGGATGAAGTGCTGGACAAGACCATGCAGGCCGTGCGTGCAGCGGCCAACGCCTGCCACTACCAGCCCTACAATGAGGATAAGGGCACCGGCCTTCTGCGCCACTGTCTTCTGCGCCGGGGCGTCATGACCGGGCAGGTGATGGTGGTTCTGGTGACGGCGCAGCCGGTGCTGCCCGGCGCAAAGAACTTCGTCAAGGCGCTGCTGGCCGAGGCCAAAAAGCAGGAGCTGACCATCACCACCATTGTGCAAAACGTGAACGACCGCAAGACCAGCGTGGTGCTGGGCGACATGGAGCGGGTGCTCTACGGCAAAGGCTTCATTCTGGATACCCTCTGCGGCAAAACCTATGCCCTGAGCCCCCGCAGTTTCTACCAGATCAACCACGCACAGACCGAGGTGCTGTACGGCCTTGCTGTGGATGCGGCCAAGCTCACCGGCAAAGAGGTGGTGCTGGATGCTTACTGCGGTATCGGCACCATCGGCCTGACGGCCAGCGGAAAGGCCAAGCAGGTGGTGGGCATGGAGGTAAACCGCGACGCGGTGCATGACGCCATCGGCAATGCAAAGCACAACGGTGTGAAGAATGCCCGTTTCTTTGCCGCCGACGCCACTCAGTGGATCAGCGAAGCGGCTGCAGCGGGTGAGCGCGCGGATGTGATCTTTATGGACCCGCCGCGTGAGGGTTCCACGCCGCAGTTCATCGACAGTGTGGCCCGCATGGCCCTGAAGCGGGTGGTCTATGTCAGCTGCAACCCGGTCACGCTGGCCCGGGATCTGGAATTGCTGACCCGCAAGGGCTACAAGGTGGAGAGCAGCACACCAGTTGACCTCTTCCCCAATACGGAACACACGGAGACGGTATGTCTTTTAGTGCGGAGAAATGGTCTACATATCGACATTGACGTAGATGTCGAGGAAATGCTGCATGAGAAACGCGGTCAGGCGACATATGCGCAGATCAAGGACTATGTTCTGGAACAGAGCGGGTTGAAGGTCTCCTCGCTGTATATATCTCAGGTGAAGCGCAAATGCGGGCTTGATGTCAGCGACAGCTACAATAAACCAAAGTCCGAAGATGCGATTGTTCCGCAATGCCCGCCGGAGAAGGAAAAAGCGATCATGAATGCCCTGCGGCATTTTGGGATGATCTGAAATCGCATCTGAACACAGGCTGATAAATGGACTTAGATAGGAATTGCCCATCGCTTTATGAAAACGATGGGCAATTCTTCAGTTTGCTTTGCTGTTTTTCAAGGCTGTTATCCGATTTAATATCCGTTCATCCTTTGTTGGGTCATAGTATGGGTTCTCCATCATATTTATCAGGCCATGTTTTGAAAGAATGTTGATTGCTAATCCCTCGAAGAGTTCTCCGGCTTCATCCCAATACTTGTCCATGTCCACCCGATAGTAGAGATAGCTGACAAAATCCAAAGGATCGGGGATTTTCAGGTCTGTCGCTTCATAGTATATATAAAGGTTCACAAAGTTGATCACATCCGCAGGTGTCAGACATTTTGAGTGGAGGTGCTGTATCCATACAGGGTAAATATCCTCCCAGGTATAGTGTTCAAATAACTCCCAGGATGCTTTTAAGTGATCCTCGTGATCTTCGGGATCGAAGCTGTCGTCCGTAAAATGGCAGTTCAGCAGATAATCGGTGTATTCTTCAATGTTCATGATCTTGCTTACCATGCAGCCCGTCAATATCATAGGGATAATCTGGTGTGATATCAAATTGCACACCTGTAGCGTGAATTTCCTCAATATACTTTTGAATATCTGCCGCTAATGCAGAAAATGCGGCGTTACCTTCTTCTAAGGCTTTCTTTGCCTGCGTGAAATTTGCACCGGTCAGTTTTGCATACAGCTTAACCATAGCAGCAGTTGCCTTTTCGGGTTTGCAGAAACTAATCGTGTACATGGTTTCGTCTGCATCAATTGGTGAAGAGTATGTTGTAACCCATCCCCAACCACATTTAGGACACAGCATTCCACAAGTGCTGCCTTTATGATGAGGCTGCATTTCTGCGCCACA
>CAVKKE010000180.1:0-5161 GCA_963656875.1 Barnesiella intestinihominis | reverse complement strand
CCCGCGCGGTCATTGAGCAGAGCGGCTGCGCCTTTGCGGCCCCCAGCGCCAACCTCTCCGGCAAGCCCAGCCCCACCAACGCGCAGGACGTGTTCACCGACATGGACGGCCGCCTGCCGCTGATTCTGGACGGCGGTGAGTGCGACGTGGGCGTGGAGAGCACCGTGGTGTCCGTGGTGGGCGACAAGCCCACTCTGTTCCGCCCGGGCCACATCACGCTGGAAGATCTGGAACGCGCCCTCGGCGAAGAGGTGGAAGTGTCCAAGGCCATCCTTGAAAAGCTGCCGGAGGGCGCTGTGGTGCGCAGCCCCGGCATGAAGTATAAGCACTATGCCCCCAAGGCCGATGTGACCCTGCTGGACGGCACCTTCGAGCAGTTCAAGGCCTATGTGGACGCCCACGCCGACCAGAACCCCAGCTGCCTGTGCTTCACCGGTGAGGCCGAAAAGCTGGGTGTGCCCTGCGTGGAGTATGGCCGCGAGGGGGACGGTGCCGATCAGGCAAAGCACATCTTCCGCTCCCTGCGTGCGCTGGATGAGCAGGGCGACGCCGTGGTCTACGCCCGCTGCCCCAAGAAAGACGGCCTGTCCATGGCGGTGTACAACCGCCTGATCCGTGCTGCCGCCTTCCGGGTGATCAAGCTATGATCACATTAGGCATCACGGGCCGCAGCGGCTGCGGCAAGTCCACTGTCACGGCAGTGTTTTCCGCCCATGGCGTGCCGCTGGCGGACGCCGACCAGCTCAGCCGCGAGATTCTTCTGCCCGGTTCGCCGCTGCTGCCAAAGCTGGCAGAGCGCTTCGGCGCGGACATCCTGAACGCAGACGGCACCCTGCTGAACCGCCGCCTGCTGGCCGACCGCGCGTTCGCCACCCCTGAGGGCAAGGCGGCGCTGGATGGCCTGACCCACCCGGAGATCGTCCGGCGCATTCGTGCCGCAAAGCAGGCCGCGCGGGAAGCCGGAGCCCCGCTCTTTGTGCTGGACGGTGCGGTCATCGTGGGCACCGCCGCGCAGGCCGAGTGCGACCGCCTGTGCGTGGTCACAGCGTCGTTTGAGACCAGCGTTTCCCGCATCGTGGCCCGGGACGGTATCTCCCCGGAGATGGCCGCCCGCCGCCTGAACGCCCAGACCCCGGAACAGGCCCTCACCGCGCAGGCAGATTATATCCTGCGCAACGACGCTGACCTTGCTCACTTGCAGGCTGCCGCAGAGCAGCTGTGCACAGATCTGCTGGCGGAAGGAGGTGCCGGAGGACCGTTTTGAACGAACAGAATAAAAGAGGAGCCGCCCCGCAGTATGATCCGGAAACCGCCCGCATCCGCCGCGCGGCCCGGGCCCGGAAAGCGAAGCTCCGCAAACAAAAGCGGATGCGCCGCATGGTTTTGCTGCTGATTTTGGTGGTGCTGGCGGCGCTGCTGCTGCCGAAGCTCTGGGACAGGGCAGAGCGCTTCCTCTACCCCCGCAAGTATGAGGCGATGGTGGACAAATGGGCAGAGACTTACGACCTCGACCCGCTGCTGGTGGATGCTTTCATCCGCACCGAGAGCGGCTTTGACCCGCAGGCCACCTCCACTGTGGATGCCCGTGGCCTGATGCAGATGACCGAGGAAACTTTCATCTGGCTGCGCAGCAAGATCGCGCCGGACGAAGGGCTGCTGTTCGCCAACCTCTACGACCCCGAGACCAGCATCCGGTTCGGCTGCTACTACCTGCACCTGTGCATGGAGCGCTACCACGGGGATGTGGCCACCGCCGCTGCGGCTTATCACAGCGGGTGGGGGACAGTGGACGCCCTTTTGCAGATGGAGGAGCACTCGGCGGACGGCGAGACCCTGCAGGGCTTCCCCTATAACCAGATGAACCATTATGTAAAAAAGATCACTTCCTGCTATGCGAATTACCAGCGCATCTATGCAGGAAACTGAGAGGAGATAAATGAACATGAGCGAGAAACTTTCTGCCAAGGAATACGCCGAGCAGCTGCTCTATAAGCCGGAATACGCTGCCGACAAGAGCGCCGACGTGAAGGAGAAGGCCGCAGCATTTGCGGAGGGCTACAAAGCTTTCCTGAACGCGGCCAAGACCGAGCGCGAAGCCACCGCAGCCAGCGAGAAAATGCTGCTGGAAGCAGGCTACGAGAAGTTTGAGCCGAAGAAGACCTACGCCCCCGGCCAGAAGATTTACTTCATCCAGGAGAACAAGGCCGTCGTGGCGGCCACCATCGGCCAGAAGCCTTTTGAAGAGGGCTTCCGTCTGGTCATCGCCCACATCGACAGCCCCCGTCTGGACCTGCGCCCGAACCCGCTGTATGAGGCCAACCACTTCAGCTACTTCAAGACCCACTACTACGGCGGCATCCGCAAGTATCAGTGGGGCACCATGCCGCTGGCCATCCACGGCGTGTTCACCCGCGCCGACGGCTCCAGCGTGTCGGTGTGCATCGGTGAGGACGAGAGCGACCCCGTGTTCTGCATCACCGACCTGCTGCCCCATCTGGGCGCAGAGCAGAATGACCGCAAGCTCAGCGAGGGCATCAAGGCCGAGGAACTGAACGTGCTCATCGGCTCCGACGCCGTGGAAGAAGCGGACATCAAGGAAGCCGTCAAGCTGAACACTCTCATCCTGATGCATGAGAAATACGGCATCACCGAGCGGGATTTCACCCGTGCGGAGATCGAGGTCGTGCCTGCCCACAAGGCCCGCGACGTGGGCTTCGACCGCTCCATGGTGGGCGGCTACGGCCACGATGACCGTGTGGATGCTTACCCCGCACTGGTGGCTGAGATCGAGACGAAGGACCCCGTCCACACCACCGTCTGCGTGCTGACCGATAAGGAGGAGATCGGCTCCGACGGCGTCACCGGTATGCAGAGCATGTATGTGTTCCACTTCCTGCAGCTGCTGTGCCGCGCCGCCGGTCAGGACGACATCATCGCCTTCCAGAACAGTGTCTGCCTGTCCGCTGACGTCACCGCTGCTTACGACCCTTCCTGGGCAGGCGCATTTGAGCCCCAGAATGGCACCTATGCAGGCCGCGGCGTGGCATTCTTCAAGTATACCGGCAGCCGCGGCA
Source organism: Barnesiella intestinihominis (assembly GCA_963656875.1). GTDB lineage: Bacteria > Bacillota > Clostridia > Oscillospirales > Ruminococcaceae > Faecalibacterium. The sequence continues at coordinate 2,087 of CAVKKE010000180.1, read as the reverse complement.
AGAGCTCTGCCAGCGACGCTTCCGCCGAGCTGGTGGGGAACATCACCCGCCTGCTGGACGCCAACAACGTGGCATGGCAGATCGGTGAGCTGGGCCGCCTGGATCTGGGCGGCGGCGGCACCATCGCCAAGTATGTGGCCAACCGCGGCATCCCGGTGCTGGACATCGGCGTGCCGGTGCTGTCCATGCACTCGCCCTTTGAGGTCATCCACAAGACTGACCTGTACATGGCTTACCGCACCTTCTCGCTGTTCTGCCAGAGTGCGGAGTAACGATTTGAAAATGGCTCCGCGTGCGCTCTGCCATTTTTAGCGGAAGATCATTTTAGTTTGCAAAAGAGGAATGACTGCGGTCATTCCTCTTTTGCTCTTTCACGGGAAAGGCTGGATGGGTTTACGGAATATTCAGAAGAAAATGCTGCTGCCCTCTGCGACTCCTCTGTGAAAAAGCAGTCTGGCAAAGCCCGCAGACTTTGTCAGACTGCAAATAAAAAATAATTCTTCCTCTGAAGATAGCCAGAGTGAAACAGAGGCTATTTCAAATGATTCACCCAATCGGCATCGCTTCCGCCACGGTCAGAAATGTGAACCCCTGATCCGCATACCACCGGATGATGTCCGGCAGAGCCTCGGCGGTGGTGCGGGTGGAAGAGGAATCGTGCATCAGCACGATGCACTTCGTCTGCTCGCCGGTCTCGTGCACCACGTTGCGGTAGATGGTGTCCGCGCTGGGCTTGCCGCCCACGGCGTCCTCGGCGCAGACGTTCCAGTCCACCCACTGATAGCCCTTCTGCTCCACTTCGGCTTTCAGCTGTTTCATGAGCCCCTTGCCGCCGTAACGCCGGCTCACGGTGTTGGTGCTGCCGCCGGGAAACCGCAGATACCGGATGCTCTCTGCGTCCACATAGGGCGCAATGCGTTCCTTTAAAAGAGCGATGTCCTCCCAATAGGCGTCGGAGCTCCGGTAGATATCGCTGTATTCGTGGGAAGCGGAGTGCAGTGCGATCTGGTGGCCGGCCCCGGCGGCTTCGGTGAGCAGGGGCAGATACTTCTCGTTGTAGTCTGTGGCCACCACGAAAAAGGTGGCGTGCACCCCGGCGGCGTTCAGCGCGGAAAGCACCTCCGGCGTGGTCTTGCTGGGGCCGTCGTCGAAGGTCAGGCACACCCATTTCTCCGGCAGAGCGCTTTCTGCAGGAGCAGGCTCTGCGAGGGAAGAGGATGCGGCAGCGGAAAGGGCAGAGGTGTCCGGCACCGGGGTCAGGTCCTGCGCACTGCACCCGGCCGAAGGGGAGGGAAACCCGGAGGTGAAGCCGATCAGGAATGTGAACAGCATGGCTGTCATGATCCGCGCCCGCCTGCGCCGGGAACGATATTCTGAGAGTTTCATGGACAAAACCTCCCGTTTGCGTTGATTTCTGTTTTGACCCGCTTTTATATAGATATGACCCCCGAAAAAATCTATGAAAAACGGGAAAAGACCTTGACTATCCGGGAGAAATGTGTTAGTATATTCAAGCAGTCCGCGAGATGGTTTCACACCTCAGGAACCGAAGGACTTCAATTGAATATGGTATGCGAGGGTGGCGGAACTGGCAGACGCGCACGTTTGAGGTGCGTGTGGTTTATCCTTGGGGGTTCGAGTCCCCTCCCTCGCACCAAATGAAAAAGCACGGTGTAACGATTTTTGATCGCTGCACCGTGCTTTTTCTTTGTGATACGCTGGTTAAATACTGCCTAATACTGCGCGATTCTACCCGCTTTTTCCGGGCCTTTTGTAGTCAAAATTGTAGTCAGGAAAATTGCGCTAATAACGGCTATTTCTTACATCCTCACCACCGCATTATACAGCATCTCCACAAACTGCACCGCGCCGGGGCATCCGGTCAGCGGATAGCCCGCCAGCTGCTGCACATAATCAGGATTTGTAAGCCATGCACTTTTCGCCGCCCTGCGGATAGCGCTCTGAATTGCCTTCGGCTCGCAATTCCGTTGCTCTGCAATGGGCGTGTAGATTTCCTTTTCCACAGCCCGCAGGCGGTCTTCCTGCTCGCAAGTCAGCTCGATGCATTGCTGCAGAATGCTGTAGGC
>CAVKKE010000179.1:0-5200 GCA_963656875.1 Barnesiella intestinihominis | reverse complement strand
GGGGCTGTTGCAAAATAAAAATGCGATAGCAATTTGCACAAAAATAGCGCAAAAACAGAAACCCGGAACCCTTTCTGAGCCACTTTGGCCCTGAAAAGGTTCCGGGTTTTGTGCATAATTTTTTCGGCGAGCCATTTTGCAACAGCCCCAAATAATAAAAATAGAATTTCCGCTGAATATAGCCAGAGCGCAGCGGAGGCTATTCTGAATGGGGAAGTTCCATAATTTTCCTGCAATCATTTCCCCGGCTGACCCGTATCTATGTTAGAACGGGCCCACCGGCCCGGAATCACATAAAGGAGCAAAAACAGTTATGTTGTCTACTCTGATCTCTTTGTATAAGCTTCTCGGTGCGGGAAACTTTGCAAAGGTGCTGCTGATCTTACTGAAAGGAATGTTTGCATGATGAACAAGTCTGTGATCCTGTCCCTGCTGGGCTTGAGCGCCGCTGCAGCGGGCCTGCTGTTTTACCGTCTGCCCATGATGCCGCTGTAAAGGAGAAAATGATGCTTCTGACGCTGTATAAACTGCTCAGCCAGATCAATCTGCCGGGTCTCTGGTGGATCATTTCGGAGCGCTTTTTCTGAGCCTTTTCGGATAACCTGCGGAACAAAAAACGGGAGTTTCCCAGCTGGGAAGCTCCCGTTTTTGCATGAAGATCAAAGATTCTTTGAAATACAGAAGGGCGGCTCATGCGTTACACCGGCGGTGCACCATAGACAGGCAGAGAGGGCCCGGAGGGGTCATGGGGATAGCTGTCGCCGATCTCGGGCACCTTGAGGATGGCGTCCACATGGAAAATCTCATCACCCAGAGTGATGTAGTCATCCTCCTTCAAAGGATAGAGCTTGCCGGGCACCAGGCAGGAGTCGTTCAGATAGGTCTTGCCCTCAGACTGCAGGTCGGTCAGGTAGAAGGTGTCGTTCATGAAGGAGATCTTTGCGTGCTTGGCGTCCACATGAGGGTTGCCGCTCACGGCAATGTCACACGCAGCGTCCTGCCCCAGAAGGGTAGGTCTGTAGTATTCGACCCGGAACTTCTCCTGCGTGTTCATGCGCACCAGCTTCATCCAGTAGGGCGAGAAGCCGGTGGTGACATCGTCCGGCGGAATGATGATTTCGTCCTCAGGCTGCGGTTTGGTTTCCCCGGTGATGTCGCCCTCCACCGATGCGACGGGCGAAGCGCCCTTGGTGCGGAGCAGCCGCACGCCGCCCAGAATTTCGAAGACGATCAGAATGATGTAGGCGAAGAAGGCACCGTCAGCCGGATAAACAAAGGTGTCATTGTGCAGAAGCGCAAAAAAGACAACGTAGAGATACGGAATGAGCCCCGCAGCAAAAGAGACGTGGACGAACCCGATGATCTGTTTTTCCGACAGGCTTTCGGGCGTGATGAGCAGGCGGGCCGAAGCAAAGATGCCGACCAGCGGGCTCAGAAGGCCCAGTGCGATCAGAAGCATCTGCAGGCCATCGCTGCAGTGCATGAAATACTGTGACGGCGCGGAAGCAGCAGTGTAAGTTGAGATATGATGCATGGCCGGAAAGCCGAGGTACACAATGGGCTGCAGAAGGCTGGCCAGCAGGCAGAGCACAGCACCCACCCGGCGGCGAGATGCAGGGTTTTTTGTCTTTTTCGGTTTTATAGTGATTCCTCCTCAGAGAGCCCGGGCAAAGCGGAGATGCCGGCTCAGCAGTTTTTGATGTCGTTTACGGCAAACACTTCGTTTGCAAGTGTGATGTAGTCGCCCTTCTTCAGCACATAGCGTGCGTTGGGCTGCAGGCAGACGTCGTTCAGGTAGGTCTTGTTTTTGGAGTTCAGATCGGTGATGTAGAAGCAGCCGCCCTGATAATCGATCTGGGCGTGCTGACGGCCGACCAGACCATTGCCGCTCACGACGATGTTGGCATCGGTGCTGCTGCGGCCCAGAATGGTGGCCGGGAAGGTGCTCATGATCGGGAAATGCTCCTGGGTGTTCATGCGGACGAGGATGAGTGCCTGGTCGGGGTCAAGACCGGTGACCGCATTCGTGCTGCCGCCGTCCGAAGACAGGGCAGGGTCATAGGGTGCAGCCGGACCGACAGGAGCAGCAGCGGGCGCAGGGGATTTGGCGCTGAGAAACACAGTGCCCGCAATGAACACGCCGGTGGCCAGAACATAGGCGACAGGAGCAAAAAAGTTGATATCGAAACCAAAGTCAGAGACGACGAAAATAAGCAGGAAGAAGTACGGAAGCAAGGCAATGCCGTAACCGGCACCAAGAACAAATGTAAGGGGAGCGCTGTTTCCCTTTTCGGGATTTACAAGGATTAGAATGGAAAGACCAATGCAGACCAGAGAGCCGATCAGGGCAAGTGCGATCATGACGATGCTAAAGATCGAGTCGTATTCGAACAAATCGACGGTTTGCAACGCCTGAAAAATCGAAAATTTGAATAAAAATTCAAAGGCAGGCACGAAGAAAAAAAATCATCAGCTGCAAAATGCCTGCAGTGAGGGTGAGCGCGGCACCGGTGCGGTGAGATGCCGAAACAGATTGTTTTTCCATAGTGATTCCTCCTCAGGTTTGAAGCAAAAAGTTTACAGTGCACGGCCGGGAGCCGGTTCTGCAACAATGGCACCTACGGCGAAGATCTCATTTGCCAGCGTAATATAGTCGCCCGGTTTCAGCGGATAGGGGGTGTTGGGCTGCAGGCAGATGTCGTTCAGGTAGGTCTTGTTTCTGGAGTTCAGGTCGGTGACGCAGAAGCGGCCGCCCTGATAATCGATCAAAGCATGCTGACGGCCCACCAGCCCGTTGCCGTTCACGACGATGCTGCATTCGATCGGGTTGCGGCCAAGAACATTCAGGTCTTTGCTGGAGAGCAGGAACTGCTCCTGTGTATTCATGCGGCAAAGCTTCATGCACAGCACAGAACAGGCCGTGGTTATAGGCGGCTCCCAGCAAATGGAGAGAAGAATGGTTCCAGCGATGTCTGCGGCAATGCACAGAAGATAAACGAAGAGCGAAAAGAAATGGACCGGGTAGTAGCCGTAGGGGGCGGAGAGCACGACCCCCAGCAGAAAGAAATAGGGGATCAGGGTGAGGCCGAAGCCGATGTTGATGCCCACGATGACTCCTCGCCGGTCAGGAGAATGGGGCTTGATCAGCAAAAGGAGCGACAGAAGGATGCAGACCGGGAAGCCGGCGCATGCAAATGCAAGAAGAACTGTGGGAAGAGACTCCTCGGCGCTGATGATGGCACCGAACCGCAGGATCTGGAACACGGAAGGGCTGACCAGCTTCAGATCAAACCACTCCGTGCCGAAGGCAGGGCCGAACAGAAAGGTGAACAAAAGCAAAAGGTCTGCCGCAAAGCAGATTCCGGCTCCCAGCCGGTAAAGTGTCGTGGACTTGGATCTCATGATGATTCCTCCTCGGGTGAACGGGTTCAGGGATGAAAAGTGTGCAGATAAGCGTAGAGGGCACCCACCTGATTGGCTTCACTGCTGAACGCACAGGGCACGATCTCGCAGCGGGGCAGGCCTTTCATGTAGGGTGAAGCCGCGTAGGATGCAAACAGCCCGCTGTACACTCGGCGCAGTGTTTCCAGCAGCAGGGGCTGCTTGCTGATGCCGCCGCCGATGGCTACCTTTTCCACATCCAGCAGGACGGTCAGGTTGAAGATCTGCACCGCCACAGCCTTGCAGAAACGCTCCAGCACTTCCAGCGCTTCCGGTTCTCCGGCGTTGGCTGCATCAAAAAAGATGCGGCCGTTCAGGGGTGCGTCTGCAGGCAGGCCCTTGCGGGCACGATACCACGCCAGCAGGGCACGGGTGCTGCACTGGCAGGCCATGTTTTTGTCCTGGCTGTCCCATGCATCGGCGTTGGTGTTCACGAAGCTGTATTCGCCGGCTGTAAAATCCCGGCCCCGCACCAGCTTACCGTTGGTGATGATGCCGCCGCCCACACCGGTGCCGATGATGAACACCGCCGCATTGGTGCAACCCCGCAGTGCTCCGGCCCGCAGCTCCGCAATGGCTGCGGCTTTGCCGTCATTTTCCAGTGAGACCGGGCATCCGCATTTTTCCTGGATGAGCGGGCCCAACGGGGTGCCGGTGTTGTACAGCAGGGCACCGCCATTGGTCAGAAAACCAGTCTCCGTGTTCACAAAGCCCGGAATGGCCGCGGCGATGCCTTCCACTTCTTCCCGGTGGGGAAGATACAAAGCGTATAATGCGCCGAGAAAATGCTCCTGAGTATCCTGCGGCGTGGGCACAGAACCGGAGTCGAAGCGGTTCAAATGTTCGTCCATCACGGAATATTTGATCTCCGTGCCGCCAATGTCAAAAACCATGATCTTCATGTGTCTGTCCTCCGCAAAACTGCGTTTGCTCCTTTATTATGGCAGAATACAGGGGGAAAGTAAAGCAAAATGCAAGAAAAAGGGACCGCTTTTTGCGCCATACGGCTTAGAAAAAATGATTCTTTTCTGTGAAAAAGCACCCGGGAAAAATCCGCAGATTTTTCCCGGGTGCAAATAGAAATCATATTTCCGCTGAACATGCCCAGAGCGCAGCGGAGGGCATTTCAATCAGAAGCAAAGCAGCGATTACAGCTTGCTCAGCTGCGGGCCCTGTGCGGTGTCCTTGACTGCCCAGCCTATCTCGGTCAGCTGTGCACGGATGGCGTCAGCGGTGGCCCAGTCCTTGGCTTTCTTGGCGGCGGCACGCTTTTCCACCAGCTCGGTGACCTCAGCGGGCACGTCGTCCTTCTTGCGGTTGTACAGCAGGCCCAGCACGCCGGTGATCTCGTCGAATGCGGCGGCGGCAGTTTCCAGCGCAGCCTTACTGGAAGAAGCAGACAGAGTGTTGATGTCCTTGACAAGATCGAACACAGTGGCCAGAGCGTCGGGGGTGTTCAGGTCGTCGTCCATGGCGGTGCAGAACTTCTGCTTTGCCTCAGCGGCCTTTTCCTTCAGGCTCTCGTCGGTGCCGAACTCGGTCTTGGTGAGGGCAAAGTCCAGATTCTCGCGGCAGGTGTACAGACGCTCCAGACTGTTCTTGCAGCTTTCGATCAGGTCAACGGTGTAGTTCAGCGGCATCCGGTAGCCTGCGGTGAGCATGAAGTAGCGGATGGGCTCATAGCCATAGATGTTGGCCACATCACGCACGGTGAAGAAGTTGTGCAGGCTCTTGGACATCTTCTGATTGTCCACATTGA
>CAVKKE010000178.1:0-5216 GCA_963656875.1 Barnesiella intestinihominis | reverse complement strand
ATGAGGTCAATGAGGAAATTGCCATGGTTCAGCAATCAACCATGACAAAGGAAGCCATTTTTGAGATGCTGGAGGGCTTTTCCAAGTATTACGATGTCATGGAGCCGGAGGACAAGAAATCACTTTTGCGAGCCATGATTTCTTCCATCGAAATCTATAATACTCCAAAAGGGAAACGCGCTGACGGTCATCTAATTAAAACAATCCATTTTACATTCCCTGTAACCTATGATGGAGAAAGTGGAGTTTTATTTGTCAGCAGTACAGGCGGAGAAGTTGAAGTTGTCTGTTCCCTGATCCGTCAGAGCCCCGCCCCGCGCAGAAAAGGCTCAGCAGGGAAGCGATAAACGACAAAAGCGTGAGTGTCTCCATTCAGGGATACTCACGCTTTTGTGCATGTGGTTCAGTTGCTTTGTTCCCGGGGCTGAGGGCTGGGCTGACGGTTTTTCTCCGTTGATTTTTTCAGCCCTTCCAACGCCAGCAGGATGGCTGCACCCAGCAGGAAAGCAATGGGCTGGAAAGTCGCAAAGCTCAGCGGGGGCAGGGGAGTGTCCAAACTGGCGGGGCCGTTTGCAATGGCGTAGAGGGAGCCCAGCATCAGGCCGAGGATCAGCCACACCATCGGGCCGCGGTGGTTCAGTAAAGCCGTGCGGATGGCGTGGATGGAAACGCCCACGCCTGCGATCACGCCAAAGCCGAGGGCGCACAGGCCCGGGAACACTGCAAGCTGCAGGCGCAGCAGGCTGTGGACGGCCTGGATCGTGGGCAGGTATACGCCGGCGATCAGCAGGATGGACGAGCCGGAAATGCCGGGCAGCACCATGGCGGTGATGGCTACAGCGCCGGACAGGAACAGGTAGACGTACTGCAGCGGCTGGAGCTGCGCATAATTCACATTTCCAAGCCCGCTGACATGAGCACGGAGCAGGGTGAGCCCAACCACGATGGCAAGGCCCAGCAGAAGAGCCCAGCCGTCACGCAGGGGCTGCTGCAGAGTCTTCCGCTCTGCCGTGGCCACAAAGGGGATGGAACAGACGGTCAGACCCAGAAACAGCGAACTCATGAAATAGATGTTCTGTTCAAACAGGCTGGACAGCAGAACGACGCAGGACACCATGCCGACGGCCCAGCCAAGGCCAAGTTTTGCCAGATAAAGGCAGGCGGCGCGGCGCTCTGTACGGCTGCCCCGGAACAGGCTGTGGAGCGAGTTGAGGAAGCGCTCGTAAAAGCCGAGGATAAAGGCGATGGTGCCGCCGGAAACACCGGGGACGCTGTCGGCCAGCGCCATGCAGAAACCGTGAAATGCAGTCAAAATCATAGAGATCCCTCCAAAAAGAAAAGTTCCGGTCCACTGCTTTGAGTTTACCGGAACTTTTTTAAGAGATCTCTTGGAGAAGTTAAACAGTCGTTAAACAGCGTGGAGCCGATAGCCGACGCCCCAGACTGTTTGCAGCAGCTTCGGTTTGGCCGGGTCGTCCTCGATCTTTTCCCGCAGGCGGTTGATGTGCACGGCCACGGTGATGTTGTCGCCCATGGATTCCAGCCCCCAGATCAGCTCATAGAGGTCTTCCCGGCTGAACACCTGTTCCGGGTGGCGCATGAGGAAGAGCAGCAGTTCGTACTCCTTGTTTTTGAGGGGAATCTCTGCGCCGTTTTTGGTGATGCGCCGCGCGGTGGGGTCTGCTGTCAGAGGGCCGGCAGTGATGGTTTTCGGCACATCGGCGCAGGGCTTCAGGCGGGCGTACTGTGCCAGATGCGCTTTGACCCGCGCCACCAGCACGCTGGGAGAAAAAGGTTTGTCGATGTAGTCATCGGCTCCGAAGCCAAGGCCGCGGATCTTGTCCACGTCTTCGCCGCGGGCGGTCACCATCAGAATGGGAATGTCCTTCTGTGCACGCACCTGCCTGCAGATGGTGAAGCCATCCACGCCGGGGAGCATCACGTCTAAAATCAGCAGGCCGAAAGGCTGATGCAGGGCCGCATCCAGCCCGGTGGTGCCGTCCGGCGCAATGGTCACGGCATAGCCGCCCAGCTCCAGATAGTCCCGCTCGATGGCGGCAATGTCGGCATCGTCTTCCACGATGAGGATCTGCTTTGGGTCGTTCATTCTGAACCTCGCCTTCCCTGCTTGGCCTGCTCAAACAGCTGGTCGGCCAGCACTTCCAGGTCGCCCTCCCGGGTGCGGATGGTCTCCAGATAGTGCCGACGGGTCTCTTCATCGGCAGCAACATCTTCCAGCAGTGCTTCGGAGTAGGCGCGGATGACGGTTAGAGGCGTTTTCAGGCTGTGGGACAGGTCGGCGATCAGTTCCTGCTTTTTCTGCTGCTCCCGCTGCTGCTGGGTCAGCGCTTCCTTCAGCCGCGCAGCCATTTCATCCACTGCGTCGCAGGCGGGGCGGAACTCATCCGGCTCAGTATAAGCGATGGGCGTGTCAAGGTCGCCGTCCCGCACGCGCTGGACGCCCTGCACCAATGTGTCCAGCGGCTGCTGGATGTGGGCGAACAGGGCCCGGGTGAGGTAAAGATTCGTGAACACCACGGCGGCCAGCAGAGCGACGAAAACCACAGCGGCATAGACCAGCACCAGAAGCTTGACCCCTTTGAACACCTGCTCCACTTCTTCGCCCATGGCGTGCAGATCCCGGAGGGTCAGCCCCATCCGGGGCAGATAGACCGTTTCCAGAAGCAGCAGCGCCGCACCCAGCCCGATAAGGAGCAGAACGCCGGCGATCACAACAGGCACCACCAGCATGATGAGATTGGAACGCCGGAGCCGTTCCTGAATGGTCATAAAGATCCCCTCCCTTATGGTTCTGCCTTGATTGTATCACAGATGCGGGCGGAAAAGTTAAATAAAACTGTTTGAGGAAGTGCCGGAGACATGCTATAATAAGACCCATAGAACAAAAGAAAAGAAGGTGCACAGATGAACGCACATATCAACTACGATGAAATTCCCGACACCTCTGCCGTGCAGGAAGACCTGCTTGCGGAGCTGAGCGGCCAGCATGTGACCGTGCACACCAGCGAGGAACCGGACTTCGACTACATGGAAAACGAAGATGTGGCTTTTGTGGTCAAGAACCCCTACAACGACGAAGACCTGCTCATTGAGCTGGGAGGGGAGTTCTCGCTGTTCTTCGGCCTGTGGCACGGACAGTACAAGGCAGAAGAAAACGATTATGAAAAAATGAAAAAGGACATGGCCGCCATTCTGGCGGGTAAGGCCGGTGTGCTGAGCCTGTATGCAGATGACCGGTGGCTGGGCAGCACGCTGTGCCCGGAAAAGGTGACTGCGGACACGGACGCAGCGCAGCTGCTGGAGCGCTGCTGGGAAAAGCAGGAGCCGAAGGACAAGCTTCTGGCGCAGGGCGGCAGGGTGGAACTGCTGTACTGGGACCCGGCGGAAAATAAAAGTTTTGTGATCCCTGCAAAGGGGTAACAAATTTTAAAACACTTTTTCACAGGAAAAAGCAAAACAGCCAAGCCCGCGGGCTTGGCTGTTTTGTTATAGAATGGGTTAGACCTTCTCGATGGTGATGCTCCAATCAGCGGTCATAGCCTCGTCCGGCTCCAGCACTTCGTGCTTGCCCTCCTCGTTCACGCTGTTGGCCCAGCCGTTCCAGGGCTCCATGCAGACGAAGCTCTCGGCATCCTGCTGCCACAGCACGGCGTGGTCAAAGCTGTCGTCAGCATCCACGGTCACCTTGTGGCCGTTGCCGCTGTCGGTGAAGGTCATGGGGAACTGCACGCCGGTCAGCAGGCGCACGCTATTGTCGGCACCTTCCTTGCGGGTGAGGGTGATCTTTTCCGGTGCAGCGGGCTGCTCACCCTTGGGGCTCTCGGAGCAGGTGGCGCACTTGATGTCAAAATCCACATTTTCCAGCTTGGAAGCCTTGAAATAGGGATGGAAGCCAAAGCTGAAGGGCATATTGGTGTCACCCTCGTTGATGACGGTCATGCTGATGGTGGCGGTGCTGCCTTCGAGGTTGTAGTTCATCAGCACGGTGAAATCGAAGGGATACAGGAACTTGGTCAGCGGGGTGGACTCCAGAATGAGGGTCACGCCGTCCGGGCCGACGCTCTCCACATCCCATGCGCACAGGCCGGCAAAGCCGTGGTTCTCCATGGGGTATGCCTTGCCGTCAAAGATGTGCACGCCGTTATCCGGCAGGCCGCAGTTAGGAAACAGCACCGGCACGCCGAAGCGGGGACGGTTGCACTCGGAGAAGTTGGGGTGGCGGGTCCAGATGTACTCCTCGCCGTTCAGGGAGAAGCCGGTGATCATGCCGCCGCGCTCCGGGGTGATGACCAGTTCGGTCTTGGCGGCGGGATCGGAGATGACGTACTGCTCATAGCAGGCACCGTTTTCGGTGACATAACGGGTGGTGATCTGATTCATAATACAAACCTCCTATTGAGCCTTCCCCCTTGAGAGAAGGTGCTGAACGAAATGAAGCGGATGAAGGGCAGCTGTGTGAGCTGATGGCAAATAAAAACGGAATCAAGCCGTTAATTCCCCTCATTCGGCGCTGACGCGCCACCTTCCCCCTCGGGGGAAGGCTTTTGAGAGCTTAACTTTTCAAAATAATAATCGATGCCGTAGCGGATGAGATATTTTATGACCCTTGCAATAACGGCCACAATGGCGGCGAAAATGCCGCCGTACAGCAGGAACGCATAGATATCATGCGAGTGGTCATAGCCATAAAAAACACATCCTTTCTGTGGCGTACAGATGCACAAAAAGGCTGCCGGGCAGCATTTACCGCTCAGCAGCCTTTGATTTTTACAGAACGACGCCGTCCTTGAAGATGGAGATCTCGCGGAAGCCGTGCTTCTCAGCCTTGGTCTGCTCGCCGCTTGCAACGCGGATGACCAGATCCAGCAGATCCTTTGCGGCCTCGTCGATGGTCTTTTCACCATCAGCGATCACGCCGGTGTTGAAGTCGATCCAGCCGGACTTCTTCTCTGCCAGCGGGGTGTTGGTGGAGATCTTCAGGGTGGGAGCCGGAGCCGAGAACGGAGTGCCGCGGCCGGTGGAGAACAGGATCAGGTGTGCGCCTGCTGCGGTCATGGCAGTGGCGGAAACCAGGTCATTGCCGGGGCCGTACAGCATGTTCAGGCCCTTGGTGACAACGGGATCGCCGTAGCCGATGACATCCATGATGGGGGCAGTGCCGCCCTTCTGGACGCAGCCGCAGCTCTTGTCTTCCA
>CAVKKE010000177.1:0-5261 GCA_963656875.1 Barnesiella intestinihominis | reverse complement strand
TAGATCTTATAGATGTGCTGGCAGCTAATCGAAGCCATAATCGTTTGCCTCCATAAATTTTCTGTTTTCACATGCCCTTGACGGCGTGTTGATTCGTTGGTACTATAATACCAGATAATTTTGTGATATAAAATAGCATTTTATTGATTAGAGGTGTCAGATATTGCTTTTTGACTGGAACGCCGTCGCCGCGCCCGCCTCGGTGCAGGACATTCAGCTTTCCGCCCCCGTCACCCTCTCAGGTGAAGGGCTGTGGGTGTGCCTTGTGTCCAGTGGAAAATGCACCGCTTCCATCCCTGGGGCCGGGCCTTCGCCGGTAGGGGCCGCGCTGATCCTGCCGCCCCAGACTGTGCCCGCCGGCCATCTGATCCTGAGCCGCGCCCCGCTGGCCCTTGCGCCGGAAGACACCTGCCACCTACTGTGCGTTCAGCTCACCGGGCAGGCATCTTCCCAGTTTCTCTCCGGGCTGCGGGAGCTGCCCTTCCTCGCCAAAGGCGGCTCCTGCCCCGCTGCTGCGGAGCTGATGGGCCGGCTGGCTGAGGAAAAATCCACTCACAGCCGAGTGCGCAGCCAGCTGGCCTATGCCCTTTTGTGCGAGCTTTCCGACGCCGACAGCGCCGCCCCCGCCCTGCCGCCGCTGGTGCAGGCAGCCATTGAAGACATCCGCGCCAACTACGCGGGCCTTTACGGCGTGGAGGAGCTCAGCGAACGGCTGGGCGTGTCCAAAAGCCATCTGGTGCGCACTTTCACCGCCGCCATCGGTGTGCCGCCGGGCAAATACCTCACCACAGTGCGCATCGAAGCGGCCCAGCGCCTTCTGCTGCACCGGGAATACACACTGGATGTGGTGGCCAGCCTGTGCGGCTTTTCCGGGGCCAACTATCTGTGCCGCGTGTTCAAAAAAGAAACCGGCCAATCCCCCGCACAGTGGCGGGCAATGGCCGGTCACGCCGCGCAGCCCGGGCTTTCCCCGGAGGAATCCATGCGCGAGCAGGAACTTTATATCTGAGTCATCTCTGCGTGCCGTCCGCCTTTGCCCGGGCAGAGCGGCGCGCATTTTTTGCATTGTACATTGCTTTGTCAGCGCGGTCAAACGCTTCTTCCATGCTCTCCCGCGTGGTGTCAAAGGCCTCCCAGCCCACAGACACCATCTTGCGCCGCCGGTCCAAAGTCGTGTTGAAGTTCACTGCCGCAAGCATGGTCATCATTGCAAACACCACAAACACTGTGTTTGCTGTATAATAAGGATCCATAAGTTTCCTCTTCCCGCATCCCTCATCCGATTAAGATTTTTAACCAGTCATTTCATATCCAGTATACCCGTTCTTTCCTTATTCTTCAAGGAAGGAAGCCGTTTTTTACATTTTTTTGACACTTCCGGGAAGCGTCAGGACTGCTCTGCCGGCTTTCTGTTCCGCAGCAGCAAAACGAGCGTCAGTGCCGCCGTGAGCAGTTCCGACACCGGGAATGCTGCCCACACGCCGTTCATGCCGAACAGGCGGCTCATGACCAGCGAACAGGCCACGATGGCCACCATGCCGCGGCAGATGGAAGTGATGGACGCTTCCACCGGGCGGTTGGTGGCGCTCAGATAGCCTGCCGCCACGATGTTGAACCCGGCAAAGAAATAACCGACGAAGTACAGCCGCATACCCATGTGGGCGAACTCGGCCATCTGGGCAGAATTTTCGCTGTTGAACACGCCCACCAGCGCATCCGTGGCTCCAAAGATCACACTGTACAGCACAGCGGCCAGCACCAGTGCGGTGCAGCTACCGAGGATGAGCAGCTTTTTGGCCCCGGCCTTATCGCTCTTGCCGTAGCACTCGCTCACCAGCGGCTGGGCGCCTTGAGCCACGCCGTTGAAGATGGCAGTTGCCACCAGTGCAAAGTTCGCCACGACGCCGTAAGCCGCCACGGCCACGTTGCCCGCCAGACCCAGCAGCAGGAAGTTGAACACAGTGGTGGTGACGCCGGAGGACATCTCGCCCACAAAGCCAGAAATGCCCAGCTGACAGCTCTGGCCCAGCAGCTTCACCGAGGGCATACGGCGCGCAAACTCCACGCTGTTCTCCTTTTTAAAGAAGTGGCGGCTGCAAATGGCAATGCTGATGATGGGCGCAACGGCCGTTGCCAGTGCAGCACCGGCCAGCCCCAGACCCATGGGGAACATGAAAATATAGTCAAACACCACATTGAACAGGCTTCCGCTCAGCGTCGCCACCATGGCGAGGGAGGGGTCGCCGTCATTGCGGACAAAGGCAGCCACGATGTAATTGCACATGAAAAAGGGCGTGAACATCAAAAAGATGCGGGCGTAAGGGATGCCCAGCGCCACGATGCCCGCGTCGCCGCCCATGAGCTTCAGAAGGCCCCCGGGGCTGAAAATTCCCACCAGCAAAAACGGCACGCTGAGGATGCAGGCGCAGAAAATGGCGTTGGAGAAGTAGCGCTGGCAGCGCTCATCACCCTGCGCCTTGAGGATGGCATAACGGGTGGCCGCGCCCAGGCCGATCATGGAGCCGATGGCAAAAATGAAGTTATAAACGGGCAGGCAGAGGTTCAGCAGGGTCACGCCGTCGGTGCCCGCCGCCTGCGAGATGAAATAGGTATCGGCCAGAATATAGCAGGAGGTGCCCAGCAGGCCGAAGATGTTCTGGGACACATATTTGAAAAACTGTTTTGTCAGGTTCATCAAAGTTTCCTTTCCCGTAGTTTTGCACACATCGGCATATTCTAGCACACCAAAAAATTCAAGTCAACATTTTATGCGGTGTATGGCACAAAATGTTGACTTACTGTTCTGGATTTCCTATACTGGAATCGATAGCAGAGTTGACTTGTTTCCCTCGTAGAGCGCAGACACAAGACTCCTTCAGTCAAAGCCCAATGGCTTTGCCAGCTCCCTCATGGAGGGAGCTCTTGACAGTACGGTAAGTTTTCCGGTTTTGCCAAGGGCCCCATCTCTGAGGGGGCTGTCACCGAAGGTGACTGGAGGAGTCCGGCTAATGCCGTTTTCCTTTACGGCCTTTCCCGTGAAAAAGCACAGAGGAAAATCCCGCAGGATTTTCCTCTGTGCAAATAAAAAATAAATTTTCCGCTACTATTGTCAGAGCGAAGCGGAGACAATTCTAAATCATTCTCTTAATCTTGAAGAAGGTGTCACTATGAACATCACCGAATTTGCCCAATGCGCAGGCGTCTCCAAGGCCGCTGTCAGCCGCTATTTCAACGGCGGCTATCTCAGCGCCGACAAACGTGCCCTCATCGAAGCTGCCATCGAAGCCACGGGCTATCACCCCAGCGTGCAGGCTCAGATGCTCCGCACACGCCGCACACGGCAGGTGGGCGTCATCCTGCCCAAGCTTTCCAGCGACAGCTGCCCCCGCATGGTGGAGGGCATCGGCAGCATACTGGAAGAGTCCGGCTATCAGCTGCTGCTCATCAACACCGACAACGACACCAAGAAAGAGATCCGCGCGCTGGACACTCTGCGCCAGCGCAGCGTGGACGGCATCATCCTCATTGCGGCGCTGTTCACTCCGGAGCACAAAGCAGTGCTGGAGCATCTGCATGTGCCGGTGGTGATCCTGGGCCAGAATTTCCCCGGCTACTGCTCGGTGTACCACGACGACGCTGGGGCCGCGCAGGCAGCGACGGCCCACATGCTGACAAAAGGCCGCAAATCCCCCGGCTACATCGGCGTAACGCTGCTGGACAAATGCGCAGGCCATCAGCGCCGGGCGGGCTTTGAAGCAGCCCTGAAAGAAGCAGGGCTTCCCCTGCACCCTGAGCGGATGGCTGTAGCGAAGTTCAGCCAGGAGTCCGGCTACGAGCAGGCCGCAAAACTGCTGGGACGAGACAAGCACATCGATTGTCTGTTCTGCGCCACCGACGCCATTGCGCTGGGTGCCATGCAGTATTGCCGGGAACACGGCATCCGCATCCCGGAAGACCTGATGATCGCATCGGTGGGTGACAGCAAGGTGGGACGCTGTGCATTTGTGCCCCTGACGAGCGCCCACCTGCACTATAAGACCGCCGGGAAAGACGCTGCTGCCCTGCTGATGGAGCTGCTGAACGAGCCGAAAGCCATCCCCCGGAGCCAGATGCTGGGGTTTGAACTGATGGAAAGAGAAAGCACTGGGGATTAAGGCCAGTGCACCGGTAATTTCTCCTCGGACAGCCCGGGACACCTGTCCCGCCCCAGTGCTGTGCACCGGGGCCCCACCTCCCGGAAGTCCTTGGAGAAACTCCCGGCACGCTGGCCCGGGCAGCTGCATTTTCCCCGGCAGGACGGTGGAGAGTTTCCAAAGCAAATGATCCGGCGGGTGGGCCCCTGCCACCGGAGGTGGTAGGGCGGGCAATGGAATGGCCCGTCGCATTTGCGTAGAAAGCTCTCCACTGTCCTGCCAAAAAAATCCCGCCCATTTTCGTCACTTTTACCCAACCGTCATATGAAACCGTGTGAAATCAATAACAGAGCCATATGCATCTTTATGCCCTCCGCGAATGGAAATAAATCTTCTGTCAGCGTATAATAATGTCAACGAAACCGATTTCAAGTAAAATCGTTGACCCACCCACATTCAGGAAAAGGAGAAAGCTATGGATTACAAACACGCGGCACAGCAGGTTCTGGACTGCATCGGCGGCAAAGAGAACATCGTCTCGGCGGCACACTGCGCCACCCGCCTGCGTCTGGTCATTGCAGACAACAGCAAAGTCAACAAAAAGGAGCTGGAAAACGCTGAGGGCGCAAAGGGCGTCTTTGAGGCACAGGGCCAACTGCAGATCATCTTCGGCACCGGCACTGTGAACAAGGTCTACGACGAGTTCATCCAGCTGGCCGGCATCGAAGGCGGCTCCAAAGAGGACGTGAAGCAGGCCGCAGCTGCCAAGGCTCCGTGGTATCAGCGGGCCATCAAAACTCTGGGCGACATCTTTGTGCCCATCATCCCCGCCATCGTGGCGTCCGGCTTCCTCATGGGCATCATGGAAGCGCTGAACTTCATGGTCAACAACGGCTTTTTGAACATCGACACCACCGGCTCGGTGTATGTGTTCGCCAAGCTGTTCTCCAACACTGCTTACACCTTCCTGCCCATCCTCATCGCCTACTCTGCCGCAAAGGTCTTCGGCGGCAATCCGTATCTGGGTGCAGTCATCGGCATGATCATGATCCACCCCGACCTGCAGAACGCCTGGACCGTCTCCAACGGCGTCAACGTGATGCAGCCCGTGTTCGGCGGCCTGTATTC
>CAVKKE010000176.1:0-5264 GCA_963656875.1 Barnesiella intestinihominis | reverse complement strand
GCTTTCTTTTCTGATGTTTTCAACTTCTTTCGCCCTCGCTATTTTGCGACAGCCCTTTTTTATCTGAGCTCAGTCTTCCTTTTTGGGCATGTCCAGCTCCGGCATCAGCTCCGTGCTCACAACGGTGAGCATCTCTTCCAGCTTTGCGCAGTCCTCGGGAGAGAAGCGCTCGCGGGCGCGCTCCACCACGGTGTGCAGATAGGAATAGCTGATGTTGTAGTAGTCGATATACTTCTGGGTCGGGCGCAGGTGGTATTCGCGCCGGTCGGTGGTGGACTGGATCTTTTCTACATAGCCTTTTTTCACCAGACTGCCGATTTTGTAGGCTGCGTTGGGGGTGGAGATCTGCATCATGCGGGAGAACTCCGCAATGGTGGGCTCGCCCATGGCCATGATACCCTCCATGCAGAAGGATTCCACCGTGGTCAGCGTGGCTTCACGGGTGGCAAAACGCTGAAAAACGTTCTGGTAGAAATGCAGCTTGAATTTGGTGTAGACGTCCTGAAATGCCTGTTCCAGCATGAGTCGCGTGCCTCCGATAGTTCATTTTCTTTAAGTATACCACATTTTGCCCGCGGCGCAAAGCGGAATTTTGCGGTTTTGCAGCTGAAAATTATTCCGCTGCTTTTTTCATCGTGCGGGTACGGATGACGCTGAGCACCACCAGCTCCACCACGATGGCCACAGCCAGCAGCACCAGCGAGGTGAACAGACTGCCGTTTGCGCCCAGAACGGCCTGTGCAATGCCGGTGATGACATAGCAGACTGCCGAGCAGGAAGCCGCCGTGATGGCGTAGGGCAGCTGAGTGGACACATGGTTCACATGGCTGCAGTGAGCACCGGCAGACGCCATGATGGTGGTGTCCGAGATGGGGGAGCAGTGATCGCCGCACACAGCGCCGGACAGGCAGGCAGCAATGGAGATGACCAGCATCTCACCATCCGGGAACGCATGGCACACGATGGGGATGAGAATGGAGAAGGTGCCCCAGGAAGTGCCGGTGGCAAAAGCCAGGAACACTGCCACCAGGAAAATGATGACCGGCAGCATGTACTGCAGGGCCGCAGCAGAGCCGCCCAGCAGGTTGGCCACATAATACTTGGCACCCAGCAGGCCGGTCATGCCGGACAGCGTCCAGGCAAGGGTCAGGATCAGCATGGGGCTGACCATGGCCTTGAAGCCCTCGGGGATGCAGGCGGCAAAGTCCTGGAAGGTCATGACCTCGCGCACGCGGTAGAAGATGAAGGTGAACAGCAGTGCAATGCTGCTGCCCAGCACAAGGCCCGCAGAAGCGTCGCAGTCCGCAAAGGCAGTGACAAAGTCCACACCCTCGAAGAAACCGCCGGTGTAGATCATGCCGAAGATGCAGGCCGCGATCAGCACCAGCACCGGGGCGATCAGGTCGATGACGTGGCCCTTGGTGTCAGTGCCGTCGTCCACGTCGTCGCCGTAGGGGCGGTCTTCGGTGGTGAACAGGTCGCCGTTCTTCGCGTTGTCCTCATTGAGCTTCATGGGGCCGTAGTCCGTGCCGGTGAAGATCAGGAAGAGGATCATTGCAAGGGTGAGGATGGCGTAATAATTATAAGGAATGGTGCGCAGGAACATGGTGAAGCCGTTGATGCCGGAGCCCTCGGGCACGCTGGAAGTGACCGCAGCCGCCCAGCTGGACACCGGTGCAATGATGCACACAGGGGCCGCGGTGGCGTCGATGAGGTAGGCCAGCTTTGCGCGGGAGACTTTCTGCCGGTCGGTGACGGGGCGCATGACCGAGCCGACGGTCAGGCAGTTGAAATAGTCGTCCACAAAGATCAGCACGCCCAGCATCAGGGTGGCGAACTGTGCGCCTGCGCGGGTGTGGATGTGGGTGGATGCCCAGCGGCCGAAGGCGGCAGAGCCGCCGGCCTTGTTCATCAGGGCCACCAAGATGCCCAGCATGACCAGGAACACCAGAATGCCCACATTGCTGCTGTCCGAGAGTTTGGCCACCATGCCGCCGTCTTCATTGAAGAACAGGGTGTTGATGGCAAGTTCAAGGTTGCCGTTGGCGTACAGCAGTGCGCCGGACGCGATGCCCACCAGCAGGGAAGTGTAGACTTCCTTGGTGTTCAGAGCCAGCACGATGGCGATCACCGGCGGCAGCAGCGAAAAAATGGTGCTGTACACCGAGCAGGTATAGGTGGAAGGAGCTGCGATCTTGCCGGGAGTGGCCGCCGTGCACCACAGCAGCAGGGCGAACACCAGCAGGGCCGCAAACCACGAAAGGTTCTTGTTTTTCATAATGATGCGATTCCTCTTTTTCAGATATCAGCCCATGCATACCGCCCCTTGTGTGGGAAAAACTATCCCCACAACGATGCAAGGAGGTGTGGGCCGCGCCGGATTATAAAGCGATGTATTTTGAGCTGTTCCGCGCCAGTGTGCAGGCCGCACAGCTTTTGCAGGAAGCCCAGCAGCGCGCCGAAGAGCAGCTGCTGGAAGCCGACTTGCCGCCGATCAGGCTAGAGCATACAGAGCCAAAAGATGAAGAGTAATCTTCTTCCGTCAGCGTCCTCGCCCTCTCAGTCTCGCATTCGCTCGACAGCTCCCCCAAAGTGGGAGCCTTTGGCAGTGCGGTAAAGTTTCCGGTCTTGCCAAGGGCTCTCCCCTTGGGAGAGCTGGCACCGAAGGTGACTGAGAGGGCGAGCCTGTTTACCTTTTACCCCTTCTTGCTCTCGGCCTTGGCTGCGAACTTGGCGTTGTTGATGACAAAACGCTCATGGGTGCCGCCGCCCACGGGGCCCTTCTCGTCATGCAGAGTGACCTTGAAGGTCAGCTTGCGACCCTCCACGGCCACCAGCTCGCTCTCGCAGGTGACAGTCATGCCCACAGGGGTGGGGGCGGTGTGCTCCAGCTCCAGCTTGGTGCCCACAGAGCCATTGCCCTCGTCCAGAGCGTCAGCCACGCTCATCCAGCAGGTCTTTTCGGCCAGAGCCACCAGCGCAGGGGTTGCAAACACGTCCAGCGTGCCGCTGCCCATGGTTTTGGCGGTGTTTGCTTCGGTGACGAGAACGCTCTGCTCGCCGCGGATGCCAGTTTCCAGTGTCATATACTTTCCTCTCCTTTGTGCCAAACAGGGTTGTTTGTTCGTACTACCCTATAAGATATCACATTTCGCCCCGGAACGCACCCTGTTTTGTGCTTTTTTGCGAAAAACGCTTTCGTTTCTGCGCGTTCCGCGCTATGATAGGGCCGGAAGGCGGTGGAACTATGAATGACTTCTGGAAATCCTACGACATCACAGCGCTGGAATACGGCCTGGGGTACGAGTGCTACCCGCTGTTCGGGGCGGTGCATTGGGTGGAGCTGATCCTTTCAGCCCTGTTCATCGTCGGCATGGCGGTGTGGTACCGCCGGGCCGGTGCCCGCACGCAGCGGCACATCCTCGTGGGGGTCACGCTGGCGCTTCTGGCCGACGAAGCCGCCCTGCTGCTGGGCATGGCCCTGACCGGCCAATGGAACTGGAGCTATCTGCCCCTGCACCTGTGCAGCATCAATGTGTTTGTCTGCCTGTACAACACCGTCACAGACCAGAACTGGTGCAAGGAAGAGCTCTACGCCCTGTGCATTCCCGGGGCAATGCTGGCGCTACTGTGCCCCAGCTGGCGGGACGTGCCCAGCTGGTGGACGCTCATCAATCTGCACTCGGTCAGCATTCATGCGCTGCTGGTGTTATACCCGGTGCTTCTTGTTGTGGGCGGATACCGGCCCAGTGTGCGCCGGGTGCCCATGGTGCTGGCGTTTCTGTTCGGCTCTGCCCTGCCCATCTACTTTTTGAATAAGCCGCTGAAAACGAATTTCTACTTTCTGAATAATCCTTACGGCAATGTCATCACCAGCACTTTCACGGCATGGCTGGGAGAAAAATATTATATCCTGGGCTTCCTGCCTGCCATCGCTCTGGCGCTGACGATCATGTATCTGCCGTGGTGGATCGCAGAGCGGCGGCGGAAGCACCCCGAAAAAGGCTGATCTCTCCTGTGCCGGCGCAACAACGGGTTGCTTGCCAAATACGCTGCATTCTGTCATACTGAAGCCAGAACGACGCACATTGATCGCAGGAGAAAAGTTTGAAACATTCAGAGATAACCACAAATGAAAAAATGGCGCAAGAAAGCCAGCCCCCGTAAAAGGGAGCATGGTTAGGCAAATTGAACTAAGGAGCACAGGGAACGATCAGATATCCTTGGCGTTGCAGAATAAAAACAGCCTCATCCATAGAAACCGTTCGCTGAATCGGCGGAACGTCAGATTTGCGATATAGTTCTGAATTGTAAGGTTCATTTTTCTTCAGAATGTTGTAGATGGCAGTAAGCAGCATTCTAGCGATAGCAATAATTGCTTTCTTGTGACCTCTGCGCTTTTTAATGGAGAGATAGCGGTTACGAATTTCTGGATTTTTCTTGGCACGAATAGCGCAGAGTGCGCATTGAACCAGCAAAGGCTTAATGTAAACGCCCGCTCTGGAAATTCTGGTAGTCTTTTTCTTTCCGGCACTCTCATTGTTCTGTGGCGTAAGCCCAGCCCATGAGCAAAGATGCTTAGAGGAGGGAAACACGGTCATATCCACACCAATTTCAGCAATTACAGAGATAGCAGAAAATGTTTGGATACCCGGCACCGACATAACAAGTTCAAGTTGAGGAAGATATTTTTCAGCAGTAGAGATAATCAGAGATTCAAGATTAGCTTTGCAACGGTTCAAATCGTCCATGTGAGAACGGATAATGCGGAGTTTCTCGGATTGTTCTTCGCACATGTTTCCGTTAACGGCAGCTTGAAGTTCTTCATCAGTTGCTTTCATCCCCTTGGTCCGAAATTGAGCCACATCTGTCAATGGCTCATTTGGATGCTCCAAAAGATACGAGGTAATTCGAGATGCAGCTTTTCCAAAAACATCTGAGAAAACATCGTCTAGCTTGTAGTTAGAAACAGTAAGGCAGTTTTGGGCACGATTCTTCTCTCCAACGATAAAGTTGTTGAGCTTGCAGCGGTATCGAACTAAGTCTCGCAGCTGGCGAATGTCAGCAGGAGGAATGAAGCTTCCATTGACAAGATCGTGCTTAAAAATATCAGCGATCCACTTTGCATCTTTCTTATCCGTTTTCTTTCCACGAATCGACTTCACATATTTCGGATGTGCAAGGACGATTTTGCAAGAAGGCTCAAGGATATTATAGATTGGAATCCAGTACTTTCCCGTGGATTCCATACAGACATCCTTGCA